>NZ_JBSHBL010000081.1:10162-43410 GCF_053611985.1 Streptomyces sp. NPDC054770
CCGTTTTTTTTTTGGGGGGTGTGGGGGGGGGGGGGGGGGGGGGGGGGGTGCGGCCGCGGGGGGGGGGCCCCTGGGGTACCAACCTCACCGCGCCGCCGACACCGGCTGAGGCGCCCCGGAGGCGAACCGAGCCTGGAAAGAGAAAGAGAGCGTGCAGCGTGGCCGGACCGACCTCCACCGCCGAACGCGGTGAACGCCAGCAGGGGTCGTCCGGCCCGCCGCTCGTCCGCCGGCTGCGGAATCGCCGCTTTCGTAGGATCGTCATTCTGGCGCTGGTCGTTCTGCTCCTCGGGTCCGGCTCCGTCTGGCTGCTCTACGGCTCCCCGTGGCTGCGCGTGCGCCATGTCTCCGTGTCCGGTACGGACGTTCTGACGCCCGAGCAGGTCCTCGAGGCCGCCGACGTCCCGGTCGGGGCGCCGATGGTCTCCGTCGACACCGACGGGATCGAGGCCCGGCTGCGGCGGAAACTGCCCCGAATCGACGTGGTGGACGTCGTCCGTTCCTGGCCCCGTGGAATCGGGCTGAAAGTGACCGAGCGCACTCCGGTGCTGCTCATCGAAAAGAGCGGAAACTTCACCGAAGTGGACAAGGAAGGTGTCCGGTTCGCCACGGTTCCACAGGCACCGAAAGGCGTTCCGGCGCTGGAATTGAGCTTGTCCCGGTCGGGTTCGGCCACCGCCAGCCTGCGCCGGTTCGGCACCGACCGGCTGGTGCGGGAAGCGGTCGACGTCGCGCGTGCCATTCCGGCCGCCGTCCGCCGGGACACCCGGACCGTCAAGGTCCGTTCCTACGACGACATCTCGCTGGAGTTGGGCGGCGGCCGCGTCGTCGAGTGGGGCAGTTCCGAGAACGACGCCGCCAAGGCGCGCACGCTCACCGCACTCATGAAAGCCGCCTCCGGCGCCCGGCACTTCGACGTGAGCGTCCCCACCGCCCCTGCGTCATCGGCCAGTTGACGCACATCTGCGCAGGCCAGCACCCTGGTTGGGCACCGCTATGCCTGATCACATAGGGTGAAAAGAAAAACGGGAGGTTCGGCGTGTTCGTTGAACGCGCGCCACTTGTCGACTTAGTGTCCTGTTCAGAAGACTCCAGGGAACAGACACACTGGTAACCCTAAACTTCAACGTTAGGGTTCGGGTCGGCGCTACGGACCGTCCCAATCGGCATCTGCCGTCCCGCGCGGGCATCGCACGTGGACGGCAACGTAATTCGAGGCGAGAGGCCTTCGACGTGGCAGCACCGCAGAACTACCTCGCAGTCATCAAGGTCATCGGTGTCGGCGGCGGTGGTGTCAATGCCATCAACCGGATGATCGAGGTCGGTCTCAAGGGCGTCGAGTTCATCGCCATCAACACCGACGCACAGGCGCTGTTGATGAGCGACGCCGACGTCAAGCTCGACGTCGGCCGTGAACTCACCCGGGGACTCGGCGCCGGCGCCAACCCGGCCGTCGGCCGCAAGGCCGCCGAGGACCACCGCGAGGAGATCGAGGAGGTCCTCAAGGGGGCCGACATGGTCTTCGTGACGGCCGGCGAAGGCGGCGGCACCGGCACCGGCGGCGCGCCCGTCGTGGCCAACATCGCGCGCTCGCTGGGCGCCCTCACCATCGGCGTGGTCACCCGCCCCTTCACCTTCGAGGGCCGGCGCCGGGCCAACCAGGCCGAGGACGGCATCGCCGAACTCCGCGAAGAGGTCGACACCCTCATCGTCATCCCGAACGACCGGCTGCTGTCCATCTCGGACCGCCAGGTCTCGGTGCTCGACGCCTTCAAGTCGGCCGACCAGGTCCTGCTCTCCGGTGTCCAGGGCATCACCGACCTCATCACCACCCCCGGACTGATCAACCTCGACTTCGCCGACGTCAAGTCGGTCATGTCCGAGGCCGGTTCGGCCCTCATGGGCATCGGCTCGGCCCGCGGCGACGACCGCGCGGTGGCCGCCGCCGAGATGGCGATCTCCTCGCCGCTCCTGGAGGCCTCCATCGACGGCGCCCGGGGCGTGCTGCTCTCCATCTCCGGCGGCTCCGACCTCGGCCTGTTCGAGATCAACGAGGCCGCCCAGCTGGTCAGCGAGGCCGCCCACCCCGAGGCCAACATCATCTTCGGTGCGGTCATCGACGACGCGCTCGGCGACGAGGTCCGCGTCACGGTCATCGCGGCCGGCTTCGACGGGGGCCAGCCCCCGGCCCGCCGGGACAACGTCCTCGGCTCGTCCTCGGCCTCCGCCCGCCGCGAGGAGCCCGCTCCGGCCCGCCGGGAGCCCGAGCGCCCCTCCTTCGGCTCGCTCGGCAGCGTGACGCCGAAGGAGGAGCCGGAGCCGGCGCCCGAGCCGGTGGCCGACATCCCGGTCGCCCCGCCGGTCCCGCCGTCCCGTTCCTACACGGACAGCGCGGCCGAGGAACTGGACGTACCGGACTTCCTCAAGTGATCCTTACGACGTGATAGGACAGCGCGAGACCGTGAGCGGCGCGCACTTCGTCTTCACCGACAGGTGGGGCGGGGTGAGCGCCGCTCCGTACGAGGAGCTCAACCTGGGCGGGGCGGTCGGCGACGACCCCGGCGTGGTACGGACCAACCGGGAGATCGCCGCCAAGTCGCTCGGCCTGGACCCCGGCCGGGTGGTCTGGATGAACCAGGTCCACGGAAACGACGTGGCCGTCGTGGACGAGCCCTGGGGAGAGCGGCCGGTACCGGAGGTCGACGCGATGGTCACCGCACGCCGGGGGCTCGCCCTCGCCGTGCTCACCGCCGACTGCACGCCGGTCCTGCTCGCCGACCCGGCCGCCGGGATCGTGGCCGCCGCCCACGCGGGCCGGCCCGGCATGATCGCCGGAGTCGTTCCCGCCGCCGTACGCGCCATGACGGAACTCGGCGCCGACCCGGCCCGGATCGTCGCCCGCACCGGACCCGCCGTCTGCGGCCGGTGCTACGAGGTTCCGGAGGCGATGCGCGCCGAGGTGGCCGCCGTCGAGCCGACGGCGCACGCCGAGACCAGCTGGGGCACTCCTGCGGTCGACGTGAGCGCCGGAGTGCACGCACAGCTCGCCCGCGCCGGGGTGCACGACCGGGCGCAGTCGCCGGTGTGCACGCTGGAGTCGGATGATCACTTCTCGTACCGCCGGGACCGCACCACCGGGCGGCTCGCCGGCTATGTGTGGCTGGACTGATGGGGCATGACGGACCGTAATACCGAACTCGGCGCAAACCTGGCGAAAGTCGAGGAGCGTATCGCCGCCGCCTGCACGGCGGCCGGACGCAAGCGGGAAGAGGTGACCCTGATCGTGGTCACCAAGACCTACCCGGCGAGCGACGTGCGGATCCTGTCGGGGCTCGGCGTGCGCCATGTCGCCGAGAACCGGGACCAGGACGCGGCCCCCAAGGCCGCCGAATGTACGGATCTGCCCCTCCAGTGGCATTTTGTTGGTCAATTGCAGACCAATAAGGTGCGATCCGTGGTGGGTTATGCGGATGTCGTGCAGTCGGTCGACCGTTCCCGGCTCGTGGACGCACTGTCCAGGGAGGCGGTGCGGGCCGGGCGCGAGGTCGGGTGCCTCCTCCAGGTCGCGCTCGACGCGGGCGCGGGCGGAAGGGGAGAGCGCGGCGGAGTGGCACCGGGCGGAATCGAAGAGTTGGCCGCCCTCGTCGCCGGGTCGCCGGGACTGCGGCTCGACGGCCTCATGACCGTCGCTCCGCTCACCGGGGAGTACGCCGGGCGCCAACGCGCGGCGTTCGACCGGTTGATGGATTTGTCGACTGACCTGCGCCGGACTCATCCGGCTGCGAACATGGTCTCCGCAGGGATGAGTGCGGACCTCGAGGAAGCCGTGGCCGCCGGGGCGACACATGTACGCGTCGGCACCGCGGTACTCGGAGTCCGCCCCAGCCTCGGGTAACGTCGCCAGGAAGTCGGACCACAGCAGAAAATATGGTCAATGCCGCCCCAGGGTGGGCACAACGACCGTGTGGATCGCGGGACTTGGCAGTCGTCACCGATCCACCACAGAGCGGAGGACTCAGAGCATGGCCGGCGCGATGCGCAAGATGGCGGTCTACCTCGGCCTCGTGGAGGACGATGGGTACGACGGCCGCGGATTCGACCCTGACGACGACTTCGAGCCCGAACTGGACCCGGAGCCCGAGCGGGACCATCGACGGCACGAGCCGTCGCACCAGTCCCATGGTTCACACCAGTCCCAAAGGGACGATTCGGTACGAGTGGTGCACCCGTCGCCCCCGCGCGAACCGGTGTCCCATGCCGCCTCGCTCCCCGCGGAATCGGGACGCCCGGCGCGCATCGCCCCCGTGGCGTCCATCACACAAGAACGCGCGAGCCTGGAGAAGAACGCACCGGTGATCATGCCCAAGGTCGTGTCGGAACGAGAGCCGTACCGGATCACCACGCTCCACCCCCGGACCTACAACGAGGCCCGTACCATCGGGGAACACTTCCGTGAGGGCACCCCGGTGATCATGAATCTGACTGAGATGGATGACACAGACGCGAAGCGACTTGTCGACTTTGCGGCTGGTTTGGTGTTTGGTCTTCACGGCAGCATCGAGCGGGTGACGCAGAAGGTGTTCCTGTTGTCGCCTGCTAACGTCGATGTCACGGCGGAGGACAAGGCCCGCATCGCAGAGGGCGGGTTCTTCAACCAGAGCTGAGACGCAAGACCGGTACAAGGCACGTAACAGGGGAGAGGGAAAGCACGGACCATGAGCGTGTTTCTGGATGTGATCTACATCGCGCTGATGTGCTTCCTCATCGTGCTCATCTTCCGGTTGGTCATGGACTACGTGTTCCAGTTCGCCCGCTCATGGCAACCCGGCAAGGCGATGGTGGTCGTACTTGAGGCCACCTACACTGTCACCGATCCACCGCTCAAGCTTCTGCGGCGGTTCATCCCGCCGCTGCGTCTCGGGGGCGTGGCGCTCGACCTGTCCTTCTTCGTGCTGATGATCATCGTCTACATCCTGATTGCGATCGTTGGTCGGCTGTGATGAGCGATGTGACCTACCGTCTTGCCGAACGCCGACGACTACGTTGAGGTGAAGAGATGCCGTTGACCCCCGAGGACGTGCGGAACAAGCAGTTCACGACCGTCCGCCTCCGAGAAGGCTATGACGAGGACGAGGTCGATGCCTTCCTCGATGAGGTCGAAGCCGAACTGACGCGCCTGCTCCGCGAGAACGAGGACCTGCGCGCCAAGCTGGCCGCGGCCACGCGCGCTGCTGCCCAGAACCAGCAGAACATGCGCAAGCCTCCGGAGCAGGACCAGCAGCAGGGCGGTATGCCGCAGCAGGGGATGCCTCAGCAGGGGATGCCTCAGGGCGGTATGCCGCAGCAGGGCATGCCGCAGCAGGGGATGCCTCAGGGCGGAATGCCGCAGCAGGGCATGCGAGGTCCCGGCGCTCCGGTGCCCGCCGGCATATCGGGCCCGCCGCAGCAGCAGATGGGTGGCCCCATGGGCGGTCCCCCGCAGCTGCCGAGCGGCGCCCCGCAGCTGCCGGCCGGTCCCAGTGGCCAGGGCGGTCCGCAGGGTCCCGGTCCGATGGGTCAGGGTCCGATGGGCCAGGGCATGGGCCAGGGCCCCGGTCCGATGGGTCAGGGCATGGGCCAGGGTCCCGGCCCGATGGGTCAGGGCATGGGCCCGATGGGCGGCCAGCCGCCCATGCAGCAGCAGATGGGTGGCCCGATGGGCGGCCCCATGGGCGGTCCGATGGGCGGCCCCGGTCAGGGCCCCGGTGGCGACAGCGCCGCCCGAGTCCTCTCGCTGGCCCAGCAGACCGCCGACCAGGCGATCGCCGAGGCCCGTTCCGAGGCCAACAAGATCGTCGGCGAGGCCCGCAGCCGCGCCGAGGGTCTGGAGCGGGACGCCCGTGCCAAGGCCGACGCGCTGGAGCGGGACGCGCAGGAGAAGCACCGCGTCGCCATGGGCTCCCTGGAGTCCGCGCGCGCCACGCTGGAGCGCAAGGTCGAGGACCTGCGCGGCTTCGAGCGCGAGTACCGCACGCGTCTGAAGTCGTACCTGGAGTCGCAGCTGCGTCAGCTGGAGACCCAGGCCGACGACTCCCTGGCGCCGCCGCGTACCCCGGCCACGGCCTCCCTCCCGCCGTCCCCGGCGCCCTCCATGGCCCCGGCCGGCGCGAGCGCCCCGTCCTACGGCGGCAACCAGCCGATGGGCGGCCCGCCGTCCCCCGCTGCCCCGTCCTACGGCGGCCAGCAGCAGATGACGCCGGCGATGACCCAGCCGATGGCACCGGTACGTCCGCAGGGCCCCTCCCCGATGGGCCAGGCACCGTCCCCGATGCGCGGCTTCCTCATCGACGAGGACGACAACTGACGGCGGCCGCGTAGCGCGGCGTAGACGTCGGCAAGGCGTTCAAAGGGCGGGGCCCCGGATTCCGATCCGGGGCCCCGCCCTTTTACACGGGTCGCGCGCACCTGCCGAAGGGGCGCTCACTGGTCCCACCCAGGGGCGCTCACTGGTCCCACTCAGGGGCGCGGGGAGCCGCGCACGGTGACCGTCCCGACCCGCAGGTACGAGAAGGGGCCCGATCCCCACCGTGGAGACCGGGCCCTTCTCGAGCAAGTCGGCGCTTACGCCTTGCGCAGACGGAACGTCAGCGACAACCCTTCGTCGGTGAAGGGATCGCCGTAACCGTCATCCCCCTCGCCTTGGGAGAAGTCGGTCGCCAGAACCTCGTCGGCGATCAGCGGAGCGTGCTCCGCCAGCGCCGCGATCACCGCGGGGTCGGTCGACACCCACCTGAGCGCGATCCGGTCGGCCACATCCAGCCCGCTGTTCTTGCGCGCCTCCTGGATCAGCCGGATCGCGTCCCGGGCGAGGCCGGCCTGCCGCAGCTCCTCGGTGATCTCCAGGTCGAGCGCGACGGTCGCACCGGAGTCCGACGCCACCGACCAGCCCTCCCGAGGCGTCTCCGTGATGATCACCTCGTCCGGCGCCAGCGTCACCGTCTCGCCCTCGACCTCCACCGACGCCGTGCCCTCGCGCAGCGCCAGCGACAGCGCGGCCGCGTCCGCCGCGGCGACCGCCTTGGCGACCTCCTGCACCCGCTTGCCGAACCGCTTGCCCAGCGCCCGGAAGTTGGCCTTGGCGGTCGTGTCGACCAGGGAGCCGCCGACCTCGGACAGCGACGCCAGCGACGACACGTTCAGCTCGTCGGTGATCTGCCCGTGCAGCTCCGGGTCGAGCGCGTCGAAGCCCACCGCCGCGACCAGCGCCCGGGACAGCGGCTGCCGCGTCTTCACGCCCGACTCCGCACGCGTCGCCCGGCCCAGCTCCACGAGCCGTCGTACCAGAACCATCTGCTTCGACAGCTCCGGGTCGATCGCGGACAGGTCGGCCTCCGGCCACGTCGCCAGGTGCACCGACTCCGGGGCGCCCGGGGTCACCGGCGCCACCAGGTCCTGCCACACCCGCTCGGTGATGAACGGGGTCAGCGGGGCCATCAGCTTGGTGACGGTCTCCACGACCTCGTGCAGCGTGCGCAGCGCGGCCTTGTCGCCCTGCCAGAAGCGGCGCCGGGAACGGCGGACGTACCAGTTGGACAGGTCGTCGACGAACGCGGACAGCAGCTTGCCGGCGCGCTGGGTGTCGTACGCCTCCAGCGCCTGCGTCACCTGGTCGGTGAGCGCGTGCAGTTCGGAGAGCAGCCAGCGGTCCAGGACCGGGCGGTCGGCCGGCGCCGGGTCGGCCGCGGACGGCGCCCAGTTCGACGTACGGGCGTACAGCGCCTGGAAGGCGACCGTGTTCCAGTACGTCAGCAGCGTCTTGCGGACGACCTCCTGGATCGTGCCGTGCCCGACCCGGCGGGCCGCCCACGGGGAACCGCCGGCCGCCATGAACCAGCGCACCGCGTCCGCCCCGTGCCGGTCCATCAGCGGGATCGGCTCCAGGGTGTTGCCCAGGTGCTTGGACATCTTGCGGCCGTCCTCGGCGAGGATGTGGCCGAGGCAGACCACGTTCTCGTACGAGGACTTGTCGAAGACCAGCGTGCCGACGGCCATCAGCGTGTAGAACCACCCGCGCGTCTGGTCGATCGCCTCGGAGATGAACTGGGCCGGGTAGCGGCTCTCGAACAGCTCCTTGTTCTTGTGCGGGTAGCCCCACTGCGCGAACGGCATCGAACCCGAGTCGTACCAGGCGTCGATGACCTCCGGCACGCGCGTGGCCGTCTTCGCGCACTGGGGGCAGGCGAAGGTGACCTCGTCGATGAACGGGCGGTGCGGGTCCAGCTCCGACTGGTCGGTGCCGGTCAGCTCGGTCAGCTCCGCGCGGGAGCCGACGCAGGTGAGGTGGTCGTCCTCGCAGCGCCAGATCGGCAGCGGGGTGCCCCAGTAGCGGTTGCGGGACAGCGCCCAGTCGATGTTGTTGTTCAGCCAGTCCCCGTACCGGCCGTGCTTGACCGTGTCCGGGAACCAGTTGGTGTTCTCGTTCTCCGCGAGGAGGCGGTCCTTGATCGCCGTCGTGCGGATGTACCAGGACGGCTGCGCGTAGTAGAGCAGCGCGGTGTGGCAGCGCCAGCAGTGCGGGTAGCTGTGTTCGTACGGAAGGTGCTTGAAGAGGAGGCCGCGCTGCGACAGGTCCTCGGTGAGGCGTTCGTCGGCCTTCTTGAAGAAGACGCCGCCGACCAGCGGCAGGTCCTCCTCGAAGGTGCCGTCCGGGCGGACCGGGTTCACCACCGGCAGGCCGTAGGCGCGGCAGACCTTGAGGTCGTCCTCACCGAAGGCGGGGGACTGGTGGACCAGGCCCGTACCGTCCTCGGTCGTGACGTACTCCGCGTTCACGACGTAATGCGCCGGTTCGGGGAACTCTACGAGCTCGAACGGACGTTGATAGGTCCAGCGCTCCATTTCGGCGCCGGTGAAGGACTGGCCCGTGGTCTCCCAGCCCTCGCCGAGCGCCTTGCCGACGAGCGGTTCGGCGACGACGAGCTTCTCCTCGCCGTTCGTCGCGACCACGTAGGCGACCTCGGGGTGCGCGGCGACCGCCGTGTTGGACACCAGGGTCCACGGGGTCGTCGTCCACACCAGGAGCGCGGCCTGGCCGGCGAGCGGACCGGAGGTGAGCGGGAAACGGACGTACACGGAGGGGTCGACGACCGTCTCGTAGCCCTGCGCCAGCTCGTGGTCGGACAGGCCGGTGCCGCAGCGCGGGCACCAGGGGGCGACGCGGTGGTCCTGGACCAGCAGATCCTTGTCGAAGATCGTCTTCAGCGACCACCAGACC
This sequence comes from Streptomyces sp. NPDC054770, assembly GCF_053611985.1. Classification (NCBI taxonomy): domain Bacteria; kingdom Bacillati; phylum Actinomycetota; class Actinomycetes; order Kitasatosporales; family Streptomycetaceae; genus Streptomyces; species Streptomyces sp. NPDC054770. The sequence goes on from NZ_JBSHBL010000081.1 coordinate 19,416, forward strand.
GACTCGATGTACTCGGGGTCCATCGTGCGGTAGGCGTCGTCCAGGTCGGTCCAGTACCCCATGCGGGTCGTCAGCGCCTCGAAGGCGTCGGTGTGCCGGGTCACCGACTCCCGGCACTTGGCGTTGAACTCGGCGATGCCGTACTTCTCGATGTCCGGCTTGCCGCTGAAGCCCAGCTCCTTCTCGACCGCGAGCTCCACGGGCAGGCCGTGGCAGTCCCAGCCGGCCTTGCGGGCCACATGGTGGCCGCGCATGGTGCGGAAGCGGGGGAAGACGTCCTTGAAGACGCGCGCCTCGATGTGGTGGGCGCCGGGCATGCCGTTGGCGGTGGGCGGGCCCTCGTAGAACACCCACTCGGGGCGGCCCTCGGACTGCTCCAGGGTCTTGGCGAAGATCTTCTGCTCGCGCCAGAAGTCGAGCACGGCGTGCTCAAGGGCGGGCAGGTCGACCTGTGCGGGCACCTGGCGGTACGTCGGCGCTGTCATCTGCGAGCTTCCTCCAACGGACTTGCTGCCTTCCGTCGGAGGGACGAGAGCCTTGTCTTCCGGACGCCGTGTGCGGCGCGCTCCCGCGGTACCACCCTCCTTGGCTCCCCGGGCGCCGTACGCGCCGGTGAGCCCCCTCATTGGGGTCGCGAAGCCGGCTCTACTGGCCCTTGCGGGGCGTTCTTCCGGCGGCTCCGGGGTGATCTTCGCGTCGCGCTCGCCCCCGGGCTTCCACCGTCCCCGGGTCGCTCTCGGCTGCGTACGCCGCTACTCGTCCCCATCCACGCTTCTCGCTCCGCCCAGTGTACGGCGCCGCACGGACAGCGGCCGACGCGTTTTCCGGGCGCCCGCCGAGCAGGGCCGTCCACCTGCCGAGATGACCCGAATGGCGCGGTACGCGTGTTCGCATCCTGGGATGTCCGGCTCGGCGGATTACCGCGCGGGGAGCTGGGCACAACGGATGCATACCTGCTGCGTGGGGGGTGCGGGGCAGGCGGATCGGGCGGCGTGCCCCGTTGCCGCGGGACTCAAGTCGATTTATCGTCCCAGCACGATTCGCGTGCAAGATCACAATATGTGAAGGGGCCGCGGCCATGGTGGCGAAAAAGACCGCTGGGGGCGGCGGAAAGCAGAGCACGCGCGCGACAGCGGCGGCTCCTTCCAAGAGAACGCCAGGTGAGAAAGGTTCCGCCAAGAACTCGGCCGTAAGGAAGGCACCGGAGGGGAAGACGGCCGAGAAGAAGGCCGCCGCGAAGCGGACCGACGGGGCGAAGGCGGCCGGGAAGGCGACCGCAGTGGTGAAGGACACCGCGGAGAAGCCGGGGAAGAGCGCGTCCGGGACCGCGGCGACGAAGACCGCGGCGAAGAGCACGGCCAAGAAGAGCACGGCCAAGAAAGCGGGCGCGGCGCGGGCCGCGAAGCAGACGGGAGCCACGACGGTGGTTGCGAAGAAGACTCCTGGCACGGCCAGGGCGGCGGAGTCCGCCGTCCCCAAGGCGCGGGTCGCCACGGCGGTTCCGGGCGAACTCGCGGTGCGGCCCGGCGAGGACCCGTGGACGCCGGAGGAGGTCGAGGAGGCGCGCACCGAGCTGACGACCGAGGCGCTGCGGCTGCGCACCGAGCTCGACGCGTCCGACAGCGCCCTGGCCGGCCTGATGCGGGACTCCGGCGACGGCGCCGGCGACGACCAGGCCGACACCGGCACCAAGAACATCACCCGCGAGCACGAGCTGGCGCTGGCCGCCAACGCGCGCGAGATGCTGGAACAGACCGAGCGTGCCCTGGCGAAGCTGGACGCGGGCACCTACGGCCTCTGCGAGAACTGCGGGAACCCCATCGGCAAGGCCCGGATGCAGGCCTTCCCGAGGGCCACCCTGTGCGTGGAGTGCAAGCAGAAGCAGGAACGCCGCTACTGAGCATCGGGGTCGCCTGGGGCGTGCCGTAGTCTCGTCCCGAGGCAGGCACCTAGGTTTGAGGGACTCACGTGGCAGAGGCGGAACGCATCATCGGTACGCCGGGCACCCCGGACGACGGCGGCGAGCGGACGGCGGCGCCCGATGCGTCCGACGCGTCCGGTGCGGATCAGCAGCCCACCGCGGACCGGCGGCCCGGGCGCGGGCGCCGGATCGCCGTGCTGTTCGCGGTGGCCGCCTTCGCGTACGCCCTCGACCTGGTCAGCAAGATGATCGTGGTCGCCAAACTGGAGCACCACGCGCCGATCCAGGTGATCGGCGACTGGCTGGAGTTCCACGCGATCCGCAACCCGGGCGCGGCCTTCGGCTTCGGCGGCGCCTTCACGATCATCTTCACGGTGATCGCGGCGGCCGTGATCGTCGTGATCTTCCGGCTGGCGCGCAAGCTGTACAGCTTCCCCTGGGCGGTCGCGCTCGGCCTGTTGCTCGGCGGTGCGCTCGGCAACCTCACCGACCGGATCTTCCGCTCGCCGGGGATCTTCGAGGGCCAGGTCGTCGACTTCATCGCGCCCAAGGGCTTCGCGGTGTTCAACCTGGCCGACTCGGCGATCGTCTGCGGCGGCATCCTGATCGTGCTGCTCTCCTTCCGCGGCCTGGACCCGGACGGGACCGTCCACAAGGACTGACCGGGGCGGGGCCGGACCGGGAAACCGGGGCAGGGGCCGGGAGGGGCCCGCAGGGGCTTGCGTGCGGGGGTGTCGGCGGTGTCCGGCATACTCGACGGGTGAGTACGATTCCCGAGATCCGAACCCTGCCCGTGCCCGACGGCCTGGAGGGCGAGCGTGTCGACGCCGCCATCTCCCGCATGTTCGGCTTCTCCCGTACCAAGGCGGCCGAGCTGGCCGCGGCGGGCAAGGTCCAGGTCGACGGCGCGGTGGTCGGCAAGTCCGAGCGGGTGCACGGCGGGGCCTGGCTGGAGGTCGAGATGCCGGGGGCGCCCGCGCCCGTGCAGATCGTCGCGGAGCCCGTCGAGGGCATGGAGATCGTGCACGACGACGATGACGTGGTCGTGATCGTCAAGCCGGTCGGCGTGGCCGCGCACCCCTCCCCGGGCTGGACCGGCCCGACCGTCATCGGCGGTCTCGCGGCCGCCGGCTACCGGATCTCCACCTCCGGGGCCGCCGAGCGCCAGGGCATCGTGCACCGCCTGGACGTCGGCACCTCGGGCCTGATGGTGGTCGCCAAGTCGGAGCGGGCGTACACGTCGCTGAAGCGCCAGTTCAAGGAGCGCACGGTCGACAAGCGCTACCACACGCTCGTGCAGGGCCACCCCGACCCGACCAGCGGCACCATCGACGCCCCCATCGGCCGCCACCCCCAGCACGACTACAAGTGGGCGGTCACCGCCGACGGCAAGCCCTCCGTGACCCACTACGACCTCATCGAGGCGTTCCGCGCGGCCTCCCTGCTCGACGTGAAGCTGGAGACCGGCCGCACCCACCAGATCCGCGTCCACATGGCCGCCCACCGCCACCCCTGCGTCGGCGACCTGACCTACGGCGCCGACCCCACGCTCGCCAAGCGGCTGCACCTGACCCGCCAGTGGCTGCACGCCGTCCGGCTCGGCTTCGAGCACCCCGGGGACGGCGAGTGGGCCGAGTTCGCGAGCGACTACCCGGCCGACCTCCAGAAGGCGCTCGACCAGGTCCGCGAGGAGACCTACGGATGAGCACGCGCGCGTACGCGGTACGGGTCGCCGAGGACCCCGCCGACCTGGAGGCGTGCTTCGCGGTGCGCAAGCAGGTCTTCGTGGTCGAGCAGGGCGTCCCCGAGGACCTGGAGTACGACGAGTACGACCCCGTCGCCCTGCATGTCCTGGCGGTCCGCGAGGACGGCGTACCGCTCGGCACCGGCCGGCTGCTGTACGGCGAGACGGCCGCGGCGAAGACCGGCGGCGACCTGTCGCTCGGCTTGCTGGGCCGGCTGGCGGTCTCCCAGGAGGCCCGCGGCCTCGGCCTGGGCGTCGCTCTCGTCCGGGCCATCGAGGAGGCCGCACGCGCGCGTGGCCTGAGCGCCGTGGACCTGCACGCGCAGACGCACGCGCTGGGCTTCTACGAGCGGCTGGGCTATGAGCCGTACGGCCCGGAGTACGAGGAGGCGGGCATCCCGCACCGGGGCATGCGGCGCGCGCTCTGACCCGGGTCGCATGGCAGGCTTGAGGCCTGCCGTGTGATCGTCGACTCCCGGAGCGCTGGCCGTGGATCAGTTGGCCCTGTTGTTCGTGCTGCTGCTCGGGGCCTTGGTGAGCGTTCCGGTCGGGGACCGGTTCGGGCTGCCGGCGCCCGTGCTGATGACGCTGTTCGGGATCGTCCTCGCGGTCGCCGACTTCGTGCCGAACGTGAACATCCCGCCCGAGCTGATCCTGCCCGGCCTGCTGCCGCCGCTGCTGTACGCCGCCGTACGGCGGACCTCATGGCGGCAGTTCACGGCCAACAAGCGGCCGATCTTCCTGCTCGCCGTGGCTCTGGTCTTCGTCACGACGGTGTGCGTGGCCGTCGTCGCCAACACGATCGTGCCCGGGCTGCCGATCGCCGCCGCGGTCGCGCTGGGCGCGCTGGTCGCCCCGCCCGACCCGGTCGCCGCGACCGCCGTCGCCGGGCAGCTCGGGCTGCCGCGCCGGCTGGTGTCGATCCTGGAGGGCGAGGGCCTCTTCAACGACGTCACGGCCATCGTCCTGTACCACGTGGCGATCGCCGCCGTGGTCAGCGGCACCTTCTCGCCCTGGCGGGCCGGGCTGGACTTCCTGCTGTCCGCCGTGGTCGCGGTGGCAGTCGGGCTGGTGCTCGGCTGGGGTGCGAACAAGCTGATGGACGTGCTCGACGACGCGACCCTCCAGATCGGCCTGACCCTGATCGTCCCGTACGCCTCCTACGTCATCGCCGAGGAACTGCACGGCTCCGGGGTGCTCGCCGTGCTCACCACCGCGCTGTTCATCGCCGAGTACGCCACCGACGCCGACGACGTGATGACCCGGCTCGCCGGATACACCTTCTGGGACATCGTCGACACGCTCGTCACCGGAGTCGCGTTCGGGCTGATCGGCCTGGAGCTGCACAACGCGATCCGCACGGCGTCCGGCCGCTGGGGCGAGCTGCTCGGCTGGGCGGCCGCGATCGTGGGCGTGGTCGTCGTGGTGCGGTTGATGTGGCTGCTGCCGGCGACCTGGCTGACCAAGCGGTTGCACGCGAAGCGGGACTACGACGAGGAGATCCCGACCAGCTGGCGGGAGACCATCGTGATGTGGTGGTCCGGGATGCGCGGGGTGGCGTCGGTGGCGCTGGCCCTGGCGATTCCCCTGAAGACCGACGACGGCTCCGCCTTTCCGGACCGGGACGAGATCGTCTTCATCGCCTTCGGCGTGATCATGGCGACGCTGGTGCTCCAGGGGCTGACCCTGCCGTGGCTGGTGAGGCGGCTGGGGGTGCGGGCCGACATCGACCGTGAGAAGGAGATCGAGCGGGAGCTGGCGGTGCGGGCGGCGAAGGCGGCACGGCGGCGGCTGAAGGAGATCGAGCAGGTCGAGGAGTTGCCGGACGACGTGACGGAGCAGATGCTGCGGCGGGCCTTCGAGATCGGGTTCCGGATCAGTCCCGACGTGGTGGAGGACGAGCGGCGGGAGGGCCACGAGAAGCGGATGCGGCGGCTGAAGCGGTTGCGGCGGATCCAGCAGGAGATGCTGAGCGCGGCACGGCACGAGGTGCTGGCGGCGCGGAGCGAGCCGGGGGCGGATCCGGAGATCGTGGACCGGGTGCTGCGCCACCTGGACGTCCGCAGCCTGCGCTGATTTCCCACCCGCGCACTGCCCGTTCGGCCTTTTGAGGAGTGGACGTCCCGGGTGGGGGCGCAGCGCCGTCGGCGGCGGACCGTGGGTGGTAGGGCCGTCCCGGCTCCGTACGTCGGCATCCGCACGGCGCGCCCGCTTTCCTGCGCAACTCGTCCCGCGCAGCCCGCCTGGCTTCGTGGCCGCTCCTCCGGCGTCCCCGCAGCCGGGTCGGTCTCCCCGCCCGCTCGCCGGGTGTTCTGCCGGTTCAGACATATAGCGGCGGTCATACAAACATATGGCGGTTGTGGATAGCCGGAGGCGCCGGTGGCGGCTCGCTCGTAGTCTCGGATCATGGCTCGGAACATTGTGATCAGTGGTGGAGGAACCGGGATCGGGCTCGCCGCGGCGCGGGTGTTCGCCGGGGACGGGGATCGGGTGCTGCTGCTCGGGCGGCGCAGAGAGGTGCTGGAGAAGGCGGGGGTGCCGGGGGCGGAGGTGTACGCCGCCGATCTGGCCGAACCTGAGCAGGTGCGCGCAGTCGCGAGGTTCGTCGCCGAGGAGTTCGGGACCGTCGATGTGCTCGTCCACGGCGCCGGAGGGAACGCGGCGCGCGCGGTCGGCGCCGATGCCGGCGATCCGCTCGACGCCGCCGCGCGCGTCTGGACCGGCAACTTCCGGCAGAACACGCTGAGCTCGGTCCTGCTGACGGAGGCGCTGAAGGACCGGCTCGCCGATCCCGGCGGGCGGGTGCTGTTCATCAGCTCCATCGCCGCGTTCCGGGGCTCGGGGAGCGGTTCCTACGCCGCCTCCAAGGCGGCCCTGCACCCGTACGCCCACGACCTGGCCCGGGAGCTGGGCCCGCGCGGGGTCACCGTGAACGTGGTCGCGCCCGGGTACATCGAGGACACCGACTTCTTCGGCGGCCCGGTGGCGCAGGCGCGGCGGGAGCAACTGGTCGCCGAGACGTCGACCGGGCGGGCCGGCATACCCGGTGACGTCGCCGCCACCCTGCACTGGCTGGCCTCCCCGGCCGCCGGGCACATCACCTCGCAGATCATCCAGGTCAACGGCGGCGCCGAGCGCGGCCACTGAGGGTGAGGGGAGCGGTCAGCCGCGGCCGGTGCGGGGCGGCTCGTGCAGACGCCGGGCGGCCGCCGCCCCGTCCTGGGAGGGGATGATCCCGCCCGGCGGCAGCACCGCGTCGGCCGTGTTGACCCGGGGCAGGGCGTACGGGTGCTCCGCGCTCAGCCAGGTGATCATCTGCTCGCGGACGGTGACCCGGACCGTCCAGATGTCGTCCGCGTCCTTGGCGGTCACCAGCGCCCGCACCTGGATGGTGTTGGGCGTGGAGTCGGTGACCACCAGGCCGTAGGACCGCCCGTCCCAGGCCGGGCATTCGCGCAGGATGTCCTGGAGCCTTTCTCGCATCGCCTCGATCGGCGCCGAGTGGTCGAGGTGCCAGTAGACGATCCCGGTCATCTGCGGGGTGCCCCGCGACCAGTTCTCGAAGGGTTTGGAGGTGAAGTACGACACCGGCATGGTGATCCGGCGCTCGTCCCAGGTCCGTACCGTCAGAAAGGTCAGGGTGATCTCCTCGACCGTGCCCCACTCGCCGTCGACCACGACCGTGTCACCGAGGCGCACCATGTCGCCGAAGGCGATCTGCAGACCGGCGAACATGTTCGCCAGCGTGGACTGGGCGGCCACACCGGCGACGATGCCGAGGATCCCGGCGGAGGCCAGCAGCGAGGCACCGGCCGCGCGCATCGCCGGGAAGGTCAGCAGCATCGCCGCCACGGCCACCACGCCCACGATCGCCGTCACCACCCGCATGATCAGCGACACCTGGGTGCGCACCCGGCGGATCCGGGCCGCGTCGTGGTGGACGCGGGCATAGCGGTCGTAGGTCGACTCCACGACGGCCGCCGCGATCCGCACCACCAGCCAGGCGGCCGACCCGATCAGCATCAGGGTCAGGAACTGGCCGACGGCGATCCGGTGCTCCAGGATCAGCTCGGCCTGGTCGTAGGAGCTTCTGAGCAGGGCCGCGCACAGCACCAGCTGGTAGGGGATGCGGCCGCGGCGCAGCAGGCCCCACAGCGGCGTCTCGTTGTGCCGTGCGTCTGCCTTGCGCAGCAGCAGGTCGGTCGCCCAGCCGATCAGCAGGGTGAGGACGACGGCGCCGCCGAGCACGATCAGCGGGCGGAGTACGTTCTCCATCTCCATGGGTCCGAACGTAACCGGATCTGCGGGGTCCTGAACATGCCGCCCGGTGAGAAGGACGTCACGGTCGTGGCCGGAGGAGGCCGGTACGCAGGGTCCGGCGGGCGTTGCCGGTGGTGGCTGGCACCATGGGCGCATGAACATCATGCTCTTTCACTCGACCTACGGCCTCAGGCCCGCGGTGCGCGAGGCCGCGGACCGGCTGCGTGCCGCCGGACACGAGGTGTGGACGCCGGACCTGTTCGAGGGGCGCACGTTCGGCACGGTCGAGGAGGGCATGGAGTTCAACGAGTCGATCGGCAAGGACGAGCTGCTGAAGCGCGCCGTGCTGGCGGCGGCGCCGTACTCGGAGCGCGGGCTGGTGTACGCGGGGTTCTCGCTGGGCGCCTCGATCGCACAGACGCTGGCACTGGGCGACGAGCGGGCGCGGGGGCTGCTGCTCCTGCACGGCACGTCGGACATCGCGCCCAGCGCCGCGGTGGACGAGCTGCCGGTGCAGCTGCACGTGGCCGAGCCGGACGCCTTCGAGACGGACGACTGGCTGAGCGCCTGGTACCTCCAGATGGGCCGGGCCGGCGCCGATGTGGAGATCTACCGGTACCCGGGGGCGGGTCACCTCTACACCGACCCCGGTCTGCCGGACTACGACGAGGAGGCCGCCGAGGCCACCTGGCGGGTGGCGCTCGGCTTCCTCGACACGCTGTGACCGGCCCTGGCCGCTTGTCCTGGCGACCGGGGCCGGTTCGTCAGGCATGTCTACCGTCGTTGCGGTGTGCCCGAGGCCTCACTCAGCCGGGGAAGCACTCCTTGGGCGGGTTCACCAGCGACGCGAAGTGCCCGGACCACACCCAGGCCGTCGGCTGGGAGTCGTAGATCCGGAACCACCGTTCGCCCGAGGGGGTCTTGGTGGTCGAGCACTGAATCCGCTCGACCGTCTCGAACTTGTCCGTGCGGTACCGGGTCGACGAGGAAGTGGGCTGGGAGTATATGGGAGCGCCGTGGGTGTCCAGCACGGTCAGGTTGACGAATGCCGGTGCCGCCGATGCTTCCTGCGCCTGAGTGATGGTCGCGAGTCCGGCGAGGGCCATGGTGGCCATGAGTACGGCGGACTTCTTCATGGCACGCTGGGGGGTGGCCATGTGTCTCCAATCGTGATCGGTTTCTGACGGGCCGTCTTGATGATCACCCGTCAATTCGGCGACGCTATCAAGGCGTTACCGAACTAGCGATCTATTAATGACGGGTGGTCACCCGCCGGAACTACACCGGGTCGTACGTCCGCTCCACCTTCTGTGTGCCCGTGCGGGTGCGGTACGAGCGCTCCCAGGACGAGGTGGCGTCGGCCTTCGTCTTGTCGGAGAGGACGTAGTAGTCCATCTGCGCCCGCGCGGCCGTGATGTCCAGGATCCCGTAGCCGTGCCGGTCGGTGTCGACCCAGTGGACGTGCCGGTTGGCGAGCTCGATGAGCGGCGCGGCGACGGTGGAGACGACGCCGGGGGAGACCTTGAGGATGTCGTCGAGGTTGTCGGAGGTCACCGAGGTGATCACGAACTCGGTAGCGGCGGAGGCGGACAGCGGATAGGTCCCGGCGTCCACGGGCACGTCGTTGGCCCAGGACATGTGGATGTCGCCGGTCAGGAACACCGTGTTGGTGATCGCGTTGGAGCGCAGGTGGGCCAGCAGCTCCCGGCGGTCGTCGGTGTAGCCGTCCCACTGGTCGGTGTTGAGGGCGAGGCCGTCCTGGGGCAGGCCCAGCAGCTTGGCGAGCGGCTTCAGGAGGTCGGCGGAGAGCGAGCCGATGGCGAACGGCGAGATCATCACCGAGTTGCCGACCAGCCGCCAGGTGGTGTCGGAGGCCTTCAGGCCGGCCTTCAGCCAGTCGAGCTGCGCGCGGCCGGTGATGGTGCGGTCCGGGTCGTCGACCGAGCCGCTGCCCGTGGACACCTGCTGGGAGCGGAAGGAGCGCAGGTCGAGCAGGGAGAGGTCGGCGAGCTTGCCGAAGCGCAGCCGGCGGTAGGTGGTGCCGGCGATGGCCGGACGCACCGGCATCCACTCGAAGTAGGCCTGCTTGGCGGCCGCCTGACGGGCCGTCCAGGTGCCTTCGGCGCCCTCGGTGTGGTTCTCCGCGCCGCCGGACCAGGAGTCGTTGGCGAACTCGTGGTCGTCCCAGATCGCGATGACCGGCGCCTTGGCGTGCAGGGCCTGGAGGTCGGTGTCGGTCTTGTACTTGCCGTGCCGTATGCGGTAGTCGGCGAGAGTGATGATCTCGTGGGTGGGCGCGTGCTCACGGACCACGGTGTCGCGGGTGCCGTACTCGCCGGTGCCGTACTCGTAGATGTAGTCGCCGAGGTGCAGCCACGCGTCGAGGTCGCCCCGGAGGGCCAGATGACGGTAGGAGGCGAAGTAGCCGGCCTCCCAGTTGGCACAGGTGACGACACCGAAGCGCAGGCCGGAGACGGTGGCGTCGGCCGCCGGGGCGGTTCGGGTGCGCGCCACCGGGGAGTCCGCGGAGCCGGCCGAGAAGCGGAACCAGTAGTCGGTGGCCGGGGTGAGGCCCCGGATGTCCGCCTTGACGGTGTGGTCGGAGGCGGCGGTCGCGGTGGTGGCGCCCTTCGAGACGACGTTCGTCAGCGCCTTGTCGGTGGCGACGACCCAGCTGACCTCGGTGTCCGGGCCGACCCCGGAGCCCGGCGCCGCCTCGGCGGTCGGCGTCACCCGGGTCCACAGCAGGACGCCGTCGGGCAGCGGGTCGCCGGAGGCCACGCCGTGCAGGAAGGCGGGCGCGTCCGAGGCGGCCCGGGCCGGCAGGGCGGCGGCGAGCGGGGCTGCCAGGACAGCGGTGGCCGCCGCGGCCTTGACGACCGTACGGCGGCGTGGGGTAAGCGAGTTGGAGCCCTCGTGGGCTCTGAATCGACTGGTCACGAGCGACCAGGTTACTGACCGGTATTAACAAGAGCGGGCGAACCGGTGAAGTTCGCCCGCTCTTCTTCTCGTGGCCGACGGCCGAGGCCCGCCGCCGGTCTTCGGGTCAGGCCTTGAGGGCCGCGCCCACCACCTTGTCGAAGTCGGCCACCGTCAGGAGCGGGGAGCCGCCGTTGAGCTGCTTGCCGTCCATGACGAAGCCGGGCGTGCCGGTCACGCCGTCCTTGTTGTCGTCGAACTGCTTCGACATGGCCATCGCCCAGGCGTCGTAGGTGCCCTTCTTGACGGCGTCCTGGAACTTCGTGTTGTCCTTCAGCGCGGGCACGGTCTGGGCGACCTTGATGAGGTAGCTGTCGTCCTTGAACTTGTCGACCGTCTCGTCCGGGTGCCACTTCGTCGAGTACAGCGCGGTCTTGTAGTCGAGGAAGGCCTGGTCGCTGACGTTCAGCGCCGCGCCCAGGGCGCTCAGCGCGTTCTTGGAGCCCTCGCCGTTGTCCTTGTTGTCGATGAACGTGGCGCCGACGTACTGGAACTTGAACTCGCCGTCGGAGATGTCCTTCTTGAAGGCGGCGCCGACAGTCTGCTCGAACTGGGCGCACACCGGGCAGCGCGGGTCCTCGTAGACCTTGAGGGTCTTCTTGGCGGTGGACTTGCCGATGACGACGGTGGTGCCGTCGGTGCCCGTCGTGTTGGCCGGGGCGACGACCTTCTCGTCCTTCACGGCCTCCCAGTGGCTGGGCTTGTTGGCCTGGACGACCGCGTAGCCTATGCCGCCCGCCGCGGCCAGCACGGCCACGACCGAGCAGGCCACGATGACCTGCCGCTTGACCTTGGCGCGCTTGGCCTGCTTCTCGCGCTCGATGCGCAGCCGCTCCCTGGCCGCGGTCTTGGCAGCCGCGCTGTTCCGCTTGCTCATGTTGGTGATCTCCATAGGGGACGCGCACATGTCGTACGCGGGATACGTGTGGGGAACCCGTCGTGCTCGGACGAGGGGGTTGCTCGGGAGAAGGCGCCCGGCCTCAGGCGAGGGCGAGCGCGCGGGAGCGCGGCGGTCCGCGCCGTCCCAGGGAGTGCACGCGGAGCAGGTCGCGGGCGGCGGCCGGGCGCGGCGCCGGGCGCGGCAGCCGTCGTACCGGAGCCGGCCGGACCGTGCCCGCGGCGACCGCGAGGAGCAGCGGGCGGAAGGTGGTGGCGGCGACGGCGCGCAGCAGCTGGGTCAGGGCGCGCTCGCCGCGGCGCAGCCAGGCGGCGGCCAGCAGGCCCACTCCGACGTGCGCGGCGAGCAGCAGCCAGGCGGCGGCCGGGTCGGCGTGCGCGAGGACCGCGGCGGCGCGGGAGCCGCCGGTCATCCGGGCCAGCGGGGTGCCGACCGTGCCGCCGCGGCAGAGCACGTCGAGGCCGACCGCGCGCAGCGGGCCGGCGACGGGGCCGCCCGCGCGGCCGTAGCAGGCATGCTGGCCGGTGGTGAAGACCGTGTCGGCGGCCAGCTCCAGCGGGATCAGCAGGGCCGCGATCCGGCCGAAGCCGCGCTCGCGGCCCGCCAGCGCGTATGCCGTGCCGAACACACCGCAGGCGACCGCGGTCACCGTCGTGAACGGCAGCGGGGCCCGGGACAGCAGCACGTGCGACGCGGTGCTGAGCGTCACGACGAAGGCCGTGAACAGCGCCGCGCGCACGGCTCTGAGCTGGGTCCCGGATATGTCCATAGCGGTGGAGAGTCTGTCACGTACTCATGTAGGGGACTCCTAAAAGGGCCCTGTGAATCCGCGAAGGTTAGCTGGTGGCGTTGCTTGAAAGCGTTGGGTTCATGCCGAGGGTGGAGCGTACCCCAAGGCCGGTCTGACCGGCAGGCTGGAGCGGGCGCTTCTTGTCGTGCGACGTTCTCGCCGGTGGTCGGCAGGGCGCTCCGCCGCAGCGCGCGGAGAAGTGTGAGGGCGGCCACCGGATGCCCGTGCATCGCGGCACGGGCATCCGGTCGGTCACTCGGTGTTGCTGAGACCTCGAACACCTTTTTTCACTTCGCGTGCAATTTCAATGGAATGTGATCTTCCGGTGCGAGCGGCGGTACACCATCAATACGGTGATCGGTATGCAGCTCCGCTACAACTACCGGGCCTACCCGGACGCCTCCCAGCGCCGTGCGCTGGCGAGTGCGTTCGGGTGTGCCCGTGTGGTGTGGAACGACTGCCTGCGTGACCGGAAGGAAGCGCACGTGGCGGGGCTGCCGTATGTGAAGTCGGCGGAGCTGTCCCGGCTTCGTATCACCCAGGCCAAGCGCACCAAGGAACGCGCCTGGCTCGCCGACGTGTCGGCAGTCGTGCTCCAACAGTCTCTGCGGGACCTGGATGCCGCCTACAAGAACTTCTTCGAATCAGTCAAGGGCAAGCGGCAGGGCGGCAAGGTCGGCCCCCCGCGCTACAAGTCGAAGAAGGACACCCGTCAGTCGATCCGCTTCAACACCAACGCCTTCTCCCTCCACGGGAACGGCACGGTGTACGTGGCCAAAGTCGGCAATCTCAAGGTCAAGTGGTCCCGCAGGCTTCCGGCCGCGCCCACGTCCTTGACCGTCACCAAGGACAGCTCCGGCCGGTACTTCCTCAGCTTCGTCGTCGACACCGAGCCGTCCATCCTCCCGGAGGTGGAGACGGAGTGCGGTATCGACCTCGGCCTGGCCGCTTTTGCTGTCCTGTCCGATGGGACGAAGATCGATAGTCCGCGCTTTCTGCGTCGGGCGGAGAAGAAGCTCAGGCGCCTCCAGCGGGAGCTGTCCCGCAAGATCAAGGGATCGAAGAACCGGGCCAAGGCTCGTATCAAGGTCGCACGCCAGCACGCCAAGGTCACCGACCGGCGCCGGGACTTTCACCACAAGGCATCCACGCAGATCATCCGCGATAACCAAGCGGTGTATGTGGAAGACCTCCTGGTGTCCGGCTTGGGGCGTACCCGGCTCGCCAAGTCGGTGCACGAAGCGGGATGGTCCTCGTTCGTAGGGATGCTGGAGTACAAGGCGGTCAGGCACGGCCGTACCTTCGTGAAGGTGGACCGTGCTTTCCCGTCCTCGCAGGTCTGTTCGGCTTGCGGATTTCGGGACGGTCCCAAGCCGCTGCACATCCGGGAGTGGACGTGCAGTGAGTGCCACACCGTGCACGACCGCGACCACAACGCAAGCAATAACGTCCTTGTCGAAGGACGTCGTATCGTCGCCGCCGGACGGGTGGAGACGTCAAACGCCTGTGGAGCGCCGGTAAGACGGGCACGCGTGCCCGCACAGCGCGGTGAAGCAGGAAGCCCCCGGAAGGGTCAGACGACCCAGGCCGGATTCCCTGGACCTTAGTCAGGGAGCATGTCAAAGCCCTGGAATGCGGCCGTTGCGGAACAGGTCGACGAAGACCTGGTGGTCGGCACGCGCGCGTGCGCCGTAGCGGTGCGCGAAGTCGGTGAGCAGGCCCGCGAAGCCGTCCTCGTCGGCGGCGATCGCCGCGTCGATGGCCCGCTCGGTGGAGAACGGCACCAGGGACTCGCCGGAGGTGTCGTCCGCCGCCGAGTGCATGGACGCCGTGGCCCGGCCGAGGTCGGCGACGACCGCCGCGATCTCCTCCGGGTCGTCGATGTCGCTCCAGTCCAGGTCCACCGCGTACGGCGACACCTCGGCGACCAGCTGCCCCGCGCCGTCCAGCTCGGTCCAGCCCAGCCACGGGTCGGCGTGCGCCTGGAGGGCGCGCTGCGAGATCACCGTGCGGTGGCCCTCGTGCTGGAAGTAGTCCCGGATCGCCGGATCTGTGACGTGCCGGGAGACGGCCGGGGTCTGGGCCTGCTTGATGTAGATCACCACATCGTTCTCCAGGGCGTCCGTGGCGCCCTCCAGGAGGATGTTGTACGACGGCAGGCCGGCCGAGCCGATACCGATGCCGCGGCGGCCCACGACGTCCTTCACGCGGTAGGAGTCCGGGTGGGACAGGGAGGACTCGGGGAGTGTCTCCAGGTAGCCGTCGAAGGCCGCCAGCACCTTGTAGCGGGTCGCCGCGTCCAGCTCGATGGAGCCCCCGCCGGAGGCGAACCGGCGCTCCCAGTCGCGGATCTCCGTCATCGAGTCCAGCAGCTCGAAACGGGTCAGCGAGCGGGCCGCGCGCAGCGCGCCGAGCAGCGGGCCCTCGGCGGTGTCCAGGGTGAACGGCGGCACCTCGTCGCTCTTCGCGCCCGTCGCCAGCGCGTGGATGCGCTCGCGGTACGCGCCCGCGTACTCCTCGACCAGGTCGGTGATCTGCTCGTCGCTCAGCGCCTTCGCGTACCCGATCAGCGCGATGGAGGCGGCGAAGCGCTTCAGGTCCCAGGTGAAGGGGCCGACGTAGGCCTCGTCGAAGTCGTTGACGTTGAAGACCAAGCGGCCGTTGGAGTCCATGTACGTGCCGAAGTTCTCCGCGTGCAGGTCGCCGTGGATCCACACCCGCGAGGTGCGCTCGTCCAGGTACGGACCGGTGTATATCCGCCCGCCGCCCAGTCCGGCATGCTCCGCGTCCAGGTCGTGGTAGAAGAGCGCGGCCGTGCCCCGGTAGAAGGCGAAGGCCGAGGCCGCCATCTTCCGGAACTTCACGCGGAACGCGGCCGGGTCGGCGGCCAGGAGCTCGCCGAAGGCGGTGTCGAAGACGGCGAGGATCTCCTCGCCGCGCTGCTCGCCGTTGAGCTGGGGGACCGGCATCGCTGGGTGCCTCCTGGTACGGGTGGTGCCTGACATGTGGCGCGGATCTCTCGCCGGGACCAACGTGCGAAGGTTCCCGGGAGTGCCCGCTTTCTCCGCATGAAGGTACGCGGGGGAGACCTCCGGGTGTCAGTGCCGAGGCATAGGATTCCGTCGTCCCACCAGACTGTCCGCAGCCGGTCGGAAGATCGTCGACGCCTGCCCACCCGTCGCCCGACCACCGCCCCTCGACGAGGCGCTTCGCGCCGCACCCGTTCCTTTGGAGGCCGAACCCGTGTCAAAGCCGCCCTTCACGCACCTGCACGTCCACACCCAGTACTCGCTGCTGGACGGTGCCGCGCGGCTCAAGGACATGTTCAACGCCTGCAACGAGATGGGCATGACGCACATCGCCATGTCCGACCACGGCAACCTGCACGGGGCGTACGACTTCTTCCATTCCGCGAAGAAGGCCGGGGTCACCCCGATCATCGGCATCGAGGCGTACGTCGCCCCGGAGTCGCGGCGCAACAAGCGCAAGATCCAGTGGGGCCAGCCGCACCAGAAGCGGGACGACGTGTCCGGTTCGGGTGGTTACACCCACAAGACGATCTGGGCGGCGAACTCGACGGGCCTGCACAACCTCTTCCGGCTCTCCTCGGACGCCTATGCCGAGGGCTGGCTGCAGAAGTGGCCGCGGATGGACAAGGAGACCATCTCCCAGTGGTCCGAGGGGCTCATCGCCTCCACCGGCTGCCCCTCCGGCGAGCTCCAGACCCGCCTCCGCCTCGGCCAGTACGACGAGGCACTGAAGGCGGCCGCCGACTACCAGGACATCTTCGGCAAGGATCGCTACTTCCTGGAGCTGATGGACCACGGCATCGACATCGAGCACCGGGTCCGCGACGGCCTCCTGGAGATCGGCAAGAAGCTCGGCATCCCCCCGCTGGTCACCAACGACTCGCACTACACGTACGCGCACGAGGCGACCGCCCACGACGCCCTGCTGTGCATCCAGACCGGCAAGAACCTCTCCGACCCGGACCGCTTCAAGTTCGACGGCACCGGCTACTACCTGAAGTCCACCGACGAGATGTACGCCATCGACTCCTCGGACGCCTGGCAGGAGGGCTGCGCCAACACCCTCCTGGTCGCCGAGCAGATCGACACCAGCGGCATGTTCGAGGCGAAGAACCTCATGCCGAAGTTCGACATCCCGGACGGCTACACCGAGGTCACCTGGTTCAAGGAGGAGGTCCGCCGGGGCATGGAGCGCCGCTTCCCCGGCGGCATCCCCGACGACCGCCAGAAGCAGGCGGACTACGAGATGGACGTCATCATCCAGATGGGGTTCCCGGGCTACTTCCTCGTGGTCGCCGACTTCATCATGTGGGCCAAGAACAACGGCATCGCGGTCGGCCCCGGCCGAGGCTCCGCGGCCGGCTCGATCGTCGCCTACGCGATGGGCATCACCGACCTCGACCCGATCCCGCACGGCCTGATCTTCGAGCGGTTCCTCAACCCCGAGCGCGTCTCCATGCCCGACGTCGACATCGACTTCGACGAGCGCCGGCGCGTCGAGGTGATCAGGTACGTGACCGAGAAGTACGGCGCCGACAAGGTCGCCATGATCGGCACCTACGGCAAGATCAAGGCCAAGAACGCCATCAAGGACTCCGCGCGCGTACTGGGCTACCCGTACGCCATGGGCGACCGCCTCACCAAGGCGATGCCCGCCGACGTCCTCGGCAAGGGCATCGACCTCGACGGCATCACCAACCCCTCGCACCCGCGGTACAACGAGGCGGGCGAGATCCGCGGGATGTACGAGAACGAGCCGGACGTCAAGAAGGTCATCGACACCGCGAAGGGCGTCGAGGGCCTGGTGCGGCAGATGGGCGTGCACGCCGCCGGCGTGATCATGTCCAGCGAGCCCATCGTCGACCACGCCCCGATCTGGGTGCGGCACACCGACGGCGTGACCATCACGCAGTGGGACTACCCGCAGTGCGAGTCGCTCGGCCTGCTGAAGATGGACTTCCTCGGCCTGCGCAACCTGACGATCATGGACGACGCCGTCAAGATGGTGAAGTCCAACAAGGGCATCGACCTCGACCTGCTTGCCCTGCCGCTCGACGACCCGAAGACCTTCGACCTCCTCCAGCGCGGCGACACCCTGGGCGTCTTCCAGTTCGACGGCGGGCCAATGCGCTCCCTGCTGCGCCTGATGAAGCCCGACAACTTCGAAGACATCTCCGCCGTCTCCGCGCTCTACCGTCCGGGCCCGATGGGCATGGACTCGCACACCAACTACGCGCTGCGCAAGAACAAGCTCCAGGAGATCACCCCGATCCACAAGGAGCTGGAGGAGCCCCTCGAAGAGGTGCTCGCGGTCACCTACGGCCTGATCGTCTACCAGGAGCAGGTGCAGAAGGCCGCGCAGATCATCGCCGGGTACTCGCTCGGCGAGGCCGACATCCTGCGCCGCGTGATGGGCAAGAAGAAGCCCGACGAACTGGCCAAGAACTTCGTCCTCTTCCAGAAGGGCGCCCGGGACAAGGGCTACAGCGACGAGGCCATCCAGGCCCTGTGGGACGTGCTGGTCCCGTTCGCCGGCTACGCCTTCAACAAGGCGCACTCCGCCGCGTACGGCCTGGTCTCGTACTGGACCGCCTACCTGAAGGCGAACTACCCCGCCGAGTACATGGCCGGGCTGCTCACCTCGGTCAAGGACGACAAGGACAAGTCGGCGATCTACCTCAACGAGTGCCGCCGCATGGGCATCAAGGTGCTCCCGCCGAACGTCAACGAGTCGGTGCACAACTTCGCCGCGCAGGGCGACGACGTGATCCTCTTCGGCCTCGAAGCCGTGCGCAACGTCGGCACCAACGTGGTCGAGTCGATCATCAGGAGCCGCAAGGCCAAGGGCAAGTACAACTCCTTCCCCGACTACCTCGACAAGGTCGAGGCGGTCGCGTGCAACAAGCGGACCACGGAGTCGCTGATCAAGGCGGGTGCCTTCGACGCCCTGGGGCACACCCGCAAGGGCCTGACCGCGCACTTCGACTCGATGATCGACAACGTGGTCGCGGTCAAGCGCAAGGAGGCCGAGGGCCAGTTCGACCTCTTCGGCGGGATGGGCGAGGAGGAGAGCAGCGAGCCGGGCTTCGGACTGGACGTCGAGTTCACCACCGACGAGTGGGACAAGACCTATCTGCTCGCCCAGGAGCGGGAGATGCTCGGTCTGTACGTCTCCGACCACCCGCTCTTCGGCCTGGAGCACGTGCTCTCCGACAAGGCCGACGCGGGCATCGCCCAGCTCACCGGCGGCGAGCACGCCGACGGGGCCGTGGTCACCATCGGCGGCATCATCTCCGGCCTCCAGCGCAAGATGACCAAGCAGGGCAACGCCTGGGCGATCGCCACCGTGGAGGACCTCGCGGGCTCCATCGAGTGCATGTTCTTCCCGGCGAGCTACCAGCTCATCTCGACCCAACTCATCGAGGACGCGGTGGTGTTCGTCAAGGGCCGCCTCGACAAGCGCGAGGACGTGCCCCGGCTGGTGGGGATGGAGCTGGCGGTCCCGGACCTCTCCAACGCCGGCACCAACGCGCCCGTGATCCTCACCATCCCGGCGACCCGGGTCACCCCGCCGATGGTCAGCCGCCTCGGCGAGATCCTCAGCCACCACAAGGGCGACAGCGAGGTCCGGATCAAGCTCCAGGGCCCGACCAAGACCACCGTGCTGCGCCTGGACCGGCACCGGGTGAAGCCGGACCCGGCGCTGTTCGGCGACCTGAAGGTGCTGCTCGGCCCGTCCTGCCTGGCCGGATAGGCCTTCGGCCGTACGCGCGTCGTGCGCGCGTTCGTACGTGCAGGAGGGGCGCACCCGCACCGGGTGCGCCCCTCCTGTGTGCTCGGGCTTCAACAGCCCGGTGGGACCTGGTCGGTCCGCTCAGCCGTCGGCTCAGTTGTGGCCGAAGCTCTTCTGCTTCTTGCGGGCCACATCCGCGGGGCTGCCCTGGATGTGCGACACCGGCGAGTCCTGGGACTCGTTCGACGTACGCTGCCCGTGCTCGTGGGTCTGCTCGGTCTGCGAGGTGCGGTTCTGGGAGCCACCCTTGCGATTCTTGTTCTTGGCCATGGTGATCTGCCTCCTGTGGGGGATCTAGGGGCCGAATTCAGATTCACATAGGCTGACAACAGACGCATTTCGGATAATTACCGTATGTGACAGGGCTTGTCGGAGAGCAAGGTCCCGAAACGCCACGCCGAAGATCGAGTTCGGGCCGTTAACCCCCGCGTGGTCGGGCAGACTCGAAGGAAGCCCCGAAAGCAAACCTCCCGGAAAGAGGGTGAGTCGCGTGGACCGCTGCATCGTCCTGGTGGACGCCGGGTATCTGCTGGGTGCCGCCGCCAGTCTCCTCGCCGGTGAGCCCTCCCGATCCCGGATCACCGTCGACCACGCCGCGCTGATCCAGGCGCTGCGCGACCGCGCGGAGTCCGACACCGAGCGTCCACTGCTGCGCATCTACTGGTTCGACGGCGCCCCCGACCGTGTCCCCCAGCCGGAACACCGTCGGCTGCGCGTGATGCCCCGGGTGACGGTCCGGCTCGGCGCGCTGACCCGCAGCGACGGGCGCTGGGCGCAGAAGGGCGTGGACGCGGCCATGCACGCCGAGCTGACCGAGCTGGCCCGCAACCGCGCCTGCTCCGACGTCGTCCTCGTGACCGGCGACGGGGACCTGCTGCCGGGCATGATGGCCGCCAAGGAGCACGGGGTCGCCGTACACCTGTGGGCGGTGCAGGCCGCCGACGGCGACTACAACCAGTCCGAGGACCTGGTCGCCGAGGCCGACGAGCGGCGGGTCCTGGACCGGGCCTGGATCACCCAGGCGGTACGGGCCAAGGAGCTGACCGCGGTCTGTGCGCCGCCGCCGGTGCCGCGGCCGGAGATCGCCGCGATCCTCTCGGCGCCGCTGCCCGAGTCGTCGCTGGCGCAGGCGGCGGAGGCGGGATCCGAGGACGCCGACCGCGCGCCCGCGGCGAGCGGGGCGGAGAACGGGGCGCCGGAGCGGATGCCGGCGCCGAAGGGCGTGCCGACGCCCAAGGATCTCGCCGCGCTGCGGGCACCGGGCGCGCCGGGCGCGCAGCCGGTCCAGCATCCGGCGACGGCCACCCTGCGGTGGTCCTCCGACAAGGGGTGGGTGGACCGGCCGGGGAGTGCGGCGGAGTCGGCGGAGGCGGCCTCCATGCCGACGCTGGCGCAGCTGACCACCGCGGAGCAGCGGTGGGCCGACCGGGAGGAGGACATCACGACCGTCGGCGGGGATCCGTACGAGGTCGGGCAGGTGTTCGCCAAGCGGTGGATGTCGCGGCTCGGGGACCAGAGCCATCTGCACCGGCTGTCGGGGATGTATCCGCGGATTCCGCACCGGATCGACGGGGAGCTGCTGCGGTACGCGGCGCGGTTCGGGTTGCTGGCGCACAAGGACGACCAGATCGACGAGCATGACCGGTACGCCATTCGGGCGGGGTTCTGGAGAGAGTTCGATGTTCCGGCGGGGGCCGGGGAGCATGCGTCGGCGGAGTGAGAGTGAGGGGAGCGCGGGGGTGCTTTCGAGTGCGGGCCGGTGGGGGCTGGTCGCGCCCACGCGGCAGAGCCGCAAAATTCGATGCAGCCCCGCGCCCCTTTCAGGGGCGCTGCCCTTACGGAGTCAAGAAGCTCGGCGCCCCAAAGGCGAGTAAACGGGGGCGACCACGTAGTCTCGTCCCTTGTGAGTACGGGCGTGGGTCGGGCACTTCGGCAGCAGGGTGATGTCGTGTGTGCCGTGCGTGGGCTGACCAAGACCTACGCCGCGGTCAAAGGGCGGCGTGGTGCCCCCGCCGTGCCCGAGGTGCGGGCCACCGACGGGGTCGCGCTCGATGTCCGGCGCGGGGAGATCTTCGGGCTGCTCGGGCCGAACGGGGCCGGCAAGTCGACGCTGGTACGGCAGCTCACCGGGCTGCTGCGGCCGGACGCGGGCAGCGTCGAGATCCTCGGGCACGACATCGTGCGGCACCCGGAGCGGGCCGCGCGGATCCTCGCCTACCTCGGACAGGAGTCCAGCGCCCTCGACGAGCTGACCGTGTCCCTCGCGGCCGAGACCACCGGGCGGCTGCGCGGACTGGACCTACGGCAGGCCCAGAGCGAGCGCGACGCCGTGCTGGACGAGCTGGGCCTGACGCCGATCGCCGGGCGGGCGCTCAAGAAGCTCTCCGGGGGACAGCGGCGGCTGGCCTGCTTCGCCGCCGCGCTGGTCGGGGAGCGGCCGCTGCTGGTGCTCGACGAGCCGACGACCGGCATGGACCCGGTGGCCCGGCGGGCCGTGTGGGCCGCCGTGGACCGGCGGCGGGCCGAGCAGGGTGCCACCGTGGTGCTGGTCACCCACAACGTCATCGAGGCCGAGACGGTCCTCGACCGGGTCGCCGTCCTCGACCAGGGGCGGGTCATCGCCTGCGACACCCCGGCCGGGCTCAAGGAACGGGTCGCCGGCGAGGTCCGGGTCGAGCTGGTGTGGCGGGAACGGGCGCCGCTGGACGTGCCCGAGGTGGCCGTCCTGCGGGAGCGTGCCGTCGAGGCCGGCCGGCGCTGGACGCTGCGGCTCGCGCCCGAGGAGGCGCGCGCCGCCGTCGCCACCGTGACCGGCGGGGCCGCGTTCGCCGCCCTGGACGACTTCACCCTCGCCACGCCCAGCCTGGAGGACGTCTACCTGGCGCTGGGCGGCGCCGCACGGCAGGGGCTGGTGAAGGCGTGAGGGTGAACAGGACGGCGGCCGGGCGCGTACGGAACGGCGCGGCAGCGGTACGGGCCGCAGGTGCCGCACGGAAGGGGAGCAGCGCGACGTGAGTGTCGTACCCGCTGAGGTTCTGCCGGGCGGTGCCCTGGCCGTGGAGGAGACGGTGCCGGGCGGCGCCCCGGTGGCCGAGCTGGGCCCGCGCGCGCGGCTGTGGCCGTCGCTGGCGGCCGTCTACCGGGCGCAGCTGTCCCGGGCCCGGGTGGCGCGGATCCCGCTGTTGTTCGTCGCGACCTTCCAGTCCGTCGGCATCATGATCATGATGCGCGGGGTGGTGGACTCGCGGGGCGAGGCCCAGTCCGTGGTGGCGGGCTCGTCGGTGGTCGTGGTGGCCTACGTGGCGCTGAACCTGCTCGCGCAGTACTTCGGGCAGCTGCGGGCGAGCGGCGGGCTCGACCACTACGCCACGCTGCCCGTGCCGCCTGCCTCGGTGGTGCTCGGGGCGGCCGCGGCGTACGCCTCCTTCACCGTGCCGGGGACGCTGGTGACGGCCGTCTTCGGATGCGTGCTGTTCGGGCTGCCGCTCGGGAACCTGTGGATCCTGGTCGCCGTGATCCCGCTCGCCGGGGCCGCCCTGGCGGGGCTCGGCGCGGCCTGCGGGCTGCTCGCGCCGCGGCCCGAACTCGCCACGCTGCTCGGGCAGCTGGGCATGTCCGCGGCGCTGCTGCTCGGGGTGCTGCCGCCGGACCGGATGCCGGGGATCATCCGGTTCGCGCGTGACCTGCTGCCCTCCACGTACGGCGTCGAGGCCTACGCCCGGACCTTCGGGGCGCGGCCGGACTGGGCCGTCGTCCTCGCTGACCTGGGCGTGTGTGCGGGGGTGGGGGTGGTCTCGCTGGCCGTCGCCACCTGGGCGTACCGCAGGGCCGCCGTCCGGTGACGCGCCCCACAGGGCGACCTGGCACGATGGCATCGTGACCGCACCGCTGACGCCGCCTCCGCCGCCGCACGACCAGTCCTCGCACCAGGCCTGGCAGGCGCCGCCGCCCGCCGGGGAGGCCGCGGGAGAGCCGGGAGAGTACGGACAGTACGGACAGGACGGTCCCGGGATGAAGACCGAACTGCGCGAGGGCGCCGTGATCGCCGTCGTGGTGGCGGTGAGCGGTGTGCTGCTCGGGCTGCTGTGGCTGTGGCTGGCGCCGCATGTGCCGCTGGTGGGGGACCGGTCCGACAACGGCTGGGCGGTCTACCTCAAGGACAGCGAGGGGGAGCAGGCGGCGGGGGTGGACGGAACGTTCACGCTGCTGGGGCTGGCGTTCGGAGTGGTGAGCGCGGTCGTGGTGTTTCTTTGGCGGCGGCGTGGGGGTGTGCCGCTGGTGGTGGCGCTCGGGGTCGGGGGGTTGCTGGCGTCGGTGCTGGCCTGGCGGCTGGGGGTGTGGCTGGGGCCGGAGCACGACGTGATCGCTCACGCGAAGGCCGTGGGGAAGGGGGTGACGTTCTCGGCGCCGCTGAAGCTCGGGGCGAAGGGGGCGTTGCTGGCGTGGTCGTTGTCGGCGTTGGTGGTGCATCTGGGGTTGACGGCGCTGTTCGGTCCGCGGGACCCGGAGCCGCCGTACGAGGACGGACCGTACGCGGCTCCACCGGCGTAGTCTCCCTCGCCCCCGCCGCCCCTACCCGTC
>NZ_JBSHBL010000082.1:0-42118 GCF_053611985.1 Streptomyces sp. NPDC054770
GTGCCCCTGGGGTCCCGGGGCCGGGGCGGCCGGGCGGGGCCGGGCACGCGGCGGCGCGGTGGTTGCCTGTCTCCAGAAGTGTCTGGCACTTCCGTCACCTGCCGGGGGTCGGGGTCGGGGTCGTCACGGGCGTGGCTGCCGGCGCCGGGGTCGTCACCGCGGCGGTGGCCGGCGTGGGTGTCGGTGACCCCGCCGGCGGGGTCACCGGCGCGGACCCGGTCGGCGTCGGTACGGCGGCGGACGGCGTACCGGACGGCGTACCGATGGCCTCGGGGGCGGGAGGCACGGTGGTCTGCCGGAGGGCGGCGGGGCCGGGGACGCCCTTGACGGTGCCGTCCGGGCCGAGGAAGACCGGGTCGCCGCCGGGGACCATGCCGAGCTCGCGGGCGCGGCGCTGGAGGGCGTCGGGGGCGGAGTAGGCGTCGATGTCCCGTTGCAGGCCCTGTTCCTCGTCGGTGAGGTTCTTGGTCTGCTTCTGCAGGTCGTCGAGTCGGAACGAGCCCTCGCTGAGCGCCGAGTTCAGCACCAGCAGGCCGATCAGGCCGCCGCCGAGGAGCAGGACGACGAGCAGGACGAACGGGGTGCGGGCGGCCTGGTTGGCGCGGCCGGCCGGAAAGAGCCGGGCGAGCCGGGCCGCCCTCCCCCGCAGTTCGGGTTTCCTACTCACGTGTCCTCCGGTGGGTCCGGAAACCCCGCTCGCTCACTCGGCTTCCTCCCTGATGCGCTGGGCTCCCCGAAGACGCGCCGGTGCGGCCCGGCGGTTCTCGGCGACCTCTTCCTCGGTGGGAAGTTCGGCACCGCGCGTGAGCAGCTTGAGCCGGGGCTGGTACTGCTCGGGCACGACCGGCAGCCCGGGCGGCGCGGTGGTGGCGGCACCGGCCGCGAACACCTGCTTGACGAGGCGGTCTTCGAGCGAGTGGTACGACAGTACGGCGATCCGGCCGCCGACCGCGAGGGCCTTCACGGCGGCCGGGATCGCCCTTTCAAGCACGGCGAGTTCGCCGTTGACCTCGATGCGCAGCGCCTGGAAGGTGCGCTTGGCCGGGTTGCCGCCGGTGCGCTTGGCGGCCTGCGGCAGCGAGTCCCGGATCAGCTCGACGAGCCGGGCGCTGTTGCTGAACGGCTCCTTCGCGCGCTCCCGGACGATCGCCGAGACGATCCGCTTGGCCTGCTTCTCCTCGCCGTACGCGAACAGGATGCGGACGAGGTCGCCGGCCGGGTAGGTGTTGAGGACCTCGGCGGCGCTGATGCCGGTCGTCTGGTCCATGCGCATGTCCAGGGGCGCGTCCTGGGCGTAGGCGAAGCCGCGGCCGGCCTCGTCGAGTTGCATGGAGGAGACGCCGAGGTCGAAGAGCACGCCCTGCACGCGCGCGATGCCGAGGCGTTCGAGTACGCCGGGGAGTTCGTCGTAGACGGCGTGCACCAGGGTGGCGCGGTCACCGAAGGGGGCGAGCCGCTCGCCGGACAGCCGCAGGGCCTCCTTGTCGCGGTCCAGGGCGACCAGGCGGGCCTCGGGGAAGCGGGTCAGCAGCGCCTCGCTGTGGCCGCCGAGGCCGAGGGTGCAGTCGACGACCACGCTGCCGGGCCGCTCCAGGGCGGGTGCCAGCAGGTCCAGGCACCGCTGGAGCATCACCGGGACGTGTCGACTCTGGCTCAAGGGGGCCTCTCAGTTCCGGCACGGGGGACGCACCGCCGGGTCCCCGCCCGCTCGGTACGCACGCCGCGCACGTGGGGAGACGGCCCGGACCGTGCCGGGGTCTCCAGGGGATTTCACCAGCGGGGAGAGCCTCGCCTCCCGCTTCGCGTCACTTTAGTCCACCGTGTCGCACGGTCAATCAACCGGCCTGCGCGGCGCGTACGGCGTCCGGCCGGGACGGGATTCACCGGGAATCACCCGTGCGGCCCAGGTTTGCCCTCCCTGTGGGTTAGCTCACAACAAGCCACGATGACGTTCTTTGTCCCCTCTCACAGCAGGCCGTGACCACCCGTGACCAGTACCGTCGTGACTATGACGACTTCCGCAGCAGCTCCCACTGGATCCGAAGGCGCCATAACCACGGACGGCACCGTGACGGACCGCCTGGTCGACGCCAACCGGACGTACGCGTCCGCCTTCACCGACCCCGGCATGGACGCCCGGCCCGTGCTGCACGTGGCCGTGGTGGCCTGTATGGACGCCCGCCTCGACCTGCACAAGGCGCTCGGTCTGCAGCTCGGCGACTGCCACACCATCCGCAACGCCGGCGGTGTGGTCACCGACGACGTGATCCGCTCGCTCACCATCAGCCAGCGCAAGCTCGGCACCCGCAGCATCGTGCTGATCCACCACACCGGCTGCGGTCTGGAGGCCCTCACCGAGGACTTCCGCACCGAGCTGGAGATGGAGGTCGGCCAGCGCCCGGCCTGGGCGGTGGAGTCCTTCCGGGACGTCGACCAGGACGTACGGCAGTCCATGCAGCGGGTGCGCACCTCGCCGTTCCTGGTGCACACCGACGACGTACGCGGCTTCGTCTTCGACGTCCGCACCGGCCTGCTCCGCGAGGTCGACCCCGCCTGACCGGCCCCGCCCGGCCGCCCGCGCCGACGGCCCCACCCGGCCGACCGCCGGCAGCCGGGCCCACTGCTCCTCCCCACCGCCCCGCCCCTCACGACCGGAGCGGCTCCGCCGCCTCGCCCCGGTCCGTCGAGCAGGCCGCGCGCCCCGGAACGTACCCGCCGTAAGCTGTCTGCCCGCTGTCGAATAGACGGTCGAAAGGCCGTAAGACCGACATAGTGCGGGCAGTTGTCCACAGGCGAGTGACACGAAACGGTAACGGCAGCAAGAATGCGGTGTGGGACGTCGCGCGGAACCATTCACGCGCGGTGTCCGTGATTGGGGTGGGCCGGTTATGCGAGACGACGCGCCGGCCCGGGCAATAACGGGCCGAGGAGGGCCGGGTGACGACCTATGACGATCGAGCGAGCCTCACTGATCTGACCGCCACTGTGGAGCGCGTCCGCAGTTCGGTGGAGGGTGTGATCGAGGGCAAGCCCGAGGTCGTACGGCTTTCGCTGACCGTGCTGCTCGCCGAGGGACATCTTCTGATCGAGGACGTCCCGGGCGTGGGCAAGACGATGCTGGCGAAGGCGTTGGCACGGTCCATCGACTGCACGGTGCGGCGTATCCAGTTCACGCCCGACCTGCTGCCGTCGGACATCACCGGTGTGTCCATCTGGGACCAGCAGCGCCGGGACTTCGAGTTCAAACCGGGCGCCATCTTCGCCCAGATCGTGATCGGCGACGAGATCAACCGCGCCTCCCCCAAGACCCAGTCCGCGCTGCTGGAGTCGATGGAGGAGCGGCAGGTCACCATCGACGGGCAGACCTATGAACTGCCCAGCCCGTTCATGGTGGTGGCCACCCAGAACCCGGTGGAGATGGAGGGCACCTACCCGCTGCCCGAGGCCCAGCGCGACCGCTTCATGGCCCGCGTCTCGGTCGGCTACCCCAGCGTGGAGGCCGAGTTGCAGATGCTCGACATCCACGGCGGGGCGAACCCCCTGGACGACCTCCAGCCGGTGGCGCACGCGCACGACATCGTGAAGCTGGTCGAGGCCGTGCGCGGGGTCCATGTCGCCGAGCCGGTCCGGCGGTACGCGGTGGACCTGGTCGCCGCCACCCGCACCCACCCGGACCTCAGACTCGGCGCCTCGCCGCGTGCCACGCTGCATCTGCTGCGCGCGGCGAAGGCGTCCGCCGCCCTGAGCGGCCGGGAGTACGCGCTGCCGGACGACGTGCAGGCGCTCGCCGTCGCGGTCCTGGCGCACCGGCTGCTGCCCACCGCCCAGGCCCAGCTCAACCGGCGCACCGCGGAGCAGGTCGTCCAGGAGATCCTGCAGTCCACCCCGGTGCCCGCGGCCACCCAGCAGCAGGCCGGCTTCGGTGGTCTGGGCCGGGGCGTGCCGGCGTATCCCCAGCAGCCCCCGCGGAGTCTGTGATGAGCGCCCCGGCGGAGGCGGACCGCGAGGAGACCGGCGGGATCCGCACCGCTCTGGGCGGGCTGACCACCCGCGGCCGCTCCTTCCTCGCGGCCGGCATCGCGGCCGTGGTCTGCGCGTACATACTCGGCCAGGCCGACCTGCTCCGGGTCGGGCTGCTGCTGGCCGTGCTGCCGCTGATCTGCGCCACCGTGCTCTACCGCACCCGCTACCGGGTGGCCGGCAGCCGCCGGCTCTCCCCCGCGCGGGTGCCGGCCGGCAGCGAGGCCCGGGTCCATCTGCGGATGGACAACGTCTCGCGGCTGCCCACCGGCCTGCTGATGCTCCAGGACCGGGTACCCTACGTCCTCGGCCCGCGCCCCCGCTTCGTCCTGGACCGGGTGGAGCCGGGCGGCCGCCGCGAGGTGTCCTACCGGGTCCGCTCGGACCTGCGCGGCCGCTATCCGCTGGGCCCGCTCCAGCTGCGCCTGACCGACCCGTTCGGCATGTGCGAACTGACCCGCTCCTTCTCGACGTTCGACACCCTGACCGTCATCCCGAAGGTCGAGCCGCTGCCGCCGATCCGGCTCAGCGGCGAGGCGAAAGGATACGGCGACGGGCGGCAGCGCTCGCTGGCCCTGGCCGGCGAGGACGACGTGATCCCGCGCGGCTACCGCTACGGCGACGACCTGCGCCGCGTGCACTGGCGCTCCACCGCCCGCTACGGCGAGCTGATGGTGCGCCGCGAGGAGCAGCCGCAGCGGGCCCGCTGCACGGTCCTCCTCGACACCCGGGGCGGCGCCTACGAAGGAGCGGGTCCGGACTCGGCGTTCGAATGGGCGGTGTCCGGTGCCGCCTCGGTCCTGGTCCACATGCTCGAACGCGGCTTCTCGGTCCGGCTGTTGACGGACACCGGCAGCTCGGTGCCCGGCGAGGGCGCCGACGGTTTCGCGGGCACCGGCCAGGAGTCGGCGGAGGCGGCCGGGCTGATGATGGACACCCTGGCGGTGATCGACCACTCGGACGGCACAGGCCTGTCCCGGGCCTACGACGTGCTGCGCGGCGGGAACGAGGGGCTGCTGGTGGCCTTCCTGGGCGACCTCGACGAGGAACAGGCGACGGTGGTCGCGAAGATGCGCCAGCGCAGCGGCGGCGCCGTCGCCTTCGTGCTGGACCCGGACACCTGGATCAGGGAGCCGAGCGACGTGCCCGCTCCCGGCGACGCGCACGAGGAGCGGCTGCGGATGCTGCGCGAGGCCGGCTGGACGGCCGTCAGCGTGCCACGCGGCGCCGGGGTGGCCGAGCTGTGGCGGCAGGCCGACCGGGAGCGCGCCGGGCTGGCCGCGCTGGGCGGGGAGGCGCGGCGATGAGCGGACGAGCCCGGCTCGCCCTCACCGCGGCGGCGGCGACGCTGATGGCGTCCTGCGCCCTGCTGCCGCTGGTCTCCCCGGTGACCTGGCTGTTCCAGGCGGCGTTCCTGGTGGCCGTCCAGACGGGCGTGGGCGCGGCCGCCCGGCGGGTGCCGCTGGCCCGGCCGCTGACCGTGGCCGCGCAGGCCCTGGCCACGCTGCTGATGCTGACCGTGGTCTTCGCCCGGGGCCACGCGATCGCCGGGGTGATCCCCGGCCCGGACACCTTCCGGTACTTCGGCGACCTGCTCCAGCAGGGTTCGGACGACGTCAGCCGGTATGCGATACCCGCGCCGCTGACGCCCGGCATCCGGCTGATGGTCATCGGCGGGGTGCTGGCCGTCGGACTGGTGGTGGACACCCTCGCGGTGACCTTCCGCAGCGCGGCCCCGGCCGGACTGCCGCTGCTGGCGCTGTACTCGGTGGCGGCGGGCCTGTCCGACGGGCCGAGCGACTGGCTGTGGTTCCTGGTGGCGGCGGCCGGCTACCTGATGCTGCTGCTCGCCGAGGGCCGGGACCGGCTCTCGCAGTGGGGCCGGGTGTTCGGCGGGGCCGCGCGGGCCCCGGGCGGCCCGGAGAGCGGTGTGGTGGCCCCGGTGCGCACCGGGCGCCGGATCGGCTTCGCCGTGCTGGGCGTCGCCCTGTTCGTGCCGTTCGCGATGCCCTCGATCCAGGGCGGCCTGCTGGACGGCGCCGGGACCGGTGTCGGCGTGGGCGACGGGAACGGCGGCACGATCTCCGCGGTCAACCCGCTGGTGTCGCTGCGGGACAGCCTCAACGTGGACGAGGACCGCCAGGTGCTGTCCGTGCGGACCAGCAGCGACGACGTCTCCGACCTGTACCTGCGGATCGTCTCCCTGGACGACTTCGACGGCACCACCTGGAAGCCGGCCCAGCGGCACATCACCGGGGTGCCGAAGACGCTCCCGACCCCGGCCGGTCTGAGCGGCGACGTCCGGCGGACGACGGTGAAGTCGACGATCTCCGCCGCCGGCTGGTACGCCCAGGACTGGCTGCCGATGCCGTACCCGCCGAGCGGGGTGAAGGTGGCCGGCACCTGGCGCTACGAGCCCGTCGGGATGACCCTGGTCGGCGACCACGGGCAGAGCACCCGCGGTGAGACCTACCAGGTCACCAGCCTGGACGTGCAGCCGACGGCCGAGCAGCTGGCCGCGGCGCCGGAGGCGTCGGCGGCGATGAAGAAGGAGTACACCAAGGTGCCGTCCTCGCTGCCGTCGGTGGTGGCGCAGACGGCGAAGGAGGTCACCGCGGGCTCGACGAACCACTACGAGGAGGCGGTCAAGCTCCAGGACTACTTCGCGGTGAGCGGCGGCTTCCAGTACGACACCCAGGTACAGGTCGGCCGGGGCGAGGGCGCGATCGCCAACTTCTTGAAGCAGAAGCGCGGTTTCTGCGTGCACTTCTCCTTCGCGATGGCCGCGATGGCCCGGACGCTGGGCATCCCGGCCCGGGTGGCGGTGGGCTTCGCGCCGGGCACCCCGCAGGCCGACGGCACGGTGTCGGTGGGCCTGAAGGACGCGCACGCCTGGCCGGAGCTGTACTTCGAGGGCGTGGGCTGGACCCGCTTCGAGCCGACCCCGACCCGGGGCACGACGCCCTCGTACACGGTGTCGGACACGCCCGGCTCCTCCGTGCCGGACGAGACCCTGCCCTCCAAGGGCGCCTCGACGGCGCCGTCCGCCTCGGCCTCGCAGAGCGAGAGCTGCTCGCCGCAGCTGCGCAGGCAGGACGCCTGCGCCAGCTCGTCCGCGGTGGCCGCGGTGCAGAGCGGTGACGGCGGGCCGCCGTGGTGGCAGCTGGCCCTGTGGGCGCTCGGCGGTCTCGCCGTGCTCGCGGTGCCGCTGTCGCCGATGCTGTACCGGCAGCGGGTGCGGGCCGGCCGGCTCGGGGGCCACGACCGCACCCCCGCGGGCGTGGCGGCGCACACGCTGGGTATCTGGCTGGAACTGACCGACACCGCCTGGGACTTCGGCATCCCGCCGGACGAGTCGCAGACCCCGCGCAACGCGGCCGCCCGGATCGTCCGGCTCGGCCGTCTGGATCCGGCCGCCGAGGCCTCGGTGCACCGGGTGGCGGACGCGATCGAGCAGGTGCTGTACGCGCCACGGCCGCGGCCGACGGCGGGCCTCGCGGACGACGTCCGCAGGGTGACGGCCGCGTTCAACGGCACGGTCGGGGTGCCCGCACGGCTGCGGGCGCTGTTCGCTCCGCGGTCGGCCGTGCGCCTGGTGTGGGCGGCGTCGGCGGGGCGGGCCCGGCTGCGGGAGCGGGTGGCGGCGGCCAGGCCGACCCTGCGAAAGCCGTCGGGGCAGGAGGGCTGACGGGGCCGGGCGGGGGTGGGGCCGCTTACCGGCGCTTGCAGGGTGCCGCCGCGCCCACCCGTGCCGCCCTGCGGCACGCCTGCCCGCAGCTGGGTCAGTTGACGAGGCGCCGTGGCTGAAGCGCCCCGTAGGGGCGCGGGAACTGCGCGAGCAAGCCCCACCGGCCCGCAGCGGCTCACGGCCCGCAGCAGGGTCTCCGCTCCCGCCGGGCACGGCTGAGGGGTGACCGCCCGATGGCGGTCACCCCTCAGTCACGCTGTGTTCGGCCTCCCGGCGAAGCCGTTACTGGCCCTGTTCGTCGCGGCGCCGCTGCCAACGCTCCTCGATACGGTCCATCATTGAGCGCTTCGGCCGGACCTGGCGGCGGGCCTGCGGCCCTGACGCGGGCTGCTCACCGGGCTTGGGCGCCTTGCGCCAGCCGGTGACGGCGAGAACCGCGCAGCCCAGCATGACCAGGAAGCCCACCACGCTGACCCAGATCTGCTGTGCGACCACTCCGGCCATGAGGAGCGCGATACCCACGAGGAAGCCGGCCACCGCCTGGTAGACCCGTCGCCGGGTGAACGTCCGCAGCCCGTTTCCCTCAAGCGCTGTCGCGAACTTGGGGTCTTCGGCGTACAGCGCTCGCTCCATCTGCTCAAGCATTCGCTGCTCGTGCTCCGAGAGCGGCACGGCGTCCTCCTCATCGTGCAGTCGCCGGGGCGACCCGGGGGGTCCCTTCAGGATAGGCAGGGAATCGCCCCCGTGAAACCCGCCCCTCTAGGCCAATTGGCCAACCGGAATCCGACATGGCAGTCCCGGCTCGCTGAGGCTTCCATTCCCCAGCAGCCGACCCGTCATGCCGGGCGATCTCCTTCGATCATACGGCGCAAACCCCTCGATCGGGGGGCCTGTGGCGTACTCCATCCGCTGCCGAGCCCCTGATCAGCGGGCTCGTCCCAGGAGGATCTCAGACCCCGGTGGCACCCGGTGTCTCGCCGAGCACATGCAGCTGGGTGGCGAGGGACTGGAAGGCGGGGAGCTCGGCCGCGGCGGCCTCCAGCGTGAGCAGCGCGTCCAGGGCGCCGGGCTCGGTGTCCACCAGGACGCCGGGGACCAGGTCGGCGAAGACCCGCACGCCGTGCACGGCGGCGACGGCCAGGCCCGCGCCCTCGACCAGTCCGGTGAGCTGGTCGGCGGTGAAGCGGCGGGGCATCGGGTCACCGCTGCCCCAGCGGCCGTCGGGGTCCTCCAGGGCCTGCTTGGCCTCCTTGAAGTGACCGGCGAGGGCGCGGGCGACCACCGCACCGCCGAGCCCGGCGGCGAGCAGGCTGAGGACGCCCTCGGAGCGCAGCGCGGCCACCGTGTTGCGCACGCCCTCGGCCGGGTCGTCGACGTACTCCAGGACGCCGTGGCACAGCACCACGTCGTGGCTGCCGCGCTCGACCACGTCGAACAGGCCGAGGACGTCGCCCTGGACGCCCTTGACCCGGTCGGCCACGCCGGCCTCGGCGACCCGGCGTTCCAGCGCGAACAGCGCGTTCGGGCTGGGGTCGACGACGGTGACGCGGTGGCCGAGGCGGGCCAGGGGGACGGCGAAGTTGCCGCTGCCGCCGCCGGTGTCCAGGACGTCCAGCGCGTCCCGGCCGGTGGCCTTGACCCGGCGGTCGAGGGCGTCCTGGAGTACCTCCCAGACCACGGCGGTAC
This sequence comes from Streptomyces sp. NPDC054770, assembly GCF_053611985.1. Taxonomy (NCBI): domain Bacteria; kingdom Bacillati; phylum Actinomycetota; class Actinomycetes; order Kitasatosporales; family Streptomycetaceae; genus Streptomyces; species Streptomyces sp. NPDC054770. The sequence continues at coordinate 9,395 of NZ_JBSHBL010000082.1, forward strand.
GGAGAGAGGCGCGGGGTCGAGTGGGGTCCGGCACGGCAGTTGACTCCTCGGCGCGGCACCGCCTGTTGCCCGGCGGCGCGAACTCGGTGCCTCCCCGGCCCGAGCTGCGGGAGGAAGGAAGGCTTCAGGCGCTCTCCACCCTATTGCCTCCGCACCCGATTGCGGCCGCCGCCTTGCCTGGTCATCCCGCGTCGGGCAGCTCCCTCCCCGGGTCGCCGGCCGGCCGCTCCCCGTCCTGCCGGCGCGGCTGCGGCAGCACCGGCTGGAGGACGAGCATCCGCTCGACGATTCGGACGAACACCGCCACGTCGCGTATCAGGTCGTCGGCGTCCCGGCGGTTCGCGGCGCCCTGGATGCCGGCCTCGGCACGGGCCCGGCGGCGGGCGCCGGAGGCGAACAGGGCGCTCCACTCGGTGAGCTCGGGCGCGACCTCGGGGAGCACCTCCCAGGCGCTGCGGATCCTGGCCCGGCGCCGGGGCGAGGTCTCGGGGCGGGCGCGGGCGGCGAGCACGGCGGCCGCGGTGCGCAGGGCGGCCAGGTGGGCGGCCGCATAGCGCTCGTTGGGGGTGTCGAGCAGTTCGGCCTCGTCGAGGGCGGCACGGGCCTGGGTGAGCAGGTCGAGGGCGGCGGGCGGGGCCGTGGCCCGGCGGAGCACGGGGTGCACATCGCTCGCCGGGCCGGTCAGTGAGGGGGCAGGGCCGGTGGCGCGGCGCCGGTGGGCGGCGGACGCGGACGAGTTGGCCATGACGAACCTCCTGTCGTCTGAGTGACGGCGCCCTCACACGGGGTGCCGTATGTGCCCATCGTGAGGTATGGCACTGACAATCCGTTCTGACCTGGGGTTTTGCTTCGATCGAAAGTTCGGGCTAACTTTTGCACTGACCAGTCAGTTCAAAAACAAGGCCACAGGGGGGAACCTGTGCACGGCGTACCTGTCACGGCCGAGCGCCTCGGGCTCGAGGGCCCGCGCGGCTGGGCGTTCCGGGGGATCACCCTGGACGCCGGGCCCGGCGCGCTGATCGCGGTGGAAGGGCCGTCCGGCTCCGGCCGCACCTGTCTGCTGCTCGCGCTCACCGGACGGATGAAGGCCACCGAGGGCACCGCGACCGTCGGCGGGGCCCGGCTGCCGGGGCAGCTCTCGGCCGTACGGCGGATCAGCGCGGTCGCCAACGTGGCCGGGGTCACCGACCTCGAACCCGCCCTGACCGTCGGCGAGCACCTGCGCGAACGAGCCCTGCTGCAACGCCGGTTCGGTGACTCCCTGCGCGCGCTGCTGCGGCCTCGGGCGGAACGGACGGCGCGGGCGAAGCAGCGGGTCGACGACGCCCTGGCCGCCGCCGGGCTCGACCTGGAGTCGCTGCCGAAGGGCGCCCGGACCGCCGTACGGGATCTGGAGCGGATCGAGGCGCTGCGGCTGTCCGTGGCGCTGGCGCTGGTCGGGAAGCCGCGGCTGCTGGCCGTGGACGACGCGGACCTGAAGCTGTCGGAGTCCGAACGGGCCGAGGTGCGGGCGCTGTTGGCGTCGATCGCCGAGGCCGGGACGACGGTGGTGGCGGTGTGCGGACAGGCGATGGCGGGGGCCGTCGTCGTACACACCGGAGCCACGGAAGCCACGGAGGCTACGGAAGCCACCGAAGCCACTGACGCCACTGAGGCCGCTGAGGCCGCTGAGAAGGAGGAGGCCGGCGATGCGTTCACCGCGACTGGCCGCGCTTGAGCTCAGGCGCTTCGGGCGGGGCAGGCTGCCGCGTGCGGCCCTGGTGGCCCTGCTGGTGCTGCCGCTGCTGTACGGCGCGCTGTACCTGTGGTCGTTCTGGGATCCGTACGGCCGCCTCGACCGCGTCCCCGTGGCGCTCGTGAACGACGACAAGGGGGCGTCCGCGAGCGGCGGCCGGATCACCGCGGGCGACGACATCGTGGCCGGGCTGAAGGACAGCAGGACCTTCGCCTGGCACGAGGTGAGCGCCGCCGAGGCGCACCGGGGCGTCGAGAACGGCACGTACTACCTGTCGCTGACCATGCCCGCCGACTTCAGCGCGCGCATCGCCTCCAGCGCGGGCGACTCCCCGGAGACCGGCGCCCTCCAGGTGCGGACGAACGACGCGAACAACTACATCGTCGGGCAGATCTCCCGCACGGTCTTCAACGAGGTGCGCTCGGCCGCGTCCGCCAAGGCGTCCCGGTCCTTCCTGGACCGGATCTTCATCTCGTTCGCCGACATCCACGGGCAGACCGTGAAGGCCGCCGAGGGCGCCGACACGCTCGCCGGTGGCATCGGGAAGGCCGAGAAGGGATCGAAGGACCTCGCGGCCGGACTGAAGGACGCCAAGACCGGCAGCGGCAAGCTCGTCACGGGGATCAGGAAGCTGGACACGGGCGCGGGGACGCTGGCGGACGGCTCGCAGCAGGTCGCGGACGGCACCCAGGCCCTCGCGGACCAGGTCGACGGGGTCTACGGCAAGGTCGGCCCGTACCTGGCGGCGAACGAGAAGACCATCGGCGACACCGCCCGGCTGGTCGCCGACTCGGCACAGACCGTCCGGGACAACCTGGGCGTCCTGGTGAAGACCGCTCCGGCGGCCGCGAAGACCGCCCACACGGCGGCCGACACCCTGGACGAGGTCTACGCGGCGCGCTGCTCGGCGGAGTTGCTGACCGACCCGGTCTGCCCCGACCTGAAGAAGGCCAGGGACGCGGCCGACGACGTGGCCGCCGTCGCCGACGACCTGAACACGCTGATCGCCGACCAGAACGGCGACCTGAAGACGCTCGACCAGAACCTCGGCACGCTCCAGACCCAGGCACAGGCCCTCGCCGACCGCGCCCCGCACCTCTCCGAGGACGTCGCCGACGCCGTCAAGAAGATCGACAGACTCAACGACGGCGCGGCCCGGGTCGCCGCGGGCGCCGCGAAGCTGCACACCGGACTCGGCACGGCCATCACCGGCGCCACCGGCCTCGACAGCGGCCTCGGCAGGCTGAAGACCGGCGCCTACGACCTCAGCGGCGGGATGTACAAGCTCGCCGACGGCTCCGACACCCTCGCCGGCGGCCTGCACGACGGCGCGGCGAAGATCCCCGACTACGACAAGCAGGACCGCGACCGGCGCACCGGGGTCATGTCCGACCCGGTCCAGCTCGCCTCGCAGGACCTGCACAAGGCGCCCAACTACGGCACCGGGTTCGCCCCGTACTTCATCCCGCTGTCCCTGTGGGTCGGCGCGATGGTTGCCTACATGCTGATCCAGCCGCTCAACCGGCGTGCGCTGGCGGCCGGTTCGGCGGCCTGGCGGATCGCGCTGGCGGGCTGGCTGCCGGTGGTCGCGGTCGGGGTGCTGCAGACGGCCGCCCTGATGGCCGTACTGCACTGGGCGATCGGGCTCCAGATGGCCCGCGCGGCCGGGACCGTCGGCTTCCTGTTCCTGGTGACGGCGTGCTTCGCGGCGATCGTGCAGTGGCTGAACGCACGCTTCGGGGCGGCCGGACGGATCCTGGTCCTCGCCCTGCTGATGCTCCAGCTGACGTCGGCGGGCGGCACGTATCCCGTGCAGACCAGTCCGGGCTTCTTCAACGCGATCCACCCGTTCCTGCCGATGAGCTATGTCGTGGCGGCGCTGCGGCGGCTGATCACGGGCGGCGGCCTGGGGCCGGTGTGGCAGGCCTGTGCCGTCCTGGTGGCGTTCACGGCGGGTGCCCTGGCGCTCACCGCGGTGTCGGCCCGGCGCCGCCAGGTGTGGACGCTGGACCGCCTGCATCCCGAGCTGAGTCTGTGAGGACCTCCATGACCTCCTCTTCCGTGCCCGCGGGGGCCGCCGTTCCTGTGAGAATCAGGAGCATGGAAAGCAGCAGCACCACGGGCGGCAGCACACGCCGTGAGGCCACCCGGCAGAAGCTCTACGAAGCCGCCGTCACGCTCATCGCCGAGCAGGGCTTCTCGGCCACCACGGTGGACGAGATCGCCGAGCGGGCCGGCGTCGCGAAGGGCACCGTCTACTACAACTTCGCGAGCAAGTCGGTCCTCTTCGAGGAGCTGCTGCGGCACGGCGTGGGCCTGCTCACCGCGTCCCTGCGGGACGCCGCCGAGCGGACCGCGCGGGAGGGCGGCAGCCGGGTCGACGCCCTGGACGCGATGGTCCGCGCGGGCCTCGTCTTCATCGACCGCTACCCGGCCTTCACCCAGCTGTACGTGGCGGAGCTGTGGCGCACCAACCGGGCCTGGCAGTCGACGCTGATGGTGGTCAGGCAGCAGGCCGTCGCGGTCGTCGAGGGCGTGCTGCGCGAGGGCGTGGAAGGCGGCGAGTTCAGCGACGAGATCGATGTCCAGCTGACGGCGGCCGCACTGGTCGGGATGGTGCTGGTGGCCGCGCTGGACTGGAAGTCCTTCCAGCCGGAGCGCTCCCTGGACGACGTCCACGCGGCCCTGTCCCGGCTCCTGCAGGGGCGGGTGAGCGGGAAGGGCTGAACCGGGTGGGCGAAAGCGCCGACCCCCGGCGGCCGCGTCCCCCGCGGGCCGCCGTCGGACCGGCGCCTTCCGTACTCCCCCGTGTTCCCCCGGTTTCCCGCTGTTCCCCCGGGTCCCCTCTCCCCCGTGTCTCGCTTCCGCCGACGCGAATCGGCGGAAGGAGCGGTCGAGGGCGCCGGTACCGTTCCGCCGCCCCGTGTCGGCGGTGCCGGCCCCGCGCCCCTTTCCGTGTCTCCACTCTCTCGTTCACGCAGGTCGCGGCCCATCCGCGCGCGTACTCAACTCGCTCCCTAGGTACACGTACTCAGGTCTGCGCACCCAGGCCCAGGACGCGCGGCCGCCGACTGGTTACGATCGCGTCCGTGTCGGTACTCCCCTTGGTCTTCACCAGCGGCTGGGCCAGCGGCATCAACGCCTACGCGGTGGTGCTGCTGCTCGGCCTGTTCGGCGCGACGGGCCTGAGCGACGACATCCCCGAGACGCTCCAGCGCCCCGAGGTGCTGATCGTCGCGGGCGTGCTGTTCCTGTGCGAGGCGGTCGCCGACAAGATCCCGTACGTCGACTCGGTGTGGGACTCCGTGCACACGGTGGTCCGGCCGGTGGCGGGCGCCTGGGTCGGGGCGCTGCTCGCCGGGCACAGCGGCTCGCTCTCGGACGTGGCGGCCGGGCTGGTCGGCGGTTCCACGGCGCTGGCCAGCCACACCGTGAAGGCCGGCACCCGGATGGCGATCAACACCTCGCCGGAGCCGTTCAGCAACATCGTGGTCAGCCTGGCGGAGGATCTCGGGGTCGCCGGGATCGTGACGTTCGCGATGTTCCATCCGCTGCCGGCGGCGATCATCGCGGGGGTGCTGCTGGCCACCGGCCTGATCGTGCTGGTGTTCCTGATCTCCCGGATCCGGCGGTTCTGGCGCCGCCGCGCCCAGCGCCGGGAGGAACGGCGGCTCGCGGCGCAGGTGGGACGGCCGCCCGGCTGACGGCCCGCAGGACCGGACTGTCGGTGGCGGTCGATAAAGTCGCGGGCATGGGACGGATTGCGGTGATCGGCGCCGGGATGGGCGCCATGGCGGCGGCCGCCCGGCTGGCCGTCGCGGGCCACCGGGTGACGGTGTACGAGCGTACGGAGACGTACGGCGGCGGGGTGCGCCGGTTCGAGCGGGACGGGTTCGCCTTCGACACCGGCCCGGGGCTGCTGCCGCTGCCCGCCGTGTACCGCGATCTGTTCGTCAAGACCGGCAAGGAGCCGCTGGAGGACTGCGTCGAGCTGGTCCAGGTGGACCCGTCGGCCCGGCACGTCTTCGCCGACGGCACCCAGGTGTCCCTGCCGAACGCGTCCCGCGCGGGCGTCGTCACCGCCCTGGACGAGGCGCTCGGGGCCGGCGCCGGGCAGCGCTGGGGCGACTTCCTGGTGCGGGCCCGGGAGGCCTGGGACCGCACCCGGCGCCCGCTCCTGGAAGAGCCGCTGTGGCCCGACTGGCAGGTGCTGGCCGAGCGCGAGCCGTACCCGTCGGTGCCGTACAAGAAGCTGCTGCGCACCCGCCGGGCGGCCACACTCGCCGAGATCGGCGCCTGGGAGCTGCGCGACGAGCGGCTCGCCGCCCTTCTGGAGAGCCATGCGCTCGGGTACGGCCTCGACCCGCGCACCGCTCCGGCGAGCGCGGCCGTGCTGCCGTACCTGGAGCACGCCTTCGGTACCTGGTATGTGCGCGGTGGCATGCGGGAGTTGGCGCGCGCGGTGTACGAGCGGTGTGTGCGGCGGCGGGTCGAGTTCGCCTTCGGCGCCGAGGTCGCCGGGATCCTGGAGAAGGACGGCCGGGCGGCGGGGGTGGAGCTTGCCGACGGAAGCGTGGCCGAGGCCGACTTCGTGGTGGCGGGGGTGGCGCCGGAGGCGCTGAGCCGTCCCGCGCCACGGGCCGGCGGCGGGCCCGCGCCCCGGCGGGGGCCGACGAGCCGGCTGACGGTGCTGCTGGCGCTGCGGGGCGGGCGGCCGGCGGGGACCGCGCACCGGACCGTGGTGCACGCGGCGGACCGTGCCGCCGAGTTGGAGGGGCTGTTCGGCTCCGCCCCGGCCGCGCCGGGGACCGTCACGGTGCTGCGGCCCGACGACCCGGCGCTGGTCCCGGACGCCGGTCACGAGGCGGTGGCGCTGGTCTCGACGGTGCCGGCCGGGAGCGCCGGCGCCGACTGGGCCGAGGGCATGGTCTCCGTGGCCGGACGGGCCGTCCCCGGGCTGCGGGACCGGATGCTCTGGCAGGAGGTGCGCACCCCGGCCGACATCGCCGCGGAGACCGGCTCGGCCGGCGGGGCGGTGCCGCCCCCGGCGCTCGCGGCCGCCGCCGGAGAGCTGCTGTACCCGGCCAACACCACAGGTCTGCCGGGCCTGTTCACCGCCGGAGGCTGGTCGCACCCCGGCGGCGGGCTGCCGCATGCGGGCATGTCGGGGGCGCTGGTGGCGGGGCTGATCGTGGAGGGGCCGGAGTTCCGCGGCTCGCAGTGAGCCGGGCGCTCGGGGGCCGCTTCAGAAACGGTACTGCTGCTCGTCGTACCCGTTGCCCTGCTGGCCCTGCTGCTGGCCCTGCCCGTCGCCCTGGCCCTGGTAGGGGTACTGCTGCTCCTGCGGGAGTTCGCCGCCGTAGGTCTCGTCGGCGCGCTGCTGCGGGACCCAGACACCGCCCGCCGGGGTCTCGCCGTAGTTGCCGGTGCCGTACTGGCCCTGGGCGTACCCCTGCTGGTCGTACTGCTGGGTGCCGTACGACGACTGGTCGTACCCGGCGCCGCCGTAGGTCTGGTTGCCGATGTACGGGTCGGAGTAGTTGGCGTACTGCTGCTGGGCGCCCGTGTCGTAGCCGTACTGCTGCTGGCCGTAGCCCGAGTAGTCGTAGGCGTAGTTCTGGTCGGTGCCCTGGGCGGCGTAGGCCTGGTCCTGGCCGGCGGTCGCGTAGGCGGCCTGCTGCTCGCCCGTGGCGGCGTAGCCGGTGTCGCGGTAGACGCCGTAGGAGCCGGTGTCCTCGGGCATCGGCTGCGGCTCGTACACCGTGGTGGACTCGGCCGCGCCGGGCTCCATGGTGCGGGCCGCCGGGGTGAAGACGTCGTCACGCTCGTAGTCGTCACCGCCGTAGGACGGCATGCTGCCCGTGGCGTAGGCGCCCTGCTGCTGTTCGGCGTAGGCGGCGTCCGCCGCTTCCGGGTCGGTGGCCTCCAGGCCGGTGTCCTCGTCCGGCTCGCCGCGGCGGCGCTTGGTCAGGCCGCCGCCGTCACCGTCCGTACCGGGGCGCTTGACCGCCCAGCCGGCCTCGAAGCCGCGGCGGAAGGACAGCGTGACGTAGGTCTGGCCGACCGCGAAGGCGATCGCGCCCACGCCGATGACGATCACGGACGGGATCAGGACGCCGAAGACGACCCCGAGGAAGCCGACGAAGGCGAGCAGCCGCCAGCGCAGCCTCGCCTTGTACTGCAGCAGTACCTCGCCGAGCAACCACAACGCGACGATGCCGAATGCTACGTAGAGGACCGTCCAGCCCATGTACGCCCCTCCTCCTGTGACCGCTACGCAGTGTGTCGTACTCCGGTGCGGCCGGTCTAGGCCCGCGGGGGATGGTGCAGGCCCAGGTTCTCGTAGATTTCCAGCGTGGCCGTGGAGCTGTTGAGCGTGATGAAGTGCAGTCCTGGCACTCCCTCGGCCAGCAGCCGGGCGCAGAACTCCGTGGCGTATTCGATACCGATGGAGCGTACCGCCGCCGGATCGTCTTTGGCTGTGAGGATCCGCTCTTTCAGGGCCTCCGGGAAGGCGGCGTTGCTGAGTTTGGGCAGCCGTTCCAGCATCTTCACACTGGTGACAGGCAGAATTTCCGGGATGACCGGGGTCTCGCAGCCGGCCGCGGAGACCGAGTCGCGAAGGCGAAGGTAGGACTCGGGCTGGAAGAACATCTGCGTGATGGCGTAGTCGGCGCCCGCACGGCACTTGTCCACGAAGTGCCGGACGTCGGTGTCCCAGTCGCCGGAGCGCGGGTGCATCTCCGGGAAGGCGGCGACGCCCACGCAGAAGTCACCCGACTCCTTGATGAGCCGGACGAGTTCGGCCGCGTAGGTCAGGCCTTCCGGGTGCGCCACCCAGTCGCCCATCGGGTCGCCGGGCGGGTCGCCGCGCACCGCGAGCATGTTGCGGATCCCGGCGTCCGCGTACTGGCCGATGATGTTGCGCAGTTCGGCCAGCGAGTGGTCGACCGCGGTGAGGTGGGCGACCGGGGTGAGCGTGGTGTCGGCGACGATCTGCTGGGTCTCCTTGACCGTGCCGGCGCGGGTGGAACCGCCGGCGCCGTAGGTCACGGAGACGAAGTCGGGGGCGACCGCCTCGACCCGCCGGAGCGCGGTCCACAGGTTTCGCTCGCCCTTGGGGGTCTTCGGCGCCGAGAACTCGAACGAGTACGTGGTCTTGCCGTTGGCGAGCATGTCACGCACGGTGCGTGCGCGGTCAGTCCTGGTGGATGCGGTTCCTAGGGCCATACCCGCAGGTTAGCCAGGGGCGGACGGCCACCCAACCGAACTCGGGATATTTGCCCGAATTGTCGACATCGCGTCCGGATACTGGACAAGTTTCCGGACAGCGTGCCCTTGTGCGTCACCGCGACCGCAGCCGCTTGGCGAACTCGGCCGCCGCCGCGCCCGGGTCGTCGGCGGCGGTGAGCGCACGTACGACGACCACCCGGCGGGCGCCCGCGTCCAGTACCTGGTCGAGGTTGCCGAGGTCGATGCCGCCGATGGCGAACCAGGGGCGGTCGGTGCCCAGGGCCGCGGTGTACCGCACCAGGTCGAGGCCCGGGGCGTGACGGCCGGGCTTGGTGGGGGTGGGCCAGCAGGGGCCGGTGCAGAAGTAGTCCACGCCGTCCTGCGCGGCGGCCGCGGCGGCCTCGGAATCGGCGTGCGTGGAGCGGCCGATCAGGACGTCCGGGCCGAGGATCGCGCGGGCCGCCGGGACCGGCAGGTCGCCCTGGCCGAGGTGGAGCACGTCGGCACCGGCCGCGTGGGCCACGTCCGCGCGGTCGTTGACCGCGAGCAGCTTGCCGTGCCGGGCGCAGGCGTCGGCGAACACCGCGAGGTGCTCCAGCTCCTCGGCGGCCTCCAGGCCCTTGTCGCGCAGCTGCACGATGTCGACACCGCCCGCCAGGACCACGTCCAGGAAACCGGCGAGGTCGCCCTGCTCCTTCCGGGCGTCCGTGCACAGATAGAGCCTGGCGTCGGCCAGCTGGGCGCGGGCGGTGTCGGTCATCAATGTCCCCCGTCGGTTCGGTACCGGTTGCCTCAGACGGCGAGCGCCTGGGCGCGGCGCTTCACCTCCGTGCCGCGATTCTCGCTCAGGGCCTGCGCGGGGGTGCCGGGCAGGCTCGCGTCGGGAGTGAAAAGCCACTCCAGCATCTCTTCGTCCGTGAAGCCGTCGTCCCGCAGCAGGGTCAGGGTGCCGGTCAGGCCCTTGACGACCTTGTCCCCGTCGATGAAGGCGGCGGGGACGTGCAGTGCCTTGTTCTCACCGCGGCGGACGGCGATGAGCTGGCCCTCCTTGACCAGCTGCCGCACGCGCGTCACCTCGACGTCCATCATCTCTGCGATGTCGGGGAGGGTGAGCCAGGTGGGGACGAGAGCATCGATGTTCGTGTCAATCTCGGTCACAGGATCCAGGGTAGGCGCTTCGTCGGTTCCGGCGCGATGGGTGGTTGTCCGGGTGCGGCGCCGTGGGGGCTGGTCGCGCAGTTCCCCGCGCCCCTTACGGGGCGCTGTTCAGCCGTACGTTGCATCCTTCAAGGGACGCCCAGGGTCCGCCAATGCCTCGGCGTCCATGCTGCGCCCTGCCTCGATCAGGCGGCGGCCCTGGGCCAGGTCTCGGGGGCGGCCTACCGCCAGTAGAGCGACCAGGCGGTTCTCGCGGAGCCAGCAGACGCTCCAGGACGGGCCGGTCCGGTCGCCGCGCCAGACCAGTCGGTCGGCGGCGGCGTGGTGGCCCGCGTACTGGACGAAGCGGCCGAACTGTTCCGACCAGAAGTACGGGACCGGGTCGTAGACCGCGTCGGACTCGCCGAGGATGTTGGCGGCGACCGTGCGCGGGCCCTGCAGGGCGTTGTCCCAGTGGTGGACCAGCAGGCGCTCGCCGTAGCGGCCGGACGGGAAGGAGGCGCAGTCGCCGACCGCGTAGACGTCCGGGACGCTGGTGCGCAGCCGGTCGTCGGCCAGCACGTCGCCGTGGGTGCCCAGCTCGATGCCGGAGCCGGCCAGCCAGGCGGTGGCGGGGCGGGCGCCGATACCGACCACGACGGCGCCCGCGGGCAGCCGCGATCCGTCGTCGAGCACCACCGCGCCCGGCTCGACGCCGGCCACGCGCGCGTGGGTGCGCAGATCGGTGCCGCTGTCCGCGTACCAGGCGGTCATCGGCGCGGCCACCTCGGCCGGGAGCGCTCCCGCGAGCGGACGGTCGGCGGCCTCCACGACGGTCACCGCGCAGCCGGCCTCACGGGCCGCGGTGGCGAACTCGGCGCCGATCCAGCCCGCGCCGACGACCACGATGTCGTGCTGCCGGGCGAGCACCGGCCGCAGCCGCTCGGCGTCGTCCAGGGTCCGCAGCAGATGGACGCCGGGCACGCCCTCGGTGCCCGGCAGCGTGATCGGCTCGGCACCGGTGGCCAGCACCAGGACGTCGTACGGCACCGGGCCGGCCTCGGTGTCCAGCTCGTGGTCGGCGGTGCGCACGCCCAGCGCGTCGCGGCCGAGCGCCAGCTCGATGCCGAGCGCCTCGAAGTCGACCTCGAAGGCGGAACCCTCGGCCTTGCCGAGCAGCACCGCCTTGGAGAGCGGCGGCCGGTCGTACGGCTGGTGCGGCTCGGCGCCGATCAGTGTCACGGTGCCGGTGAACCCGCGCTCGCGCAGGGCGACGGCGGTCTGCACCCCGGCCATGCCCGCGCCCACGACGACCACGCGCCGCGTCTGTGACGTGCTCCGTAGCTGCGTCTGCTCGCTCACCTGATCACCATAGACAAGAACGATAGACAACTGACAAAGAGTCAGTCAGGGGTCGTGGCGAGTGACCTGTTCCACAGCGCCGTCCACAGCGCCGTCCGAGGCCGTCTTACAAGGGCGGAGCTCCGCGGGCTAGGGTGGCGGGGAAGCACACGCGGGAGCCCGGACGCACCGGGCTGAGAGGGAGGCTGGCGGCCTCCGACCGTACGAACCTGATCCGGGTCATGCCGGCGAAGGGAGGGGCTGGACGCCCATGTCCTCACATACGTCACATGCGTCCGATGTCCTCGTCATCGGGGGCGGGATCATCGGCCTGGTCACCGCCTGGCGAGCGGCCCAGCGCGGGCTCGCGACGGCGGTGGTCGACCCCGCGCCCGGCGGCGGGGCCGCGCAGGTCGCGGCCGGGATGCTGGCCGCGGTCACCGAACTGCACTACGGCGAGCAGACCCTGCTGGGGCTCAACCTGGCCTCCGCGCGCCGCTACCCCGGCTTCGCCGCCGAGCTGACCGAGCTCACCGGCCACGACCTCGGCTACCGGCGCTGCGGCACGCTCGCGGTCGCCCTCGACGCCGACGACCGCGCCCATCTGCGCGAGCTGCACGCGCTCCAGCAGCAGTCGGGCCTGGAGTCCGAGTGGCTGTCCGGGCGGGAGTGCCGGCGCCTGGAGCCGATGCTGGCGCCGGGCGTGCGCGGCGGGCTGCGGGTCGACGGCGACCACCAGATCGACCCGCGCCGGCTGGCGGCCGCGCTGGTGGCCGCGTGCGAGCGGACCGGGGTGGTGTTCCACCGCGACTGGGCCGAGCGCCTGGAGGTGGTACGGGACCGGGCCGCCGGTGTCCGCACCCGTGCGGGTGACACGTTGGGCGCCGGACAGGTGGTGCTCGCGGGCGGGAGCCTGAGCGGGCGGCTGGCGGGCGTGCCGGACGACGTGCTGCCGCCGGTGCGGCCGGTGAAGGGGCAGGTGCTGCGGCTGACCGTGCCCGCGCGGTACGCGCCGTTCCTCAGCCGGACGGTACGGGCCGTGGTGCGCGGCGGGAACGTGTACCTGGTGCCCCGGGAGAACGGCGAACTGGTCGTCGGCGCGACCAGCGAGGAGCTCGGCTGGGACACGACGGTCACGGCGGGCGGGGTGTACGAGCTGCTGCGCGACGCGCACGAGCTGGTGCCCGGGATCACCGAGCTGCCCCTGACCGAGACCCGGGCCGGACTGCGGCCCGGGTCCCCCGACAACGCGCCGCTGCTCGGGCCGACCCGCCTCGACGGGCTGCTGCTGGCCACCGGGCACTACCGCAACGGGGTGCTGCTCACGCCGGTCACCGGGGACGTGATGGCGGAGCTGCTGGCCGGCGGCGAGCTGCCGGCCCAGGCCCGTCCGTTCACGCCGAAGCGGTTCGACCCCGTCCCCGCCGTTCTCGTGGAGCAGACCGCATGAACATCTCCGTCACCATCTCCGTCAACGGCGAGCACCGGGAGATCGCCCCGGGCACCGCTCTCGACACGCTCGTCCGGTCCCTCACCGCCGCACCCTCCGGGGTGGCCGCCGCCGTCAACGAGACCGTCGTACCGCGCGGGCAGTGGGCGGCGACCGGGCTCGCCGAGGGCGACCGGGTGGAAGTCCTCACCGCCGTGCAGGGAGGCTGAGCGCCGTGGCCGACGATCCCTTCGTCCTCGGGGGTACGACCTTCTCCTCGCGGTTGATCATGGGTACCGGGGGTGCGCCCAGCCTGGAGGTGCTGGAGCGGGCGCTCGTCGCGTCCGGGACCGAGCTGACGACGGTCGCGATGCGACGGGTGGACCCGGGGGTACGGGGGTCCGTGCTGTCGGTCCTCGAACGGCTCGGGATCCGGGTGCTGCCGAACACCGCGGGGTGCTACACCGCCGGGGAGGCCGTGCTGACGGCCCGGCTGGCGCGGGAGGCGCTGGGGACCTCGCTGATCAAGCTGGAGGTCATCGCCGACGAGCGGACCCTGCTCCCCGACCCGGTCGAGCTCCTTGACGCGGCGGAGACGCTGGTGGACGACGGGTTCACGGTGCTGCCGTACACGAACGACGATCCGGTGCTGGCCCGGAAGCTGGAGGACGTGGGGTGCGCCGCGGTGATGCCGCTCGGGTCGCCGATCGGGTCCGGGCTCGGGATCCGCAACCCGCACAACTTCCAGCTGATCGTCGAGCACGCGCGCGTGCCGGTGATCCTGGACGCGGGAGCCGGCACGGCGTCGGACGTGGCGCTGGCGATGGAGCTGGGGTGTGCGGGGGTGATGCTGGCGTCGGCGGTGACGCGGGCGCAGGATCCGGAACGGATGGCTCACGCCATGCGGGCCGGGGTGGAGGCGGGGCGGCTGGCCCGGCTGGCGGGGCGGATCCCCCGCAGGTACCTCGCGGAGGCGTCGTCTCCTGCGGAGGGCCTGGCCGTGCTGGACCCCGAGCGCCCTGCGTTCTGAGCGCCGGTCCGCTCCCGCCCCGTCTCCACCCGCGCACCACCCGAAACTGTGTGCTGACAAGCGGGACTCTCCCGTGGGGGCCGATCACCGTCGGCGGCTGCGGGTGCGTGGGGGGATATTTCAGCCACGTGCAAAGCGTCACAGGTGCGCTGCAAGTCCCCCGGGAAAGCGGTCTCACCTGTGGGGGTGTCAGCCGGTGCTCGTACACTCGCTGGGTGGATATGACCCTTCAGGACCCCCTCGTCGGGCAGGTGCTCGACGGCCGGTATCGCGTCGACGCGCGGATCGCCGTCGGCGGGATGGCCACGGTCTACCGGGCCCTGGACATCCGGCTGGACCGCGTGCTCGCGCTGAAGGTGATGCACCCGGCGCTCGCCGCCGACGGGTCCTTCGTCGAGCGGTTCATCCGGGAGGCCAAGTCGGTCGCCCGGCTGGCCCACCCGAACGTCGTCCAGGTCTTCGACCAGGGGACCGACCGGTCGTATGTGTATCTCGCCATGGAGTACGTGGCCGGCTGCACCCTGCGTGACGTGCTGCGCGAGCGTGGCGCGCTGCAGCCGCGGGCCGCGCTGGACATCCTGGAGCCGGTGCTGGCCGCGCTGGGCGCCGCGCACCGCGCCGGGTTCGTGCACCGGGACATGAAGCCCGAGAACGTGTTGATAGGGGACGACGGGCGGGTCAAGGTCGCGGACTTCGGGCTGGTGCGGTCCGTGGACACCGTCACCAGTACCACCGGGGCCGTGCTCGGGACCGTCGCCTATCTCGCGCCCGAGCAGATCGAGAACGGGACCGCCGATCCGCGCGTCGACGTGTACGCGTGCGGGGTCGTGCTGTACGAGATGCTCACCGGGCAGAAGCCGCACGACGGCGATTCGCCCGCGGTGATCCTCTACAAGCATCTGCACGAGGACGTGCCGGCGCCGTCCGCCGTCGTGCCGGGGCTGGCCTACGAGCTGGACGAGCTGGTCGCCCTCGGCACCGCCCGCAATCCCGAGGTCCGGCCGTACGACGCCGTCGCGCTGCTCGCCCTGCTGCGGCAGGCGCGGAGCGCGCTCGGCCCCGAGCAACTGGACTCCGTACCGCCGCAGGCGCTGACGGCGGCGCACGACATCGCCGAGGACCGGACCAGTGTCATACCGCGGTCGCTGACGGTGCCCCGGCCGCTGCCCGTCAACGAGGAGGACGAGCGGGTCGAGGGGGTGCTGCGGACCAGCAGGTTCGAGGCGCCGCCGGTGCGGGACCGGCGGCGCGGGGGCCGCCGGTCCCGGCGCGGGCTGGTGACCCTCGTGGTCGCCGTGCTGATCGTCCTGGGCGCGGGAGCCGGCGTCTGGTACATCAACTCCGGGCAGTTCACCAAGGTCCCGCCGCTGCTGTCGAAGACCGAGGCGCAGGCCACCGCGCGGCTGAAGGAGGCCGGGCTCGACGTGGGGTCGGTCGAGCACTCCTACAGCGACACGGTGAAGCGCGGCACGGTGATCAGCACCGACCCGGCGGCCGGCGAGCGGATCCGCAGCAACGACTCGGTGGCGCTCACCATCTCCGACGGCCCCGAGACGGTGAACGTACCGGACGTGCAGGGGCGGACGCTGGCCGCGGCCAGGGCGCTGCTGAAGGCCGGCGGGCTCACGCCGGGCATGGTGACCCGGGAGTTCAGCGAGGACGTGCCCAAGGGGTCGGTGATCTCCTCCGATCCGGGGTCCGGGACCAAGCGGCACGCGGGGACCGCGATCGCGCTCGTCGTCAGCGAGGGCTCCCCGGTGGACGTCCCGGACGTCACCGGCGACGACCTGGACGAGGCCCGGCAGGAGCTCCAGGAGGCCGGGCTGAAGGTGACGGTGTCCGCCACCGAGATCAACTCCGAGTACGACCAGGGCCAGGTCGCCCGGCAGACCCCGGCCGGCGACGCGCAGGCCGCCGAGGGCGACACGGTGACGCTGACGCTGTCCAAGGGCCCGGAGCTGGTCGAGGTGCCGAACGTGGTCGGGGCCACCGTGGACGACGCGACCAAGCTGCTGGAGCAGTCCGGTTTCCAGGTCAAGGAGAACCGCGGACTGCTCGGGCTGTTCGGCGACACCGTGAAGAAGCAGTCGGTGGGCGCCGGGGAACAGGCGCCCAAGGGGTCGACGATCACCATCACCATCCGGTGACCGGGGGCGGGCCGCGCCGTGACACCCTGGACGGGTGAAGAGTCAGCAGTCAGGTCCCGCCCGCAACCCCGTCGGCGGCCATGTCCCGGTCGCCGGCGGCCTGCACTCCGTGGGGCTGTCGTACGCCCGTGAGCTGAAGGCCGAGACCGTGCAGGTCTTCGTCGCCAACCCGCGCGGCTGGGCCACCCCGGCGGGCAGCCCGCAGCAGGACGAGGCGTTCCGCGCGGCCTGCGCGCAGGGGTCGGTCCCGGCGTACGTGCACGCCCCGTACCTGATCAACTTCGGCTCGCACACCGAGGCGACCGTGGAGAAGTCGGTGGAGTCGCTGCGGCACTCGCTGCGGCGCGGCCGGGAGATCGGGGCGCTCGGGGTGGTCGTGCACACCGGGAGCGCGACCGGCGGCCGGGCCCGGGACGTGGCGCTGAAGCAGGTACGGGCGCATCTGCTGCCGCTCCTCGACGAGCTGACCCACGACGACGACCCGTTCCTGCTCCTGGAGTCCACCGCCGGGCAGGGCGCCTCGCTCTGCTCGCGGACCTGGGACTTCGGCCCGTACTTCGAGGCGCTGGACGCCCATCCGAAGCTCGGCGTCTGCCTGGACACCTGTCACGTCTTCGCCGCCGGGCACGACCTGACCGGGCCGAGCGGGATGCACCAGACGCTGGACCTGCTGGTGGACACGGTCGGCGAGGGGCGGCTGAAGCTGATCCACGCCAACGACTCCAAGGACGTCGTCGGGGCGCACAAGGACAGGCACGAGAACATCGGCTCCGGGCACATCGGCGAGGACCCGTTCCGGGCGCTGATGACCCACCCGGCGACCGCGGGCGTACCGCTGATCATCGAGACGCCCGGCGGCAAGGAGGGGCACGCGGCCGACGTCGAGCGCCTCAAGCGGCTTCGGGACGGCTGACCCGGCTCACCCGACCGCCAGCGGCACCGCCGCCAGCAGCAGCCCCGCGCCGAGCAGCACCATCGACCGGCGCAGCCAGCGGTACTTCGCCGACAGGATCACGCTGACGTCCTGGAACTGGGTGAGCAGCCAGCCCACCTGGTCGGTCCCGGCGTCGGCGGCGGCGCGGCGCAGCGCCTCCGGGTCGATGCCGTGCAGGGCGTCGGCGTAGAAGGTCGGGCCGGGCGCGGAGCGGACCGTGCGGGTGCGGGGCACGATCACCGCGAGCAGCAGCAGGGTGCCGGCCGCCCAGAGCGCCCCGCCCGCCGCGAGGAAGGCCAGGGCCACCGCCGATCCGCCGGCCGGTGTCCCCCTGCCGAGTACCAGCGCCGGTACCGCGACGGCACCCGAGAGCAGGACGGACGCCTTGACGTCCGCCCGGCCCAGATCCTCGCGCACGGCCAGCAGCAGCCGTTCCGCGACGTAGTGGGCGGCGGCTTCGGGTTCGGGTGCGGTCATCGCCGGACCGCCCCCCGCAGGCGGTGGACCTGTTGTTCGGGCAGTGGCCGGTCGGGGTCTGCGGTGAGTTCCGTGATGAGGGCCAGCAGCCGGTCGCGGTCGTCGTGGCTGTGCACGAGGAGTGGCAGGAACCGCTCCAGGCGGTCGGTCCAGGGCCGGCCGGCCGAGCCGCGCAGCCAGTCGGACAGGGTCTCGATCGCCGCCTCGTAGGACCGTGGGGTCTGCAGCGCGGTCCACAGGAGCCCGGCGAGTTCCGGGGCGAGGGCCGGCCGGACGGCGGCCAGGGCCAGCATCAGCGGCCAGTCGCCGTAGCCCTCCAGGTCCTCGTGCTGGTTCCAGAGGTCGGTGACGGGGACGGAGGCGAGGTAGACCGTGGACTGCAGGCCGAGGTCCTGCTGGGGCCGGCGCTCGTCGGAGAGCCAGGCGCGGATCCGGCGCAGGGTCTGGGGCTCGGGGTGGGCGCCTGCGAAGTGGGCGACCTGGACGGCCGCGCCGGACCGCAGCCTGCCCTCGTCCCAGACGCCGATCCCGCCGAGCAGGTCGAGGGTCTCGCGGACGGTGTCGGTGGCCCGGCCCCGGCCGAGCACGGCCCCTGCCGTCCAGCGCAGGTGTTCGTCGCCGTAGCGGGCCCAGGAGCCGATCAGGGCGCGGATCGCGGTGCCGACCTCCGGGGAGCGCAGCGCCACGTCGAGGACGGTCGCGGCGAACAGCCGGCGGCGGGCCCGCTCGGCCTGGGCCATGGGCTGGACCAGTTCGTGCACGGTGTGCGAGAGGTCGAGGCGGCACAGCTGACCGGCCGCCACCGCGGCCCGCACCCAGACCTGGGGCCGGTCGTCCTCGCAGAGTCCGGCCAGCCAGCGCAGCACGGGTCCGCGTGCGTTGTGCCGGTGCTGCCAGAGGTGGCCGAGGACGGCCGGGGCGAGGGCCTCGCCGCCGAACCGCACGGTGCGCACCGGGACTTCCTCGGTGCCGACCTCCTCGGTGCCGAGTTCGGCGACCGCGCGGGCGGAGACCAGCCGGGCGTCGACGCCGTCGCTGAACAGCGGGCGGCCGGGGGTGGCCTCGGGGTCGACCGTGACGGCCAGTTCCCAGGCGAGCACCTCGGCGGCCTCGGCGACGGCGCTGAGCGAGGCGCCGTCGAGGACGGCGACGGCGATCCGGTAGGCCGCGTCCCGCAGCCGTTCCGGGGTCTCGGAGCGGACCCCGCCGGCGAACCATTCGGCGGCCTGGTTCTCGGCGAACTTCCGGCATTCGGCGAGGAGTTCGTCGTGGGTGAGCTCGTCCCTGGTGTGCCGGGCGAGGAGCCGCGCGTAGTGGGCGGCCTCCGCGGGCCGCAGTTCGTCGAGTCCGCGCGCCTCCAGGACGTCGGGGTCCAGGGCGGTCGCCCGGGCCCGCTCGTACAGCTCGGGCGCCGTGTCCGCCAGTTCGAGGGCGAGGTGGCCCTCGAGGACGGCGGTCTGGGCGGCCGGGGTGTGGGCGCGGTGGTAGCGGCCGCTGCGGGAGGGCACGTCACCGGGTTCGGGGGTGGCCAGCAGGACCACGTACGCCTCTTTCCTGCCGAGCAGTTGGCAGAGCCGGTCGAGGCCGGTCTCGTCCGGTAACCCGGCGGCGCTCGGCTCCAGGGCGTAGCCGTGGCCGTCGCTGATCTGGTCGTCGTCGAGCCTGTCCAGGTCGGTGCGCGGGTCGAGCCGGGAGACCCGGCCGCCGGTCAGGCCGTCCAGCAGGGACAGGGCGGTGTAGGCGCGGCCGGTGCCGGGCTGGCCGTACAGCACCAGGAGGCGTCCGTCGCGCAGTTGCTCGCGGTGTTCGCCGTAGTCCGCCGGTTCCTGGAAGACCTGGCGCAGTCTGCGCAGCTGGTCCTCCGGGAGCGGGCCGGCAAGGACGCGTTCGGCCGCCTGCCGGCTGTAGAAGTTCATGGTGCCGACGGATCCGGAGCTGATCAGGGTGCCGGTGCCGTGCTGGCTCACGGTCGAGCGGTAGATCCGGGAGGCGGCGGCCGCCGCGCCGGGCAGCGCCTCCTCGCCGAGCGGGTCGGCGGCGGAGCCGCCGATGACGTCGGCCTTCTCCGGCTCGGGGGCGCCGCCGGACTCGCCGCCCTGCGGCTTGTCCGGCTCGGCCTTCCGCTGCGGCTGCTGCGGCGGTTTCGGGCCGCCCTGGGGCGGCGGGGGGTTCTGGGCGTTCACCGGCCACCGCCGCGGCGGTCGCTGTTGAGGGTCTCGATCCGTTCGGCGGCGATGATCTCTCCGTCGCCGTGCTGGTGGATGTTCTGGACGAAGCGGCCCCCGGTGTCCGTGGCGGCGGGCGGTCGCGGCGGGGTGCTCTCCGCTGGACCGGCCGCCGCGTCGGGCGCCGGCTCCGCGGACGGCTCGGGCGATTCCGACGGCTCAGGCGGCTCGGAGCGGCCGGGCACCATGAACCAGGCGGTGGTGCGGCCCTCCTTGAGCTGCACGTCGTGCCGGCGGTAGTGCTCGGGGTCCAGCCAGCGCCCGCCGGGCAGGACGAAGTCCTCGTGGACGCGGTCGGAGACGGCCACCACCAGGGGCGAGCCGTCCGCTGCCTTGAGGATCCCCTTCGCGGTGCCGCAGTCGCACAGCCGGCAGGCCAGGTCGACGGCGCGTCCGGAGCGGCCGTAGGCGTCGGCCGTGACCCGGCCGATGTGCAGGCCCACCCGCAGCCGCAGCGGTTTCCTGAGGTCCCGGTTGCTCTCCCGGAGGTTCTGGTGGAGCTGCTGAACCCACTCCCCCACCACCCGGGCGGGCGGCACCTCGGGCGCCAGCACGCTGAGGATGCCGTCGCCGCGGTCCTCCTGGTAGAGGCGCGGCGGGCGGATGCCGGCCTGTTCGAAGGCGTTGCCGGTGACGTCGTAGAGTCTGCGCCGCATCTCGGGTTTCTCGGTGTCGGACAGCAGGCCCGAGCCCTGCGCGTCCACGTTGACGATGAAGCCGTACGCGGCTTCCCCCTCCATCGTTCTCTCCTCCCTGCCGTCCCGCCGGACCATCGGCCCCTCGGCTGTGATGGTCGCGGAGCCGGACGGTCGCCGCTGTAGCCGTTTACACAGCGCGGGACGTGTGCTTGTCAGGTCTCCGTGCTGTGCGGTTGTCCGGCGGCGAGCAGGCGGAGCGGGTCCAGGTCGGCCACGGCCAGGGTGCCGGGGCCGGTGCGGACCAGGCCCTGTTCCCGTAACAGGCGCAGGGCCTTGGCGACGGCCTCGCGGGTGGAGCCCACGGACGCGGCCAGTTCGTGCTGCGCGAGGGGCAGCCGGATGGTCACTGCCTCGTTCTCCGGCCGGCCGGTGCGGTCGGCGAGTTCGACCAGGCGTTCGGCGAGCCGTTGCAGCACGGTCATGGAGGCCAGGGCCCGGCGCTCGTGGTCCGCGCTGCGCAGCCGCTCGGTGAGCTGGTTCATCATCAGCGCGTTGGCGTGCGGCCGGGAGGCGAGGAACCGCCGGAACCGCTCCCCGGGTACGACCAGTCCGGTCACCTGGCCGAGGGTGCTCACCGAGGCGCTGCGCGGGCGGCCGTCGAGCGCCGCCATGTCGCCGACGACCTCGCCGGCCCGGCGCAGCGCCAGGATCAGCCGGCCGCCGCGCTCGGTCGGCGTCCACACCGTGCACCAGCCGCTGAGCAGGACCACCGCGAAGGTGGTGCGGTCGCCTTCCGTGACGACCGTGTCGTACGGCGGGTACTCGTGCCGGGTGCCGAGTCCCGCCAGTGCCTCCCGGTCCCCCGGGCCGAGGCTCCCCATGAAGGTATGCCGCTCCCCGAACAGCCCCACCGTCGTCCCCCGACCGCTCGCCCCCGAACCGGATCGCAAGCGGAACCCCAAGGGCCTCTCGGATCCGTCTCCGCCCGGCGCGTCTCCCGCCAGGCAAGAATCTCAGCGTAGCGCTCTGGGCACGGAATGTGCGTGCCGTTACCGGAACGAGCCCGGCCCCTTCACCGGAATACCCCTAGGGGGTATACATGTTGGCGTCGCAGAAGGATCCGCACCTGACACCGGGGGTAAGCCATGGACCACGAGCCCGCCGTCCACGAGCACACCGAACACACTCACGCACCGCGCACAGCCCACGAGGCACACGGCAGCACCGGCGCCTCCTGGGCCATGGCCGCCCAGGCCACCCTGCACTGCCTCACCGGCTGCGCCGTCGGCGAGGTGCTCGGCATGGTCGTCGGCACGGCGTTCGGCTGGGGGAACCTGCCGACCACCCTGCTGGCGATCGCGCTGGCCTTCTTCTTCGGCTACGCGCTCACCATGCGCGGGGTCCTGAGGGCGGGCGTCGACCTGCGCACCGCGCTGCGGGTCGCCCTGGCCGCGGACACCGTCTCGATCGCCGTGATGGAGCTGATCGACAACGGCACGATCCTGGTCTGGCCGGCCGCGATGGACGCCCAGCTCACCGACGCGCTGTTCTGGATCTCGCTGGCCGTCTCGCTCGCGCTCGCGTTCGTGGTCACCACACCGGTCAACCGGTGGACGATCGGCCGGGGCAAGGGGCACGCGGTGGTGCACCGCTACCACCACTAGCGGCTCAGAGCTCGGGACCGTCCCCCGGCCCCTCCTGGTAGGAGAAGCGCTGTTCCTTCCACGGGTCGCCGATGTTGTGGTAGCCGCGCTCCTCCCAGAAGCCGCGGCGGTCGGCGGTCATGTACTCGATGCCGCGCACCCACTTGGGGCCCTTCCAGGCATACAGCTGGGGGACGACCAGGCGGACCGGGAAACCGTGCTCCGCGGTGAGGAGTTCACCGTCCTTGTGGGTGGCGAAGACGGTGTGCTCGGCGGCGAAGTCCGCGAGCCGCAGGTTGGAGCTGAAGCCGTACTCCGCCCAGACCATCACATGGGTGGCATCGGGGGCGGGCGGCGCGAGGTCCAGGACGGTCCGCGCCGGGATCCCGCCCCACTCCGCGCCGAGCATGCTGAACTTCGTCACGCAGTGCAGGTCGGCGACCACGGTGGTGTAGGGCAGGGCCGTGAACTGCTCGTGGTTCCAGATGTGCGCGCCCCCGTCGGCGGTGGCACCGAAGACCCGGAACTCCCAGCGCTCGGGCCGGAACCTGGGTACCGGGCCGTAGTGCGTGACCGGCCAGCCGCGCTGGAGCCGCTGCCCCGGCGGAAGCTCCGCTCCCGCGGTTTCCCGAGACGCGCGCCGCACCGGATGACCCATGCCTTCCATCCTGACAGACCACGGGCGGTGCACCTGACCAGGCGAGCCACTCAAAGATCGGCAAATCGCTCAACTGGCATCAAGCATGCACTTACTTACTAAGTACGCACTTACTGGACGATCATCCGCGCCGGTGCAATCATGCGCCGCAAACGTCCCATCCGTCCGGTACGGAACCCATGCGGAAGGAGCCTCTGCGATGCAGGGCGACCCCGAGGTCATCGAATTCCTCAACGAGCAGCTCACCGGCGAGCTCACCGCGATCAACCAGTACTTCCTGCACGCGAAGATGCAGGAGAACTTCGGCTGGTACAAGCTCGCGAAGTACACCCGGCACGAGTCGTTCGACGAGATGAAGCACGCCGAGGTGCTCACCGACCGGATCCTGTTCCTGGAGGGGCTGCCCAACTACCAGCGGCTGTTCCACGTCCGCGTGGGGCAGACCGTGAAGGAGATGTTCGAGGCCGACCGGCAGATCGAGGTGGAGGCGATCGACCGCCTCAAGCGCGGGATCAAGGTGATGCGCGAGAAGGGCGACATCACGTCCGCGAACATCTTCGAGGACATCCTCAAGGACGAGGAGCACCACATCGACTACCTCGACACCCAGCTGGAGCTGGTGGAGAAGCTCGGCGAGGCACTCTACATCTCGCAGCTCATCGAGCAGCCCGAGAGCAGCTGAGTCACGCGGCTTCGTCGAGCCCGGAGAGCACCGGGCGGCCCTGGTCGGACAGCTCGCGGCGGGGGCAGGCGCCGCGGCCGAGAATCGCCTGGATGCGGCGGACGCACGAGCCGCAGTCCGTGCCCGCCTTGCAGGCGGAGGCTATCTGGCGAGGGGTGCAGGCACCGTCCTCCGCGTGCTGCTTGACCTGCGCTTCGGTCACCCCGAAGCAGCTGCAGACGTACACGCGGATTCACCTCCCGCCGGGATCGATCAGTGGTGCCGTCCCGATTGGTCGGTGAGGCAAACCTAACCTTACCCATCACTCGCGGGTCGCAAAAGTGGAAGAGGCGCGGATCATCTGTGATCCGCGCCCCACTCCACGCAAGGACACACCGGGACCGGCTACTGGTCCCGGTACATCTCCGCCACGAGGAACGCCAGGTCCAGGGACTGGCTGCGGTTCAGCCGCGGGTCGCAGGCCGTCTCGTAGCGCTGGTGCAGGTCGTCGACGAAGATCTCGTCGCCGCCGCCCACGCACTCGGTGACGTCGTCACCGGTGAGCTCCACATGGATGCCGCCCGGGTGCGTGCCGAGGGTCTTGTGGACCTCGAAGAAGCCCTTGACCTCGTCCAGCACGTCGTCGAAGCGGCGGGTCTTGTGGCCCGAGGCCGCCTCGAAGGTGTTGCCGTGCATCGGGTCGGTCACCCAGGCCACCGTGGCGCCCGAGGCGGTGACCTTCTCGACCAGCTCGGGGAGCTTGTCACGGACCTTGTCCGCGCCCATCCGGACGACGAAGGTCAGCCGGCCCGGCTCGCGGTCCGGGTCGAGGCGGTCGATGTACTTCAGCGCCTCCTCGGCCGTCGTCGTCGGGCCGAGCTTGAGACCGATCGGGTTGCGGATCTTCGAGGCGAACTCGATGTGCGCCCCGTCCAGCTGCCGGGTGCGCTCACCGATCCACACCATGTGCGCCGAGACGTCGTACAGCTTGCCGGTGCGCGAGTCGACCCTGGTCAGGGCGGACTCGTAGTCGAGCAGCAGCGCCTCGTGCGAGGAGAAGAACTCGACGGTCTTGAACTCCTCCGGCTCCGCGCCGCAGGCCCGCATGAAGTTCAGCGCGTTGTCGATCTCGCGGGCGAGCTGCTCGTAGCGCTGGCCGGACGGGGACGACTTCACGAAGTCCTGGTTCCAGGCGTGCACCTGGCGCAGGTCCGCGTAACCGCCGGTGGTGAAGGCACGCACCAGGTTGAGCGTGGACGCGGAGGCGTTGTACATCCGCTTCAGCCGCTCGGGGTCCGGGATGCGGGCCTTCTCGTCGAAGTCGAAGCCGTTGACCGAGTCGCCGCGGTACGTCGGCAGGGTCACGCCGTCGCGGGTCTCGGTGCCCTTGGAGCGCGGCTTGCTGTACTGGCCGGCGATCCGCCCCACCTTCACCACGGGCACCGACGCGGCGTACGTCAGTACGGCACCCATCTGGAGGAGGGTCTTGAGCTTGTTGCGGATGTGGTCGGCGGACACCGCGTCGAAGGCCTCGGCACAGTCGCCGCCCTGGAGGAGGAACGCCTCTCCCTTGGCGACGGCCGCCATCCGCGCGCGCAGCTGGTCGCACTCGCCCGCGAAGACGAGCGGCGGATACGACTCCAGCTCCGCAACGACTGCGCGCAGAGCCTCGGGGTCGGGGTACTCGGGCTGCTGCGCCGCGGGCAGGTTTCGCCAGGTGTTGCCAGCACCGAGGCTGGTCTTAGCGTTCACGGTCACCTCGTAAACATTACGGGGTCGTGTCGCCATGTTTTCCTCCAGCTCGACTGGTGAGACAGAGCGATTGTCCTGTGGACGGGGCGCCCGGTGGGGTAGGGTTCCCCGCATGTTCGCGCATTCGATCCAGAACTGGTGGTGGACCGCTTCTCCGGCGGCCCACTGACTGCGCGTACGCAAGACTTCGCGAAGGCCGCCCGGAGGGGCGGCCTTCGGCGTTTCCGGGGTCGTTCCTCTCCCGCCTGTCTCACCTGTCTCATCTGACAAAGGACCGCAGAGGAACCATGGACCTGACCCGTCTGCTCCACGACGAACGCCCCTTCGCCCTGCTCCGCCGCCGCACCCCCGGCCACGACGAGAGCACGGTGGAGCTCCTGCTCGGCCCGGTCACCGCCCACGACCGGCTCGCCGACCTGCCCGAGGAGGGACTCGCCCTCATCCCGTACCGGCAGATCCGGGAGCGGGGGTTCGACGTGCGGGACGACGGGACGCCGCTGCTGGTACTGACCCCGACAGTGCTATGTCACATTCCACTCGACGAGGCCCTCGCCACCCTCCCCACCCACGACGTCCACGTCGACTCCGGCGCCTTCGACGTCGACGACGACGCGTACGCGCAGATCGTCGGCCGGGTGCTGCGCGAGGAGATCGGCCGCGGCGAAGGCGCGAACTTCGTGATCCGGCGGACGTACCAGGGCGAGATCCCGGGCTTCGGGCGCGCCGACGCGCTGGCGTTGTTCCGGCGGCTCCTGGAGGGCGAGCGCGGCGCGTACTGGACGTTCGTCGTGCACACCGGGGACCGGACGCTGGTCGGCGCGAGCCCGGAGGTGCACGTCCGGATGTCCGGCGGCACGGTGGTGATGAACCCGATCAGCGGCACGTACCGCTATCCCGCCGAGGGCCCCACCCCCGAGAACCTGCTCGGCTTCCTCGCCGACGGCAAGGAGATCGAGGAGCTGTCGATGGTCGTCGACGAGGAGCTCAAGATGATGTGCACGGTGGGCGACATGGGCGGGGTGGTCGTCGGGCCGCGGCTGAAGGAGATGGCGCACCTCGCGCACACCGAGTACGAGCTGCGCGGCCGGTCCTCGCTGGATGTGCGGGAGGTGCTGAAGGAGACCATGTTCGCGGCGACCGTCACGGGCTCCCCGGTGCAGAACGCCTGCCGGGTGATCGAGCGGCACGAGGTCGGCGGGCGGGGCTACTACGCCGGTGCGCTGGCCCTGCTCGGCCGGGACTCCGGCGGTGCCCAGACCCTCGACTCGCCGATCCTGATCCGTACCGCCGACATCGACGCGGCCGGCCGGCTCCGGGTCCCCGTCGGCGCCACCCTGGTGCGCGGCTCGGACCCGGCGGGTGAGGTCGCGGAGACCCACGCGAAGGCGGCGGGGGTGCTGGCGGCTCTGGGGGTACGGCCGTCCCGCCCGCGTTCCGAGGCGGCGCGCCCCCGGCTGGCCGACGACCCCCGGGTGCGGGCCGCGCTGGACGGGCGCCGGGCCTCCCTGGCGCCGTTCTGGCTGCGGATGCAGGAGCGGACCGGCGAACTGGCCGGGCACGCGCTGGTGGTGGACGGCGAGGACACGTTCACGGCGATGCTCGCGCATGTGCTGCGGGCCGGCGGGCTCGACGTCACCGTCCGGCGGTACGACGAGCCGGGACTGCGGGCGGTCGTGCTCGCGCACGAGGGGCCGGTGGTGCTCGGCCCGGGGCCCGGTGACCCGTCCGACCTGGACGATCCGAAGATGCGGATCCTGCGGGAGCTGACGGCGGCGGTGATCCGGGAGCACCGGCACGGGGTGCTGGGCGTCTGCCTCGGCCACGAGCTGATCGCGGCGGAGCTGGGGCTGGACATCGTCCGCAAGGAGGTCCCCTACCAGGGGGCGCAGACGACCGTGGACCTGTTCGGGCGCCCGGAGACGGTCGGCTTCTACAACAGCTTCGTGGCCCGCTGCGACGACGAGGCGGCGCGGGAGCTGGCCGCGCACGGCATCGAGGTGAGCCGGGCGGAGAACGGCGAGGTGCACGCCGTACGGGGACCGGGGCTCGCCGGGGTGCAGTTCCACCCCGAGTCGGTCCTCACGCTGAACGGCGCCGCGGTGGTGCGGGAGCTCATCGGTCAGCTGCGCGGCACGTTCTCAAAGGGGCGGCCGGTCCGGTAGCACAGGCCGCGCGCCGTCACGGTGACCGTGGCGGCGCGCGGGCGAAGCAGGGGAGGCCGGCTGTCAGCCGAAGAACACCCCGACCTCCTCGTACAGCTTCAGGTCGACGGTCTTCAGCTTGGCCGTGGCCTCCGCGATCGGTACCCGGACGATGTCGGTGCCGCGCAGCGCGACCATCTTGCCGAAGTCCCCGTCGCGGACGGCGTCGACGGCGTGCAGGCCGAAGCGGGTGGCGAGCCAGCGGTCGAAGGCGCTGGGCGTGCCGCCGCGCTGGATGTGCCCGAGGACGGTGGTCCGGGCCTCCTTGCCGGTGCGCTTCTCGATCTCCTTGGCCAGCCACTCGCCGACCCCGGACAGCCGGACGTGCCCGAAGGAGTCCAGGGTCCCGTCCTTGAGGACCACGTCGCCGTCCTTCGGCATGGCGCCCTCGGCGACGACCACGATCGGGGCGTACGACGCCTTGAAGCGGGAGGTGACCCAGGCGCACACCTGGTCCACGTCGAAGCGCTGTTCGGGGATGAGGATGACGTTGGCGCCGCCGGCGAGGCCGGAGTGGATGGCGATCCAGCCGGCGTGCCGGCCCATCACCTCGCAGACCAGGACCCGCATATGGGACTCGGCGGTGGTGTGCAGCCGGTCGATGGCCTCGGTGGCGATGCCGACGGCGGTGTCGAAGCCGAAGGTGTAGTCGGTGGCGGACAGGTCGTTGTCGATGGTCTTCGGTACGCCGACGACGGGCACGCCGTACTCGTCGGTGAGGCGGGCGGCGACGCCGAGGGTGTCCTCGCCGCCGATCGCGATCAGCGCGTCGACCTCCAGTTTGGCGAGGTTGTCCTTGATCCGGCGGATGCCGTTCTCCTGCTTGAGCGGATTGGTCCGCGAGGAGCCGAGGATGGTGCCGCCGCGGGGCAGGATGCCGCGTACGGCGGGGATGTCGAGGCGGACGGTGTCGCCTTCGAGGGGTCCGCGCCAGCCGTCCCGGAAGCCGACGAAGTCATAGCCGTACTCCTGCACGCCCTTGCGGACGATGCCCCGGATGACGGCGTTGAGCCCGGGGCAGTCGCCGCCTCCGGTCAGTACTCCGACCCGCATGGAAATGTCCCTTCGCCGCGGTTGCCTGGTGGGACTCACGCTAATGGTGATCCAGCTCACACAGGGATGGGCGCGGAAGGGCAATTCCGGTGAATTGTCGGGCGGTTGGTTTACGGCCGCCCGAAGATCAGATCAGATCAGTCGTCGTCGAGTCCCGCCTCTATCGCGTACCGCACCAGCTCCACCCTGTTGTGCAGCTGGAGTTTGCCGAGGGTGTTCTGCACGTGGTTCTGGACCGTGCGGTGCGAGATGACCAGGCGCTCGGCGATCTGCTTGTAGCTCAGGCCCTTGGCGACCAGCCGCAGCACCTCGGTCTCGCGGTCGGTGAGCCGGGGCGCGTCGGGCCGGTCGGCGTCCGCGGCCGGGCCGGGCTCGGAGGCGAGGCGGCGGTACTCGCCGAGGACCAGACCGGCGAGGCCGGGGGTGAACACCGGGTCGCCGACTGCGGTACGGCGGACCGCGTCCAGGAGCTCCTCGGTCGAGGCCGACTTGAGCAGGTAGCCGGTGGCGCCGGACTTCACCGCCTCCAGGACGTCGGCGTGCTCGCCGCTCGCCGAGAGGACCAGGACCCGCAACGCCGGGTTGTGGGCGACGAGTTCCTTGCAGACCTGGACACCGGGCTTGGCCGGCAGGTTGAGGTCCAGGACCAGGACGTCGGGTCCGGCGGCCTTGGCGCGGCGCACCGCCTGGTCGCCGTCCCCGGCGGTGGCGACCACCTCGAACCCGGACTCGGCCAGGTCCCGGGCGACCGCGTCCCGCCACATGGGGTGGTCGTCGACCACCATGACCTTGATGCTCATCGCCGCTCCGCCTTCTTCGAGACCTTCGGTACCGTCAGCTCCACTTCCGTGCCCTGCCCGGGGACCGAGACCAGCTCGGCGCTGCCGCCGAGGTCGCGCAGCCGCCCCCGGATCGACTGGGCCACCCCGAGCCGCCCCTCCCCCTCGGCCTGCGCGAGCCGTCCCTCCGGGATGCCGGGGCCGTCGTCCCGCACGGTCACCACGACCTCGCCGGGCTCGTCCTCGACCAGGATCCAGGCCCGCGCCGCGTCCCCCGCGTGCCTGCGCACATTGTCCAGGGCGGCACCGACGGCCGCGGCCAGCTCGCGTGCGGCACCCGGCGGCAGCTCCACCGGCGCGCCGGGTTCGGCGAGGCTGACCCGGGATCCGGCGTACCGCGCGAGCAGCGTGCGCAGGTCGACCGGACCGCCGTCGTCGGGCCCCTCGGCCTCCTCGACCAGGCGTACGACCGCGCCCTGCGCCTCGTCCTCCGAGACCCGGGAGAGCGGCACCAGGCCGCCGGAGACCAGCGTCCGCAGCGCCACCTCCTGCTCCCCGGCCAGCCGGCCCAGCTCGGCCGCGTCGCCGCCGAGGACCGTGCCGCGCCGCTGCACCATGGCGAGCACCTGGAGCACGCTGTCGTGGATGCCCCGGGCGAGCCGCTCCCGCTCCCGGGTCGCCGCCTCGATCTCCAGGGCGCGGGCGAGGGTGCGCTCGGAGGCGCGGGCGACCTCGACGACGTACCCGATGGCGATGGAGGCGACCCAGACCAGGATCACGTTGTGGACGGTGTCGCGGGCCGGGTGGCCGCGCTCGACCAGGTTGGCGGCGGCTACCGGGGTGGAGGCGAACGCGGCCCAGCGCCAGCCGCCCTTGAGGGCGTAGGCGAGGACCGAGCCGGCGGTCCATATCGACGGCAGGGTCGGGCCGCCCCGGTCGATGTGGCCCTGGGTGACCACCCAGGGGGTCAGCAGGATGCCGGTGAGCGCGATCGCGAGGTCGACGGTGAGGAAGCGCTTGGTGCAGGCCGCCGCGCTCTGCACGCGCGGCAGGGTCGCCAGGGTCCAGACGGTCAGGACGGCGTAGTAGGCGATGGCGACGCCCGCGCGGTCGTAGTCGTCGTAGGCCGAGGCGAACAGGCCGATCGCGTACAGCAGGGTCAGTACGCGGTAGCCGGTGAGGGCACGCCACAGGGGCTGCTCGACCGACATCCGTATGACGCGTTCCCGCTTGCTCATGTCCCCCAGTCCCCCCTGCCCGTCCCCCTGCCGCCGCCGGTCCTAGGACTCGGCGGCCTTCTTCTCGGCCTTCGCCGCCTCCTTCTCGGCCTTGGCGGCGTCCGCGATCCGCCGCTTGGCGGCGGTCGCGTAGATGTCCACGTACTCCTGGCCGGAAAGTTTCATGATCTCGTACATGACCTCGTCGGTCACCGCGCGCAGCACGAACCGGTCGTGCTCCATGCCCTGGTAACGGCTGAAGTCCAGCGGCTTGCCGATCCGGATGCCCGGCCGCATCAGCTTGGGCATCACCTGTCCCGGCGGCTGGATCTTCTCCGTGTCGATCATGGCGACCGGGACGACCGGGGCGCCGGTCGCGAGCGCCACGCGCGCGAGGCCGCCGGGCTTGCCCCGGTAGAGGCGGCCGTCGGGCGAGCGGGTGCCCTCCGGGTAGATGCCGAACAGCTCGCCGCGCTTGAGCACGTCTATGCCGCTCTGCACCGCGGCCTCGCCGGCGCCGCGCGCGCCGGAGCGGTCCACCGGGAGCTGCCCGACGCCCTTGAAGAAGGCGGCCGTGAGGCGGCCCTTCACGCCGGGCGTGGTGAAGTACTCGGCCTTCGCGATGAAGGTGACCTTGCGGTCCAGCACCGCGGGCAGGAAGAACGAGTCCGAGAAGGACAGGTGGTTACTCGCCAGGATCGCCGGGCCCTCGTCCGGGACGTTCTCCAGGCCCTCCACCCAGGGCCTGAAGGTGACCTTCAGCGGTCCCCCGATGGCGACCTTCATCGCGCCGTACAACAACCGAGTGCCTCCTGTTTCCGTCGATCAGACCTTAACCCGGAGCGCCGGGAATGGGCCCGACGACCCTGGTCGGTGTCAGTGCCGTCGCGTACGGTGAAGCACAACTGGAGTCGTCCTCCATGCCTCTCGCAGTTCCGCCCCCTCATGAATTGGAGACCGAAGGTGCCGGTTCTCCCCGGAGCCGAGCCGTACCGCCATGACGGCGGGGAGGTCGGCGTCCTGCTCTGCCACGGTTTCACCGGCTCGCCCCAGTCACTGCGCCCCTGGGCCGAGCACCATGCGGCACACGGCCTGACCGTGTCCCTGCCCCTGCTGCCCGGGCACGGCACCCGCTGGGAGGACATGCAGGTCACCGGCTGGCAGGACTGGTACGCGGAGGTGGACCGCGAGCTGCGGCTGCTGCGCGAGCGCTGCTCCCAGGTGTTCGTGGCGGGCCTGTCCATGGGCGGCACGCTGGCACTGCGGCTGGCCGCCAGGAACGGTACGGGTGTGGAGGGCGTGGTGATCGTCAACCCGGCGAACAAGGTGCACGGCCTGTCGGCGTACGCCCTTCCGGTGGCCCGGCATCTCGTGCGCACGACGAAGGGCATCGCCAGCGACATCGCCAAGCCGGGCGCCGCGGAGACGGGGTACGACCGGGTGCCGCTGCACTGCGCGCACTCGCTGCGGAACTTCTTCCGCCAGGTGGACAAGGAACTGCCGCAGGTGACCCAGCCGCTGCTGCTCCTGCGCAGCACCCGGGACCATGTTGTTCCGGCCGTCGATTCCGCCCGCATCCTGAGCCGGGTGTCGTCCACGGACGTAACGGAGGTCGTGCTGGAACAGAGTTACCACGTGGCGACGTTGGACCATGACGCGGACCGGATCTTCGAGGAGAGCCTCGCCTTCATCGGCCGGCTCGCACCCAGTGTCGGCAAGGAAGGGACGGCCGCAGTTGGCTGAGCACGACTCCGACCGCGAGGACCGCGAGCCGGACGAGACGGGGGTGCCCTTCGACGAGGCGGCCGCCTGGGCGGCGATCGTCGCGGGGTACGGCGAGGAACCGCCGGACCCGCCGGGCACCAAGCCCTACAAGCCGGTGCAGGACCTCGCGCTGCCGGCGACGGACGAGGACGAGGACGAGGAGACCGACGGGACCGGCACGGCCCCCGAGGCCGCCGGGACCGGTGCCGGGGCGGCCGAGGAGCAGCGGCCGCCCGTGCAGCCGCTGGGCAGCTCCATCTCCTTCGCGCCCGGGGTGGGCGGCCCGCGCGACTA
Organism: Streptomyces sp. NPDC054770; assembly: GCF_053611985.1. Classification (NCBI taxonomy): domain Bacteria; kingdom Bacillati; phylum Actinomycetota; class Actinomycetes; order Kitasatosporales; family Streptomycetaceae; genus Streptomyces; species Streptomyces sp. NPDC054770. The sequence goes on from NZ_JBSHBL010000082.1 coordinate 41,743, forward strand.
CACGGCTGCGGAGCCGTCCGAGGACGACTTCGACGAGGACGACGAGGGGCACTTCGTGCCGCCCGAACCGCCGCCGCTGCCGGAGGCCGACGCCACGGCGAAGTTCGCCTGGCTGGGCGTGGTGGGCGGACCGGTCCTGCTGCTGCTCGCGGTGCTGCTGGGCTGGGACATGACCTGGTGGCTGGCGACGCTGGGCATCGGCGGCTTCCTCGGCGGCTTCGTCACGCTGGTGACCAGGATGAAGACCGACGACGACGAGGACGGCGACCCCGGGCGGGGAGCCGTCGTCTGACCGATCCACGCCCACGCGAGGGTGTCGCTTATGCACCTCTGTCGCTGCCGGCGCGTGGTGAGGGGTAGATGGAGGTGGTCGGGG
>NZ_JBSHBL010000083.1:0-42078 GCF_053611985.1 Streptomyces sp. NPDC054770
AGCTTCACCCCGACCCGCTCCAGCTCGGCCGTCAGGTCCTCCAGGACGTCGCCGACCGCGTCGGCGTGGAGTTCGTCGAGGTAGTAGATGGCGTTGCGGGCCTCGTCGGCGGGCTCGGGGCGGACGACGCGGAGTTCGTCGGTCTGCCACACCAGGTCGATGTTCTCGGCGAGGCGGGTGTCGGTGCGGCGGCGGTCGGACTCGATGACCGGGGTGTCCAGGAGCGCGGCGATGCGCCGGAGCTTGTTGAGGACGGAACGGCGCGCGGCCTCGGTGGGGTGTGCCGTGAACACCGGGCGGACGTTGAGGTTCTGCACGGTCTGGCGCAGGTGCTCGGGGTCGGCGTCCTTGAGCCGGTCGGCGGTGCGGGCCAGCAGACCGCCCTCGGCGGCCCGGCGGGCGCGCAGCTCGCGGCCGCGGTGCACCTGCTCGGTGACGTTGGCGAGGTGGAAGTAGGTGGAGAAGGCGCGGACCAGCTTGGCGGCGGTCTCCAGTTCGGTGCCGCGCAGCAGGTCGGCGGCGGCCTCGCCGTCCTCGCGGGTCAGGCGGCGGACCTTCTCGACGAGGTCCAGCAGCTCGGGGCCCTCCTGGCGGACGAGGGTCTCGCCGAGGAGGTCACCCAGCCGGCGGATGTCGGCGCGCAGCTCACTGCTGGTCGTGGTGGTCTGGTCGTCGGCACTGCTCACAGGTGCGGCTCCTTGCAGTGTTGAAGCTCGTCTGGAGGGAACCCGTCCGTCAGCCGGGCGGCAGGCGGTGCCTGTCCGCATACGGGCCGGACATCCGGGAAGGAAACAGAGCGGACCGCGCTGTCCGACCGATTCCAAGGATAGGTGTCCATGAGGACGCGCAGGCTCTGGGGCTCTTGCCGCGAGACGCCTCGCTGCCATACTTACGTCGCCGTAGGTTACGGAACCGTAGGGAAGACCCTCTATCGTCCCGTCCGGTCGCCGCGGATCGGCATCTCTCTCAACCCTCGACCCCACAGGGGACGCGCATGACCTCGTCTAGTTCCGATGTGATCGAAGACGCCCAGAAGCCGGCCGACTCCGCTCTTGTGTCCGCCACTCTGGGCGGCGAGAAGAAGGGCTCGATCGAGCAGCTCACCCTGCTGCTGTTCATCGTGGTGCCCTTCCTCGCGCTGCTGGCGGCGGTGCCGCTGGCGTGGGGCTGGGGCGTGAGCTGGCTCGACCTGGGCCTGCTGGTGTTCTTCTACTACCTGGGCTGTCACGGCGTGACCATCGGTTACCACCGTTATTTCACCCACGGCTCGTTCAAGGCGAAGCGGCCCCTGCGGATCGCGCTGGCGGTCGCCGGCTCGATGGCGGTGGAGGGCCCGCTGGTGCGCTGGGTGGCCGACCACCGCAAGCACCACAAGTTCTCCGACGCGGAGGGCGACCCGCACTCGCCCTGGCGGTACGGCGAGACCGTACCGGCGCTGGTCAAGGGCCTGTGGTGGGCGCACATCGCCTGGATGTTCGACGAGGAGCAGACCTCGCAGGAGAAGTACGCGCCGGACCTGATCAAGGACCCGGCGATCCGGGCGGTCTCCCGGCAGTTCGTCTTCTGGACGATGCTGTCGCTGGCGCTGCCGCCGCTGATCGGCGGTCTGGTGACGATGTCCTGGTGGGGCGCGTTCACCGCGTTCTTCTGGGGTTCACTCGTCCGGGTGGCGCTGCTGCACCATGTGACGTGGTCGATCAACTCGATCTGCCACGCGGTGGGCAAGCGGCCGTTCAAGTCGCGGGACCGGTCGGGCAACGTGTGGTGGCTGGCGGTGCTGTCCTGCGGCGAGTCCTGGCACAACCTGCACCACGCCGACCCGACCTCGGCGCGGCACGGGGTGGAGCGCGGACAGCTGGACTCGTCGGCGCGGATCATTCGCTGGTGCGAGCAGCTGGGCTGGGCGTACGACGTGCGCTGGCCGTCACGCTCGCGTATCGATTCGCGCCGTAACACCGGGGAAGGCGGCTCTCGACAAGGGGCGGAGGCCGCGAAGGCGGCATGATTGACGCCGTGGCGACCGACTCCAGCACCCCCAGTCCCGACAAGCAGCGGCGGGCGCGTCGCACCCGTATGACCGGGGCGGAGCGCCGCCAGCAGCTGTTGGAGATCGGTCGCACCCTCTTCGCGGCTAAGGGTTTCGAGGGCACCTCGGTCGAGGAGATCGCGGCGAAGGCCGGGGTCTCCAAGCCGGTGGTGTACGAGCACTTCGGCGGCAAGGAGGGGCTGTACGCGGTCGTGGTGGACCGCGAGATGCGGCGCCTGCTGGACATGGTGACCAGCTCCCTCACCGCCGGCCACCCCCGCGAACTGTGCGAACAGGCGGCCTTCGCCCTCCTCGACTACATCGAGGAGTACACCGACGGCTTCCGGATCCTGGTCCGGGACTCCCCCATCCCGCAGTCGACGGGTTCCTTCGCCTCGCTCATCTCGGACATCGCCACCCAGGTGGAGGACATCCTGGGCCGCGAGTTCAAGAGCCGCGGCTTCGACCCCAAGCTGGCCCCGCTGTACGCGCAGGCGCTGGTGGGCATGGTCGCGCTGACCGGCCAGTGGTGGCTGGACGTGCGCCGCCCGAAGAAGGCGGAGGTCGCCGCCCACCTGGTGAACCTGGCCTGGCACGGCCTGGACGGCCTGGAGGCGAAGCCGCACCTGATAGGGCGCCGCAAGGCCTAGGCCCCCTCACGCCCCCTGAACGCCCCCCTCACGCCCCGTCGGGCTCCAGGAACTCCAGGCGGTTGCCGACGGGGTCCTCGGAGTAGCAGCGGCGGTGGCCCGGGAGGTCGTCGTCCCAGGTGACGGGGGCGCCGTGGGCGGCGAGCCGGGCGGCGAGGGCGTCGATGCCCGTGACGCGCAGGCCTGGGTGGGCCTTCTTCGCCGGGCGGAAGTCTCTGTCGATGCCCAGGTGCAGCCGGACGCTGCCGGCCTCGAACCAGCAGCCGCCGCGCGCCGCGAGTGCGGGCGGCTTGGGCACCTCCGTCATGCCGAGGACATCCCCGTAGTACGCCCGCAGCGCGTCCTCGGAGCCGGGCGGGGCGGCGAGCTGGACATGGTCGAGGCCGGCGAGCATCAGCCCTCCTTGCGGGCGACGGCGAACAGGCGGCGGAACGGCAGGACCGTGCCGTACGGGGCGCTCGGGTAGGCCTCCCGCAGCAGCTCGCGGTACTCGGCGACGAAGGCGTCCCGGGCCTCCGGGTCGTCGCCGAGGACGGTGAGGGCGGGGCGCAGTCCGGTGCCCTTGACCCAGTCCAGGACGGGGTCCTCGCCTTCCAGGACATGCAGGTAGGTGGTCTCCCAGACGTCGGTGGCGCAGCCGAGCCGGGCCAGCCGGTCGAGGTAGACGGCGGGCGGGTGGACGGAGTCCTCGTGGCGCAGGACGTCGGCGAGCCGGGCCTTCCAGCGGGGCGTGGCGGCGAGCTCGCGCATCAGGGCGTGCAGCGGGGCGTCGATGTTGTTCGGCACCTGGAAGGCGAAGCTGCCGCCGGGAACGAGCGCGTCGAGCCAGCCGGCGAAGCGGTCGAGGTGGCCGGGGACCCACTGGAACGCCGCGTTCGACACGATCAGGTCGTACGACCGTTCGGGCACCCAGGTGCGCAGGTCGGCGTGGGCGAAGTCGAGGCGGCCGCCGCCGGAGGTGGGGCCGGCGTGGTCGACCTGGGCCTTGTCGAGCATCGCGGTCGAGTTGTCGTAGCCGGTGATGTGCGCGGTGGGCCAGCGGTCGGCGAGGACCGCGGTGACGTTGCCGGGGCCGCAGCCGAGGTCGGCGACGGCCGGGGGTTCGCCGGGGAGGGCGGGGACGCGGGCCAGGAGGTCGGTGAAGGCGCGGGCGCGGTGGCCGGAGTGACGGAGGTACTGGGCGGGGTCCCAGGCAGGAGTGGTCATGTCCTCCACCTTCCCCGGGGAGATATCTTGATGTCAAGAGACTCGACATCAAGAGACTTCATGTCGACACAACCACTACACTGATCGCCATGGAGGACGAGGTCGATCGGCTGGTCGCTGCGTGGCGCCGGGAGCGCCCGGACCTCGACGTGGAACCGCTCGAGGTGCTCAGCCGGGTGAGCCGGCTGGCGCGGCACCTGGACCGGGCACGTCGGCTGGCCTTCGCCGAGCACAGCCTGGAGCCCTGGGAGTTCGACGTGCTGACCGCGCTCCGGCGCGCGGGCACGCCCTACCAGCTCTCCCCCGGGCAGTTGCTGACACAGACCCTGGTCACCTCGGGGACGATGACCAACCGGATCGACCGGCTGGCCAAGAAGGGCCTGGTGGAACGGCTGCCGGACCCCAGCGACCGGCGGGGTGTGCTGGTACGTCTGACCACCGAGGGCCAGGACCGCGCGGACCAGGCCCTGGCAGGCCTCCTCGCCCAGGAACGGGCGATCCTCGGCGAACTCTCCCACACCCAGCGAGCCGAACTCGCCGGACTGCTACGCCAGTTGACCGCCCCGTTCGACAACATCCCCGGCTAGGCGCTCCGCTGGAAGTACCGCGGTAGGCCGTCGGTCGGCTGCGGCGCCGTTGTGGCTGGTCGCGCCCACGCGGCGGAGCCGCATATTGATACAGCCCCGCGCCCCTTCGGGGCGCTGCCCGCTTAACCCCGGTCAGGCGCTGCTGCTCTCCTCCGGCATGATCCGCCCGGCGGGCCCCAGGTCCACCGGCCCGACCCCTGCTCGCCGCGCGAGTGCGACCGCGGCCAGGGTGGAGTGGACGCCCAGTTTGCCGAGGACGTTCTGCATGTGGGTGCGGACGGTGTGCGGGGACAGGAAGAGGCGCTCGGCGACTGCCTTGCGCCCCAGGCCCGCCACCATGCACCGGAGCACTTCCCGCTCCCTCGGGGTGAGGGACTCCACCAGGCGTTCACTCTCGGTGCGGTGCTTGCGCGCGGCCGTCAACTCCCGCAGGACGCCGGTCAGCAGCGCGGGCGGCAGATGCGTCTCGTCGCGCAGCACGCCCCGGATGACGCTCAGCAGCCGGGACAGCGAGCAGTCCTTGGCGACCCAGCCGGAGGCACCGGCCTGCAGGGCCAGGGCCGCACGCCGCGGGTCGTCCTTCTCGGCGAGGACGACGATCCGGACGGCGGGCTGGGCCGAGCGGACGCCGGCGACCAGCGATATGCCGTCGACCAGCCCCTCCTCGTTGGCCTCCTGCACCGGCACGGCCGCCCGGCCGCCCGGCAGTTGACCGCCCAGGTCGGCGTCGACGAGCAGCACGTCGTAACGACGGCCCTCGGCCACCGCGCGCTCCAGGCAGCGCAGTGCGGCCGGACCGCTGCCGGCCGCGGACACGTCGACGTCGGGCTCGGCGGCCAGTGCGGCCGCCAAGGACTCGGCGAAGATGCGATGGTCGTCAACGACAAGGACTCGGATGCGAACCACGAAACCCCCTTCCCCAATGCTCTTCACGAGCAGGGGATACCCCAAGGTCCGGAGAACGACGAACCATGCGGACACGACACCCACGGGAGGACGGAGCCGCACGGCCGCCGCCGTGCCTGAACTGCTACCCCCACCGCGGGCGTCGTATCCGACTTGTCTCGCCCCCTGATCAGCACCGGCCCCCACCGGTACTGCTCATCAGAGTACGGCCGGGCGCCGTGAGCGGAAGGCAATTTGCAGAACTGCCCGGCCGACGCGTTTATGGTGTGCCGCATGTTTCGTATTGAGGCGGAAGTCGACAAGGAACGACGCGATCTGCTCCGCGCGCGGCTGCTGGCCACCAACACGGCGGCCTCTCCGGTCCTCGCCGCCCTGCGCGGCACCCCGGCCGAACGCGAAGTACCGCTGCACCTCTGGGCGATGGACGGGGGTTCGGGCGACATGGCCGGCGGCCTGGTCGGGCACAGCTGGACGTCCTGGCTGCACGTCACCTACCTCTGGGTGGACGCCCCGCACCGCGGCTCGGGCCTCGGCGGCCGCCTGCTCGCGGAGGCCGAGCGCATCGCCCGCGAGGACCGCGGCTGCACCGCCGCCCGCCTGGAGACCTGGGACTTCCAGGCGCCGGGGTTCTACCAGAAGCAGGGGTACGACGTGGTGTGCGTGATCCCCGACTATCCGCCGGGGATCACGGAGTACACGCTGACGAAGCGGCTGGGCTGAGCCTCAGCTCTCCTGGCGGGCGCCGGCCGACGGCACCGCCTCGAACGTCCTCGGGGCCTTGAACCCGGCAGCCGCGAAGGCCTCCTCGACCGCCTTGGTGATGGTGTCGACGTCGGCCGCCTCGGCGAGGACGATCGCCGAGCCGCCGAAGCCGCCGCCGGTCATCCGGGCGCCCAGCGCACCGGCCGCGTTCGCCGCCTGAACGACCAGGTCCAGCTCGGGGCAGGAGACCTGGAAGTCGTCACGGAGAGAGGCATGGCCCTCGGTGAGGACGGGCCCGATGGCGCGGGTGTCGCCCGCCTCCAGGAGGGCGACGACGCGTTCGACGCGGTGGTCCTCGGTGACGACATGGCGGACCAGGCGCCGTACCTCCGCCTCGTCGCCGAGGCGTTCGAGCGACGCGTCGAGGTCGGCGTAGGCGATGTCCCGCAGCGCGTCCACGCCGAGCAGGGCCGCGCCCTTCTCGCAGCCGGCCCGGCGCTTGCCGTACTCGCCGCCGCTGTGGGCGTGCTTGACCTGGGTGTCGACGACCAGCAGGCGCATGCCCTCGGCCGCGAGGTCGAAGGGGATCTGCTTCTGCGAGAGGTCGCGGGTGTCCAGGAACAGGGCGTGGCCCTGCTCGCAGCACGCCGACGCGGTCTGGTCCATGATGCCGGTCGGCGCCCCGACGTAGACGTTCTCCGCGCGCTGGCACAGACGGGCCAGCTGCCAGCGCGCCAGGCCCAGTTCGTAGAGGTCGTTGAGCGCGAGGGCGATCACCACCTCCAGGGCCGCGGAGGAGGACAGGCCGGCGCCGGTCGGCACGGTGGAGGCGAGGTGGACGTCCGCGCCGGTGACCGGGTGGCCGGCCTCGCGCAACGCCCAGACCACGCCCGCCGGGTACGCCGTCCACTCCTGGTCGGTGCCGGGTTCCAGGGCGTCGAGGGAGAGTTCGACGATCCCGCCCTCGACGTCCGAGGAGTGCAGCCGCAGCACGCCGTCGGTGCGGCGGGCGACGGCGGCCGTCGCCACGTGCGGCAGCGCGAACGGCATCACGAAGCCGTCGTTGTAGTCGGTGTGCTCACCGATCAGGTTGACCCGGCCCGGCGCCGCCCAGACGCCGTCGGGAGCCGTGCCGTACAGCTCCTCGAAGGCATCTCTGACCTGCTGTGCTGCCCCCACTTACTGCTCCCTTGCTGCGCTGATGGTCCGCGCGAACTCCCAGGCGTCCGCGACGATCCCCGCGAGGTCCGCGCGGGTCGGGTTCCAGCCCAGCTTCTCGCGGGCGGCGGCCGCCGAGGCGACCAGGACCGCCGGGTCGCCGCCCCGGCGCGGGGCCACGACCTCGGGAATCGGGTGGCCGGTGACCTGCCGGACCGTCTCGATGACCTCGCGGACCGAGAAGCCCTCGCCGTTGCCGAGGTTGCAGATCAGGTGCTCACCGGGCTGTGCGGCCGTGAGGGCCAGCAGGTGGGCGTCGGCCAGGTCGGCGACGTGGATGTAGTCGCGGATGCAGGTGCCGTCGGGCGTCGGGTAGTCGTCGCCGAAGACGGAGATGGCCTCGCGCCTGCCCTGGGCGACCTGGAGGACCAGCGGGATCAGGTGCGACTCGGGGTCGTGGCGCTCGCCCTGTGCGCCGTACGCGCCGGCCACGTTGAAGTAGCGCAGGGAGACCGCGCCCAGGCCGTGGGCGGCGGCCTCGCCGGTGATCATGTGGTCGACGGCGAGCTTGGTGGCGCCGTACGGGTTGGTCGGCTGCGTCGGGGCGGTCTCGACGATCGGGACCTGCTCCGGCTCGCCGTAGGTGGCCGCCGTGGAGGAGAAGACCAGCTTGCGGACCCCGGCCTCGCGCATCGCGCCGAGCAGTGCCATGGTGCCGCCGACGTTGTTCTCCCAGTACTTCTCGGGCTTCACGACCGACTCGCCGACCTGGGAGGACGCGGCGAAGTGCAGCACCGCCTCGTAGGAGGAGTCCAGCCACTTGGCGGCGTCGCGGATGTCGCCCTCGACGAAGGCGGCGCCCGCGGGCACGCCCTCACGGAAGCCCGTGGAGAGGTTGTCGAGGACGGTGACCTCGTGGCCCGCCTCCAGCAGGTGCTGGGCGACCACGCTGCCGACGTAACCCGCCCCGCCCGTCACCAGGTACTTCATCAACTCGCTACCTCTCGCAGTCGCTCGGCCGCGCGCTCCGGCGGCACGTCGTTGATGAACACGCTCATGCCTGACTCGGAACCCGCGAGAAACTTCAGCTTGCCGGACGTTCGGCGAATGGTGAAAAGCTCCAGGTGCAGCGCGAAGTCGTCGCGCGTGACACCCTCGAACTCCTCCAGCGTCCCGAACGGCGCCTGGTGCCAGGCGGCGATGTAGGGCGTGGGAGGCTCACCCTCACCGAAGATACGGTCGAAGCGCCTCAAGAGTTCCAGATAAACCTGGGGGAACTCTGAGCGGGCCGCCTCGTCGAGCCCGAGCAGGTCGGGGACGCGGCGCTTCGGGTACAGGTGGACCTCGTAGGGCCAGTGTGCCGCGTACGGCACGAAGGCGACCCAGTGTTCACTCTCAAGGACGACCCGCTCGTCACCGAGTTCACGCTCCAGGACGGCGTCGAACAGGTTCTCGCCGCCGGTCGCCTCCTTGTGAGTCGCGAGTGAGCGCAACATCAGGGCGGTGCGCGGGGTGGTGAAGGGGTAGGCGTAGATCTGGCCGTGCGGGTGACCGAGCGTCACGCCGATCTCCTCGCCACGGTTCTCGAAGCAGAACACCTGCTCGACGGAGGGGAGATGCGACAGCTCCGACGTGCGGTCGGTCCACGCGTCCAGGACCAGACCCGCCTGCTCCTCGGTGAGGCTCGCGAAGGACGCGTCGTGGTCCGAGGTGAAGCAGACCACCTCACAGCGCCCGGAGTCGCCGGCCAGCGAGGGGAAACGGTTCTCGAAGACCACGACGTCGTACGACGAGTCCGGGATCTCGCTCAGCCGGTCGCCCTTGGTCGGGCACAGCGGGCACTGGTCGGCCGGCGGGTGGTAGGTGCGGCCCTGCCGGTGCGAGGCGATGGCCACCTGGTCGCCGAGGAGCGGATCCCTCCGGATCTCGGAGGTGGTGTGCGTCCGCTCCAGCGGACGGCGGTCCACCGCGTCCCGCACGGTGTCGTCGCGCAGGTCGTAGTAGATGAGTTCGCGACCGTCGGCCAGCCGGGTCGAGGTCTTCTTCACTGCGGACTCCCATTGATCGAGCCAGCCAACCATCAAACAGAACCGAACACACCAAAACACAACTCACCACGCCAGTCAACATCGCAATCAATCAAGGTGAGACAACGAAAGTGTTGAATTACTGGGTGCAGAACCCCACAGATGCCCCCGTATCCCCCACACACCTCGCGACGGGCCTCACCACGGACCTCGCGGCGGGACTGCGGCTCCCCACCAACGGCCTGGACTACACGATCCTCGCGATCTACTTCGTCGTCGTCCTGGGCATCGGCCTGGCGGCCCGCCGCTCGGTGAAGACCAGCCTCGACTTCTTCCTCTCCGGACGGTCGCTGCCCGCCTGGATCACCGGTCTCGCGTTCATCTCGGCGAACCTGGCCGCCACCGAGATCCTCGGCATGGCCGCCAACAGCGCGCAGTACGGCGCGTACACCGTGCACTGGTACTGGATCGGCGCCATTCCGGCCATGGTCTTCCTGGGCCTGGTGATGATGCCCTTCTACTACGGCAGCAAGGTGCGCTCGGTCCCCGAGATGCTGCTGCTCCGCTTCGACAGAGCCGCACACCTGCTCAGTTCGATCCTGTTCGCCTTCGCGGCCATCCTGATCGCCGGTGTGAACCTGTACGCCCTGGCGATCGTCGTGGAGGCGCTGCTCGGCTGGCCGCAGTGGGTGGCGATCGTGGTGGCCGGCGCGTTCGTGCTGGCGTACATCACGCTCGGCGGTCTCTCCTCCGCCATCTACAACGAGGTGCTCCAGTTCTTCGTGATCCTGGCCGCCCTCATCCCGCTGTCCGTGCTCGGCCTGAAGAAGGTCGGCGGCTGGGACGGCCTGGTCGACAAGCTCACCGCCACCCACGGCCACAACTTCACGACCGCGTGGGGCGGTACCGGCATCGGCTCCGCCAACCCGCTCGGCGCGAACTGGCTGACCATCGTCGTCGGCCTCGGCTTCGTGCTCTCCTTCGGCTACTGGACGACGAACTTCGCCGAGGTGCAGCGCGCCCTGTCGGCGAAGAACCTCTCGGCCGCGCAGCGCACCCCGCTGATCGCCGCCTACCCGAAGATCTTCATCGTCTTCCTGGTGATGATCCCGGGCCTGGTCGCCGCCGCACTGGTGCCGGGCATCGGCAGGCCCGGCTCGGACCTCCAGTACAACGACGCGATCCCCTACCTGATGTCACAGCTGCTGCCCAACGGCGTGCTCGGCATCGCGGTCACCGGGCTGCTGGCCGCCTTCATGGCCGGCATGGCGGCCAACGTGTCGTCCTTCAACACCGTGTTCACGACGGACATCTGGGCGAAGTACGTGGTCCGCGGCCGCGAGGACGGCTACTACGTGCGCTTCGGACGCCTCATCACGGCGATCGGCGTCTGCGCGTCCATCGGTACGGCGTTCCTGGCGTCCTCGTTCTCGAACATCATGAGCTACCTCCAGACGCTGTTCTCCTTCTTCAACGTGCCGATGTTCGTCGTCTTCATCGTCGGCATGTTCTGGAAGCGGGCCTCGGCGAAATCGGGCTTCTGGGGGCTGCTCGCGGGGACCGTGACCGCGATGGTCAACTACTTCGTCCTCTACAAGAAGGGCATCATCGGCATCCCCTCCGACCAGGGCGCCAACTTCGTCTCCGCGATCGCCGGGTTCGTCGCCGGCGCGGTCGTGATGGTGATCGTCTCCCTGTTCACCGCGCCCAAGCCGGCGGCGGAGCTCGCGGGCCTCGTCTACGGCACGCGCTCGCCCGGCATGGCGGAGGCGGCCGCCGCGGGCGACGACGCGTGGTACCGCCGGCCCGCGCTGCTGGGCTGGGGCGCGGTGATCCTGGCCGCGCTCTGCTATGTGCCGTTCTCGTTCTGACCGCCGTGGCTGGAGAATAGGAGAGACCATGACCGACGACTCCGGGCACTCCGGGTTCCACTACTCCGAGCAGGACGTCCAGCGGGAAGTCACCGAGCTGGAGGGCAAGTCCACGACCGCCGCGCGCATCTTCGATCTGCGGCGGATCATCGGTGGGCTGTTCGTGCTGTACGGGATCATCGTCACGATCACCGGGATCACGGACTCGCAGGCCGAGATCGACAAGGCGCAGGGGATCAACATCAACCTGTGGACGGGGATCGGGATGCTGTTGCTGGGGGTGTTCTTCCTGGTGTGGCTGTGGCTGCGGCCCACCCCGCCTCCGCTTCCTCCTTCGGACGAGAAAGAAGCCGAGTAGGTCGTCCGTTGTCTGCGGGTGCGTGGGGGCCGGTCGCGCCCACGCGGCGGAGCCGCACATCAATACAGCCCCGCGCCCCTAAAGGGGCGCTTCTGTGCCGCCGTTCAGAGGTCCCGCCCGGTCCAGTAGCCCGGTACGCGCGGCCAAGGCTGCCGCCTCCAGCCGCGACCCCACCCCCAGCTTCATCAGCACCCTCTGTACATGCGTACGTGCCGTGCTCGGGGCGATGCCCATGCCTGCCGCGATCAGGCGGGTGTCCTCGCCGTCGGCGACGCGGACCAGGACCTCGACCTCCCTCGGGGTGAGCATCTGGAGGAGGCGCTGGCCCTCGTCGTCGGGCTGGGCGGCCGGGTTGAGGAGTTCGCCGAAGGCGCCCTGGAGCAGGGCGGGTGCCACGGCGGCCTCCCCGGCCCGCGCCTTCATGATCGCGCGCTCGACGCCCTCTATCCGCTCGTCGTGCCGTACGTACCCGGAGGCGCCCGCGGCGAAGGCCGCCGCGATGCCCCGCGGGGACGGCACCGGGCCCAGCACCAGGACGGCGACCTGCGGCCGCTCCCGCTTGATCTTCACCACCGGGTCGAAGATCCCCGGCTCGGCCGGTGTCGCCGTACCCAGCAGGCACACCTCGGGCGCGCGCGTGATCACCAGCTCCGCCGCGCCCGCGGCCGGCGCCGCCGCCGCCAGCACCCGGTGGCCGCGCAGTTTCAGCGCCGAGGCCAGTGCCTCCGCGAGCAACCGGTGGTCGTCGACCACCATGAGCCGCACTCCCATAGAGCAACCCCCCAGTCCCCCCAATGGATGCCCCACTATGGATGCCCACTGGTCCACATGGACAGAGGGCCCCCCGGCACCCCGTCCTTCATGCCCCCGGAAGCTACACGCTTGTTCGACGTTGCGCTGCCCCTACTGATGAGAAGTGCCCCGGATCGGAGGAATCTCTGGGTTTTCTCGTATTCGCGGGTCAGGAGCGCGTATCAGCCACCCGTACCGAAAGCGGTGACCAGGTACTCCTTGGCCGACGACGAGGAACCGGCGGTGTGGGCGTACGCGGCGGACAGGTAGAGGTGCCCCTGGGAGTAGAGGACCTCGGCGTACTGCGGTGACATGGTGGTCTCCACCGCCTTGACCGCGGTGGTCGCCGGGTTCTCCAGCAGCTTGGTCTCCTTGAAGGAACCGCCGTCGATGCTGACGACCTGGGCGCCCTTGTCGTACGGCGCGTTCTTGTAGGCGATCACGTTCGGGCCGTCCATGCGCAGGGGCGTGATCGTGTAGTTGTCCCCGGCGTCGGCACGCTGGCCGGTCTGCTTGCCGGTGGCCAGGTCGAAGGCGACGATCTCGTTGGTCTTCGTGTAGTCCCCGTCGCCGTCGTGCTGCTCGGTCGCCAGGTACAGCCGGTCGTTGCCGACCACCACTCCCGTGCACTTCTCCAGCTCGTAGATGCCGTCGCAGCGAGCCGCGTAGGAACTGCCCGGCGTGGAGATCCGGGTGCGCAGTGCGCCGGTCCTGTTGTCGATGGAGAAGACGTCCGAGAAGCCGCTGCCGTCGCCGGCGCTGTCGTTGACGTCGGCGGCCACCACCAGCGGGTCGGTCGACACGACGCTCGCGTAGTCGATGCCCGAGGCCATCCTGTACTCGGAGAACACCTTGCCGGAGACCGGGTCGAGGGTCTGGATGTGCAGCTGGCCGCTGTCGCCGCTGCCGCACCTGCGGACCGCGACCAGCTTGGCGCCGCCGCCGTAGCCGGCGTCGTAGCAGCTGTCGCCCGGCTTCGGCTGCCAGCGGACCTTGCCGGAGGCGAGGTCGAAGGCGCCGCCGCCGCTGCTGCCGCCGACCGCGACCGTCTGCTGAGCGACCGTCACATTGTCCAAGTTGATCGCGACGTCACCGGACTTGATCGTCTTGGTCCACAGTTTTTTACCGGCGTTCAGGTCGATCGCGGCCACCTGGGTGCAGCCTGCGGTGGAGCCCTTCGCGGGCATCTTCGGCTGGAAGACGACCGCGGTCCGGCCGTCGGCGCTGACGTGCCCGGTGGCACGGCAGACCGGGCCGGGCAGCGGGACCGTCCACAGCTTGGCGCCCGAGTCAGGGTCGTAGCCGGTGATCCGGGCGACGCCGCTCTTCGCGTACACCTTGTCGGTCAGCCAGGAGCCGGCGGTGACGGTGGTGTCGTTCGCCGTGGGCAGCGGGACCTGGAAGAGGATCTTGGAGGTGGTGTCCGCGGGCACCTTCTCGGTGCCCTTGCCGTTCTTGCCGCCGTTCGCGTCCTGACCGCCGGTGCTGCCGCCGCTGGAGCTCGCGGTGTCGTCCTTCTTCTTGGCGTCGCCGCCGGAGGACTTGGCGTACCAGATGCCACCGCCGACGATCAGCGCGATCGCGACGACCGCGGCGACGACGATGAGCAGCGTGGCGTTGTTCCGGCCGGGGCCGGGGGCGGAGCCGGGGGCGCCAGGCTGGCCCGGCCGGCCGCCCGGGTAGCCGTAGCCCGGCTGGGGCGGCTGGTTCGGGTAGCCGTAGCCGGGCTGCTGGGCGTACGGGTTCGGGGGCTGCTGCGGATAGCCGTAGCCCGGCTGGGGGGCCGGGGGCTGCTGCGGGTAGCCGTAGCCCGGCTGGGGCTGGGGTGCGCCGAAACCGGGCTGCTGCGGGGGCTGGTTGGGCGGGGGCGGGGGCGGCTGGGTCATGACGGGGGTACCTCGGGAGACGGCGCGTGAGACGGCTGGGGACGGCGTGGACTGCTGGACGGCACGGGACGACGGACCCCGCTCAGTTGCCGAAGGCCATCATCAGCTTCTCCTTCGCGTCGTCGCTGCCGGTCAGCCGCGTGGAGGAGACGTAGAAGCGCCCGTCGGCCCAGTCGACGGCGCCGTCGTAGAAGCCGCCCTCGATGTCGGCGGTGTGCTGCGGGTTCTGCAGCAGCCTGGTGGTGGAGTGGGCGGAGCCGGTGGTCGGGATCGACACGACCTGGCCGCCCGCGTCGTACGACGGCCGTACGTACGCGACGAGTCTGCCGCCCTCGGTCCTGACCGGGTACATCGACTCGTCCGTCGGGGACTTGGTACGCCACTTCGCCGTGCCTTCGGTGAGGCTGATCGCGACGATCTCGTTGCCCCCGCCGCTCACGTCGGTCGGCAGGTAGAGGGTGTTCGCGTCGACGGCCACGCCCTGGCAGCCCTGGAGGTCACGGTCGAGGATCGCCAGGCCGCACTCGGGCGCGAACTTCTCGTCGACCTTCACCTCGGAACGGAACGTGCCCTTGCCGTCCAGGACCGAGATGTTCCAGGCCTTCTTCTCCTCGTTGGTCAGGTAGACCACGAGCGGGTCGACGGAATAGGTCCGCTCGACCGTCCAGCCCTTCTTGATCGGCCGGGTCCACTCGACCTTGCCGGTGGCCGGGTCCAGCTGCGAGATCTCGTCGTGTTCGTCGCTGCCGCCGGCACCGCAGGACGCCACCTCGATGAGCCTGTTCGTGCCGCCGGCGAACGCCGTCGGGAAGCAGGCCGCGCCGTACTTCTCCTTGTCGTACAGCTTGTGGCCGCTGTCGAGGTCGTACGCCGTGCCCGACTCGGAACGGCCCGCCATCAGCGTCTTTCCGCTGATCGTCAGCTCGATGCTGAGGGCGCTGTCGAAGAGCCCGCCGTCGGCTACGGTCGCGGTCCAGCCCTTCTTGCCCGTGTCGAGGTCGATCTCCTGCAGCTGGTTGCACTTGGCGCGGTCGCTGGTGCCGTTCATGTAGGCCACGACGACCTTGCCGTCCGCCGACTTCTGCGAGGTGACCGCGCAGATCTTCTGCGGGAACGTGATCGGGCCCCAGGCCGGGTCGCCGTTGCCCACCTGGTAGGCGAAGACCTGCTTGTACGCCGCCTTCACCGCCGTCTTCCCGGTGATCCACATGCCGGGCGCGTCGGCGCCGGAGGCGGGCGCGTCGGGTGCCGACTTGTACCAGAGCACCTTGGCCTCGCCGGACTTGCGGCCCGCGTTGAGGTTCTCCGGGTCCGCACCGCCGCCGCTGCCGTCGCCCGGGTTGACCGGGGTGCCGGTGCCGGAGACCTTGGGGTCGTCGGACTGCCGGGCGACCGGCTTCTTGCCGTCGCCACTGCCGGTCAGGGCGTACACGGTGCCGCCGACGACCAGCAGCCCCGCCACCGCCGCCGCGACGATCAGCGCGGGCTTCCCCTTGAACGGCCCGCCGCCGGAGGGCGGGACCGTCCCGGGTCCGCCCGGGCCGCCGGGGTACTGCGGCTGCTGCTGGGGGTAGCCGTACCCGGGCTGCGGCCCGTACGGACCCGGTGCGCCGTAGGGGCCGGGAGCGGGGTGCTGCGGGTAGCCGTAACCCGGCTGCGGCTGAGGTGCGCCGAAGCCTCCCTGCGCGGGCGGCTGTTGCGGGGCGCCGAAGCCACCGCCCGGTGGCGGCTGGTCCTGCGGCGCTCCGAAAGCGCCGTGCGGCGGCTGGCCGGGCGGCTGTGTCATCAGCGTTCTTCCCCCTCGTTCACTGATTTCGAGCCATGCCCGAGGCTGGTGACGGACCCTCGGTCGCACTCAGGCAGTTCTCAGACTGACCTTTCTACCACCAGGCACCGACAGCCCACGGGCCCGTATGTGCCGCCGTTCCCAAGGGAGAACCGCCCCGTGATGCCACCGTTACGCGCCTTCACGCCCCCTTCACCGGGCCCGCGCAAGGGGGTTGCGCGCGGGCCCGCGGAGGGCTGATTCACGCCGGTGGCGGCTACGCGTCCTCCGCCAACTCCAGCCAGCGCATCTCCAGTTCCTCGCGCTCCCCGGCCAGGTCGCGCAGCTGGGCGTCGAGTTCGGCGACCTTCGCGAAGTCCGTGGCGTTGGCGGCGATCTGGTCGTGCAGCTTGGTCTCCTTCTCGGAGACGCGGTCCAGCTGGCGCTCGATCTTCTGGAGCTCCTTCTTGGCGGCGCGCTGGTCGGCGGCGCTCCGCTCGGCCGTGGCGGCCTTGGGGGCCGTGGCGGTGGCGGCGACCGCCTCCTCCATGCGCTGCCTGCGCTCCAGGTACTCGTCGATGCCGCGCGGCAGCATCCGCAGGGCGGCGTCACCGAGGAGGGCGAAGACGCGGTCGGTGGTGCGCTCGACGAAGAACCGGTCGTGGGAGATGACGATCATCGAGCCGGGCCAGCCGTCGAGGACGTCCTCGAGCTGGGTGAGGGTCTCGATGTCGAGGTCGTTGGTGGGCTCGTCGAGGAAGAGGACGTTCGGCTCGTTCATGAGCAGGCGCAGCAGCTGGAGGCGGCGGCGCTCACCGCCGGACAGGTCGCCGACCGGCGTCCACTGCTTCTCCTTGCTGAAGCCGAACGTCTCGCACAGCTGCCCGGCGGTCATCTCGCGCCCCTTGCCGAGGTCGACCCGCTCCCGGACCTGCTGGACCGCCTCCAGGACCCGTGTGTTCGGGTTCAGTTCGGCGACCTCCTGGGAGAGGTAGGCGAGCTTGACGGTCCTGCCGACGACGACCCGCCCGGCCACCGGCTGCGTCTCGCCCTCGGTCCACGCGGCCTCGGCCATGGCGCGCAGGAGCGAGGTCTTGCCGGCGCCGTTGACGCCGACCAGGCCGATGCGGTCGCCGGGGCCGAGCTGCCAGGTGACGTGCTTGAGCAGCACCTTGGGGCCGGCCTGGACGGTCACGTCCTCCAGGTCGAAGACGGTCTTGCCGAGCCGGGAGGAGGCGAACTTCATCAGCTCGCTGGTGTCGCGCGGCGGCGGCACGTCGGCGATCAGCTCGTTGGCGGCCTCGACCCTGAAGCGCGGCTTGGAGGTACGGGCGGGAGCGCCGCGGCGCAGCCAGGCGAGCTCCTTGCGGACCAGGTTCTGCCGCTTGGTCTCCTCGGTGGCCGCGATCCGCTCGCGTTCCGCGCGGGCGAAGACGTAGTCGGAGTAGCCGCCCTCGTACTCGTAGACGGCACCGCGCTGCACGTCCCACATGCGGGTGCAGACCTGGTCGAGGAACCAGCGGTCGTGGGTCACGCACACCAGGGCCGAGCGGCGCTCGCGCAGGTGCTTGGCCAGCCAGGCGATGCCCTCGACGTCGAGGTGGTTGGTGGGCTCGTCGAGGACGAGCAGGTCCTGCTCCTCGATGAGCAGCTTGGCGAGCGCGATGCGCCGCCGCTCGCCGCCGGAGAGCGGCCCGATGACGGTGTCCAGGCCCTTGGGGAAGCCCGGCAGGTCGAGGCCGCCGAAGAGACCGGTGAGGACGTCCCGCACCTTGGCGTTGCCGGCCCACTCGTGGTCGGCCATGTCACCGATGACCTCGTGCCGGACGGTGGCGGCCGGGTCCAGGGAGTCGTGCTGGGTGAGGACGCCCAGGCGCAGCCCGCCGGAGTGGGTGACGCGGCCGGTGTCGGCCTCCTCCAGCTTGGCGAGCATCCGGATCAGGGTGGTCTTGCCGTCGCCGTTGCGGCCGACCACACCGATGCGGTCGCCCTCCGACACGCCGAGCGAGACGCCGTCCAGCAGGGCACGGGTGCCGTAGACCTTGCTGACGTTCTCGACATTGACCAGGTTGACGGCCATTTCACTCCTGCGCACGGGGGATGGATCGCCCATCCAGGGTAGTCGGAGGTCTGCCCTGGTCCTTCTGCTCCTCCTGGCGCCGCCGGTACCACCAGACCGCGGTCAGCGGCAACGCGTCAACGTCCACGTCGGGCCCCAGGGGTCCGATGCGGTGCTCGGCCGCCAGGCAGCGCGGGTCGTCGCGGTGGGCCAGCGCCGCGACCGCGTACGCGCGCGTGCGCTGTCGCTCGTCGTATGTGAGCTCCGCCAGCACGTCCCCTATCTCCGGCTCGGCACCCGAGTAGTGCGACAGCCAGAAGCAGGTGCGGTCGCGTACGTCGGGGTCCGGGTCGCGGGCCAGGGCGAGAACGGCGGCCAGGCCCTCCGGACGCAGCCCGTCCTCGTCACAGTCGAGCAGGTCGGGCACCAGGCCGCGGATCCGGGGATCGGGGTGCGTGGCGAGCGCCAGGCCGATGGCGTCGGTCTCGGGGCCGCTCCTCCACGTCAACGCGTTGAGCAGGACGGCGAGCACGTCCGTGTCCCGCTCCCGCTCGGCCCAGGGAACGAGGGCGAGGGCCCGGTCCTGAAGGGTGGGCTCGAGGCGCTGGGCGTCCGCGATGATCGTGCCCAGCAGCACGTCCGCGGCGAACAGCCGGAGCAGCGGATCGGGGTCGCGGCCGAGCCGGCCGGCCTCGGCCCAGGTCTCGTCGTCCAGCCGCGCGCCCAGCGCCAGCACCGATTCCGCCCACACCTCGTGGTCGCGGTCCGGGCGGGTCAGGGCGCGCGCGAGCAGTTCGGCGAAGGGCGTGCGCAGCCGCAGCCTCGCCTCCAGGGCGGTGAGGAAGGCCGCGTGCCCGTCGCACAGCGTCAGCCCACCGAGGGTGAGCCGCTCGTACCAGCAGCCGATGTCGTCCTGCTGCCGGGTCCGCCCGACGGGGCCCGGCAGACCGGTACGGCGCCGCAGTTCGGCCTCCGGGTCGATGGCCGCCAGACGGCGGGCGTGGTCCAGCAGTTCCTCGCGTACCGGTCCGGGGCGGAGTGCCACGTCGGGGAAGACGGCCCGGGCCAGCGCCGGCGATCCGTCGTCCATGGCCCGCAGCAGCGGGGTGGTGCCGTCGGGCAGCCGCCGCAGCGGGTCGGCTCCGGCCTGCACCAGGAGCTCGGCGACCGGCTGGTCGCCGGCCGAGATCGCCCGGCACAGCACCGGCAGCCCCGTGCTCCCGTCGGGGGCGTCCGGATCGGCGCCGGCGTCCAGCAGGTCCCTGACCTGTTCGGCGTCCCCGCTCCGTACGGCCGCGACGAGCCGGTCCGCGTCCCCCGTGCCCATGTGTCCGCCCCCTCCCCGCCCGCCCGCGTCCGAAGCGGCCGAGGGAGCAGAGCCTAAGCGCTCCGCTGCAAGTGCCCCGACATGCCGTCCGCCGACTGCGGCACCGTCGTGGCCGGTCGCGGCGACCAGGGCCAGGGCGGCCGCATATCGGATACGGACCCGCGCCCCTTCGGGGCGCTGCCGAACCGGCGCAGACTTCGACGGACCCGCCGAGAGCGACCTCGCCGGCGGCGCGGCCCTGTTGCTTACCGCCTTACCGCGCAGTGGCCCGACGGGTCACCGTGGCGCCCGGCACGGGGGCCGTCGCCGTGCGCACCGTACGACAGGTGCCGGAGGCCCGCAGGGCGTCGGCGATCTTCGTGGCCGCCTCCGGATCGCGCGCGAGGAAGGCAGTCGTGGGCCCCGAGCCCGAGACGAGCGCGGCGAGCGCTCCGGCCCCGCGCCCCGCGTCCAACGTGTCGGCGAGCTCCGGGAAGAGGGACAGGGCGGCCGGCTGGAGGTCGTTGGCGACGGCGGCGGCCAGCGCGTCCGCGTCCCCCTTCGCCAGCGCCTGGAGCAGCTCCGCCGAAGCCACCGGCTCCGGAACGTCCCGCCCCCGCGCCAGCCGGTCGAACTCGCGGAAGACCGCCGGCGTCGACAGCCCCCGTTCGGCCATCGCGAACACCCAGTGGAAGGTGCCGCCGGTCTCCAGCGCGGTCAGCCGCTCGCCCCGCCCGATACCGAGAGCCGCCCCGCCGACCAGGCTGAAGGGCACGTCACTGCCCAGCTCGGCGCAGATGGCGAGGAGTTCGGCGCGGGAGGCGCCCGCCCGCCAGAGTTCGTTGCAGGCGAGCAGCGCGCCCGCCCCGTCCGCGCTCCCGCCGGCCATACCGCCGGCGACCGGGATGTCCTTGGCGATGTGGATGTGCACGGCCGGTTCGATGCCCCGGCGCCCGGCGAGTGCGAGCGCGGCACGGGCGGCGAGGTTGGTGCGGTCCAGGGGGACCTCGGCGGCGTCCGGGCCCTCGCAGGTGACGGTCAGCTCGTCGGCCGGCGTCACCGTGACCTCGTCGTAGAGGCCGACGGCGAGGAAGACGTTGGCCAGGTCGTGGAAGCCGTCGGGGCGCGCGGCGCCCACCGCGAGCTGGACGTTGACCTTGGCGGGGACGCGTACCGTGACGCTCACTTGCCGGACTCCTTGTGTTCTGCGATCCGCGCGAACTCCTCGACCGTCAGCGCCTCGCCGCGGGCCTGCGGCGAGACCCCGGCCGCGACCAGTACCGTCTCGGCGGCCGCCGCGGACCCGGCCCAGCCGGCCAGCGCCGCGCGCAGGGTCTTGCGGCGCTGTGCGAACGCCGCGTCGACGACCGCGAAGACCTCGCGCCTCGATGCCGTCGTCTTCAGCGCTTCCGTGCGCCGGACGAGGGAGACGAGGCCGCTGTCGACGTTGGGCGCGGGCCAGAAGACGTTGCGCCCGATGGCACCGGCGCGCTTGACCTCGGCGTACCAGTTGGCCTTGACGGACGGCACGCCGTACACCTTGTTGCCGGGTCCGGCGGCGAGCCGGTCGGCGACCTCGGACTGCACCATCACCAGCGTCCGCTCGATGCTCGGGAAGGTGTCGAGCATGTGCAGGAGGACGGGGACGGCGACGTTGTAGGGGAGGTTCGCGACGAGTGCGGTCGGCGGCGGGCCGGGCAGCTCGGTGACGTGCATCGCGTCGGAGTGGACCAGCGCGAACCGGTCCGCGCGCGCCGGCATGCGCGCCGCGATCGTCGCGGGCAGGGCACCGGCCAGCACGTCGTCGATCTCGACCGCGGTGACCCGGTCGGCGACCTCCAGGAGCGCGAGGGTGAGGGACCCGAGTCCCGGGCCGACCTCCACGACGACGTCGTCCGGCCGGACGTCGGCGGTGCGGACGATACGGCGGACCGTGTTGGCGTCGATCACGAAGTTCTGGCCGCGCTGCTTGGTGGGGCGTACACCGAGCGCTGCCGCGAGCTCACGGATGTCGGCGGGGCCGAGGAGGGCGTCGGGGGCGGGGCTGCTCACGGGACAAGGGTACGGGCCGCCGGGGCCGCCTCCCGCCGGTCACCTGTGCCACCGCTTCTCCCGGTCACTTGTGCAGCCGTGCCCCGCAGTGCGGCCAGGGCGTGGAGCCGCGGCTCACGTAGAGCTTCTTCGCGCGGAACGTCTGCTCCTCGGCCGAGGCGTCCTGCGGGCGCCCGTTGCCGCCGAGGCTGTGCCAGGTGTGGGTGTCGAACTGGTACAGCCCGCCGTACGTCCCGGAGGAGTCCACGGCGTGCGCGCGACCGCCGGACTCGCACGCGGCGAGGCCGTGCCAGTTCAGTCCGTCGGCGCCCGTCACGGAGTCGGGGTGCGGCTTGGTCCCCACCTGCACGAGCTGGGCGCGCGGTTCCCGCACCGTCTCGGACGTCTCGCGGTGCGGCTTCTGCCGGACGCCGTTGACGGAGCGCAAGTAATACGTCACACGGCGCAACCCCGGCCGCCCGGCCCGCTCGACCACCTCGGTGCCCTTGAACAGCGTCGGGTCCGCCGTCCGCCGCACCTCGAACGGGATGGTCTCCTCGCGCACCTCCCGGCTGCCCGTGACGCGCAGCACGGTCACCGTCTGTCCGTCGCGCGGGAAGCCAGCCTGGGGCACGGAGGTGGTGTCCTGGCCGTGCAGGGTGATCCCGGCCTCCTCGACGGCCTCACCGACGGTCGCGGCGTTGGTGCGGATGGTCCGGGTCCGGCCGTCCGCCAGGATCGTGACCGTGCGCTCGGTGCGTACGTCGAGGGCGAGCCCGGCGCGTCCGATGTTCTGGGAGCGCGAGGCCGACAGGTACGCGCCCTCGGCACGCACCCCCAGCTGCCGGAGGGCGCCGTCCACCGTGCGCGCCGTCGTCCACACCTCGCGCCGTTCGCCGTCCAGCGTGAGCCGTACCGGGCGGCCGTAGCGCACCGCGACCTCGTCGCCGCTGGCCAGTGCCGTGCCGGGGGCGGGCGCCACCACGTCGTGTGCCCCGAGCGGTACGCCCTCCTCGGCCAGCAGGCCGGTCACGTCGTCCGCGAACGTGTGCAGGGTGCGCGGCCTGCCGTCCACGGTCAGCTCGATCGCCTTGTCCTTGGCGAGGAACGCGGTGGTACCGCCCGCGAGGAACGCGACGACGAGCGCCTGCGGCAGCAGACGGCGCACGGCGGACTCCGGGCGCCGGGAGTTCCGCGCCTTGCGCCGGCGCGCTGCGCGTCGTCCCGCCACGGCGCGGGCACCCGGCTCACGCACCTCGCCCTCGGCACCGCGCTCGCCCTGCCGCGGCAGCACCGGCTCACTCGGGTACGCCTGCGCCGCGTCCTCGTACGCCGGGCGGTACGTGTCACCCCCGTACGCCGTCCCGTACGCCGTCCCGTATGCCAGCGTCTCGGCGTCGTGCACGCCGTACACCTCGGGCGCACCCTGCGCGCCGTGGACGCCGGGCGCGCCATAGGGGTCGTACGCCCCAGACGTCTCGTACTGCGATGTGCTCACGCCGACACGCTCCAGAGGGCCAGAGGGGTCCGGATCGGGCCCCCAGAACCTAGCGGAGCACCCGTCACTCTCCAAAGCGGCACGACTACGCACGGTCGCGTGGGGACCAAAGGTGCGCCCCCGTGAACGTTATGCGCCAGTTATGATCGATACACGCTCAGTAGTCGAAGGCGCGGGCCGTGTTCGCGCCCAGGGCCGTCGCCAGCGCGTCCTCGTCGATGCCGCGCACGGCGGCCATCGCACGCACCGTGACCGGAACGAGATACGGGGCGTTGGGCCGTCCGCGGTACGGGGCCGGAGTCAGGAAGGGCGCGTCGGTCTCCACAAGGAGCAGCTCCAGCGGCGCCACCGCCACCGCGTCCCGCAGGTTCTGGGCGTTCTTGAAGGTGACGTTGCCGGCGAAGGACATGAAGTACCCCTCGCGGGCGCACTCCTCGGCCATCACGGCGTCCCCGGAGTAGCAGTGGAACACGGTCCGCTCGGGAGCGCCCTCCTCCTTGAGGACGCGCAGGACGTCGGCGTGGGCGTCGCGGTCGTGGATGACGAGGGCCTTGCCGTGCCGCTTGGCGATCTCGATGTGGGCGCGGAAGGAGCGCTCCTGGGCGGCCTTGCCCTCGGGCCCGGTGCGGAAGTAGTCGAGGCCGGTCTCGCCGACGCCCTTCACCTGGGGCAGCCCGGCCAGCCGGTCGATCTCGGCGAGCGCCTCGTCCAGCGCGGCGTCGCCACCCGCCGTGCGCGCCCCCTGCCGGGACCAGCCGTCGGGGTCGCCGTGCACGATCCGCGGGGCCTCGTTGGGGTGCAGGGCGACGGTCGCGTGGACGTTCGCGTGCGCGGCGGCGGTGTCGGCCGCCCACCGCGAGCCCTTGATGTCGCAGCCGACCTGGACGACGGTCGTCACGCCCACCGACGCGGCCTTCGCGAGGCCCTCCTCGACCGTGCCCGACTGCATGTCGAGGTGGGTGTGGGAGTCGGCGACGGGCACCCGGAGGGGTTCCGGGAGCGGCGGTGCCGTGTTCTTGTCGGCCGTACGGGCGGCCGTACCGGAGGCGTTCGAAGGCATGCCCCGATCCTACGAAAGGGGCATGCCCCGCCGGACCCGCGCCCGGGCCGGACCGCCTCGCGCCCGGAACCGGGTCAGCTCGCCTTGCGCTGGAAGGGGTGCAGGAGGTCCGACAGGTGCCAGTGGTGCACCTCCTTGACCTCCGCGGAGGTCTCCGGAGCCGCGGCCGGCCCGGTCTCCGCACCGCCCTGCCCGGCGGAACGGTCCTGCACCGACGGCTGATGCGACCGCTGTGCGGCGCTCCGCACCGACGAGACCTGCCCCGCGCGCATGATCCGCACCACCTGACCGTCGCAGTTCTGGCACGAGGGACTGCTCAGCGGCGACGGGACGACCCGGCCGTTCGCCACGTACTTGACGAACTCGTGGTTGTCGGCGGCGGTGTGGTGCTCTATCTCGTACGACTGCTCCCAGCCGTGCCCGCATCGCATGCAGGCGAAGGAATACGACTCGTGGACGACGGCTGTGGCCGCACTGCTGAGGCCGGTCTGCCCTGCGATCTCACTCATGCCAGCTCCTCTTGTCCGCGTGGACAAGCACGCACCCCCGGCGCGGGGATTCCCCCCGGAATCCCATGGGGGTGAGGGACGGGTGCGTCCCTGCTGACCAGTGGACGCCTTCACCGACGCGAATGCGACCGGCCTGCCGAGTGTTGGAGGCGATTTGGATTCGGCTTGCCAAATCGGCCTCGCCGCATAGGGCTGGGCTTTGCGTTTCCCGCCCCCGCTTTACCGTCCCGTGGGGCGCGCGCTCAGAGGAGGCGCACCTCGCTCAGAGGACACATCACCGCAGGTCAGGGGCGCACGCTCAAGGGAGAAGCGACCCGCTCAGAGATCAAGGAGCGCCCCCTTGGAACGCCGGGTCCCGAAGCGCCCCGCCAGGGGCGCGGGGAACTGCGCGACCAGCCGTCCACGACCCGCGGGCCGCTGTACAGGAGCAACCACAACGGCGCTCCCGGGAAACCCCGGCTCTCACTCGGCGGAGCGTTTCGCGGCAACCACGGCGTCGAACACCACCCGCTTGGGAATCCCCGCATCCACCGCCACCGCCGCGATCGCCTCCTTGCGGCGCTCACCGGCCTCCTCCCGCACCCGCACCCGCCGCACCAGCTCCGCCGCGTCGAGTTCCTCGGGCCCCCGCTCGGGGGCGCCCTCGACGACGACGGTGATCTCACCGCGCACCCCGTCGGCGGCCCACACCGCCAGCTCGGCCAGCGGACCGCGCCGTACCTCCTCGTACGTCTTGGTCAGCTCGCGGCAGACGGCGGCCCGCCGCTCGGCGCCGAAGACCTCGGCCATCGCGGCCAGGGTGTCGTCGAGGCGGTGCGGGGCCTCGAAGTAGACGAGGGTGCGGCGCTCCTCGGCCACCTCCTGGAGCCGGGAGCGGCGCTCGCCGGCCTTGCGCGGCAGGAACCCCTCGAAGCAGAACCGGTCGACGGGCAGCCCGGACAGCGCGAGCGCGGTGAGCACGGCGGACGGCCCGGGGACGGCGGTGACCCGGATCTCCTGCTCCACGGCGGCCGCGACCAGCCGGTAGCCGGGGTCGGAGACGGACGGCATCCCGGCGTCGGTGACCAGCAGCACGCGCGCGCCGCCGACGAGCTCCTCGACCAGCTCCGGGGTGCGGGCGGCCTCGTTGCCCTCGAAGTACGAGACCACGCGCCCCTTGGGCGTCACGCCCAGCGCCTGGGTGAGCCACCGCAGCCGCCGCGTGTCCTCGGCCGCGATCACGTCGGCGCCGGTCAGCTCGGCGGCGAGCCGGGGCGGCGCGTCCGCGACGTCGCCGATGGGGGTGCCTGCGAGGACAAGGGTTCCAGTCACGCCTCCATCCTCGCAGCCGCCACTGACAGCAAAGGAACCCACCGCGAAGCCCCATTGCACGGGACTCACACAGAACGGTTCCCTACGATGGCGCGGTGACCAGTACCGCGTCCTCCACGGACACCCGGCAGGGCCAGGCAGCGCTCGACGAGCGGCCGACGTGGCAGCAGCGGCTGCGCCGGTTCGGCTACACGGCGAGCCCGGCGCGCACGGCGCCGACCACCGGCGACAGCGGTGCCGCGGCCTCCGGCACGCACGCCGATGTCGTCGACCGCCTGGTGCCGCCGTACGCCGAGCCCGGCTCCCGGCTGTGGCTCGCCCTGGGGGTGCCGCCGGTGCTCGCCGAGCGGATCAGGCGCTGGTCCGGCTGGGGCGGTCCGCTCCTCGTGACGCTGCTGGCGGGCCTGCTGCGGTTCTGGAACCTGGGCAGCCCCAAGGCGGTGATATTCGACGAGACGTACTACGCGAAGGACGCGTGGGCGCTCGTCCACCGCGGTTTCGAGGTCAACTGGGACAAGAACGCCAACGACCTGATCCTGCAGAAGGCGGGCCACGTCGGCATCCCGGTGGACGCGGCGTACGTCGTGCACCCGCCGGTGGGCAAGTACGTCATCGGGCTCGGCGAGCTGATGTTCGGCTTCAACCCGTTCGGCTGGCGGTTCATGACGGCACTGCTCGGCACGCTGAGCGTGCTGCTGCTGTGCCGGATCGGGCGCCGGATGTTCCGGTCCACGTTCCTGGGCTGCCTGGCGGGCGCCCTGATGGCGGTGGACGGACTGCAGTTCGTGATGAGCCGCACCTCGCTGCTCGACGGTGTGCTGATGTTCTTCGTGCTGGCGGCGTTCGGCTGCCTGGTCATCGACCGGGACAGGTCACGGGAGAAGCTGGCGGCCGCGCTGCCGGCCGAGGCCGACGGCCGGGTCCGCCCGGACGCGCGCGTGGCCGACGACTTCCGCTTCGGGTGGCGTCCCTGGCGCTGGGCCGCGGGCCTGCTGCTGGGCCTCGCGCTCGGCACCAAGTGGAACGCCCTCTACATCCTGGCCGCGTTCTGCGCGATGGCGCTGCTGTGGGACGTTGGCGCCCGCAAGGTGGCCGGCGCCCGGCACCCGTACCGGGCGGTCCTGGCGCACGACACGGGGATCACGTTCCTGGCGACGGTCCCGGTCGCGATCGCCGTCTACCTGACCTCCTGGATCGGCTGGATCCTCTCGCCCACCGACGGCACCGGCGGCTACTTCCGCAACTGGGCGGCCACCGACGGCAAGGGCGGCAGCTGGACGTTCCTGCCGGACTGGCTGCGCAGCCTGTGGCACTACGAGCACGAGGTGTACCTGTTCCACATCGGCCTGTCGTCGCCGCACACGTACATGTCGAACCCCTGGTCGTGGCTGGTGCTGGGCCGCCCGGTGTCGTACTACTACGAGTCGCCGTCCCCGGGTGTGGACGGCTGCCCGTCGGACGCGGGCGAGAAGTGCGCCCGTGAGGTGCTCGCGATCGGCACCCCGCTGCTGTGGTGGGCGGCCTGCTTCGCGATCGCCTACGTCCTGTGGCGGTGGGCGTTCCGCCGCGACTGGCGGGCCGGCGCCATCGCCTGCGGCATCGCGGCCGGTTACCTGCCCTGGTTCATGTACCAGGAGCGCACGATCTTCCTCTTCTATGCCGTCGTCTTCGTGCCGTTCCTGTGTCTCGCGGTGGCCATGATG
Organism: Streptomyces sp. NPDC054770; assembly: GCF_053611985.1. Taxonomy (NCBI): domain Bacteria; kingdom Bacillati; phylum Actinomycetota; class Actinomycetes; order Kitasatosporales; family Streptomycetaceae; genus Streptomyces; species Streptomyces sp. NPDC054770. Next base: position 27,412 of record NZ_JBSHBL010000083.1, read on the forward strand.
ATCGGCGCGATCATCGGCCCGCCGGGCTCCAGCGACACCCGCCGGCTGGTCGGCGCGTCGAGTGCGGGTGTCCTGGTGCTGCTGATCGCCTGGAACTTCATCTACTTCTGGCCGCTGTACACGGGCACGGCGATTCCCATCGACTCCTGGCGTTCACGGATGTGGCTCGATACCTGGGTGTGAGCCACATCCCTGATCTCTGTCCGGCCAACAGTTCGGCCAACAATCGGTCAACCCCTGTCACAGGGACCCCACAACGACCTACAGTGCGAGTCACAACCAGCTTTTGAACGCGTTCATAAAATGCGGAAAAGGCTCACGGGGAGGGATTTCGCACCATGCGCAAGGGGGTCAAGGGCGCCCTGATCGGCGGCGTCTGCGCAGCTGTGCTGGGTGGGGGCGGGTACGGCGCCTACAACGTTCTGTCGGCGCTCCACCGCGACGACACACCGGCCGTACGGACCGGGCCGCCCACCAAGGACGAGATCAGGGACACCACGCAGAAGTTCTTCACGGCCTGGGAGAAGGGCCAGTCGGTGACCGCGGCGTCGTACACGAACGACTCCGCCGACGCCGAACCCGTGCTCACGTCCTTCAGCGACGTGGCGCACATCAAGGACGTGCACATCACGCCCGGCAAGGCGACCGGCGCCACCGTGCCGTACAGCGTCAAGGCGACCGTGTCGTACGGCGGGAAGTCGAAACCGCTCGCCTACCGGAGCCGGCTGACCGTCGTGCGCGGCGAGACCACGCACCGCGCGCTCGTCGACTGGGATCCGTCCGTGGTCCACCCGGAGCTGAAGCGCGGCGACACCCTGTCCACCGGCGAGGCGGCGAGCCCGCCCATCGAGGCCGTGGACCGAAACGGCAAGGTCCTCACCAAGGCCACGTACCCGTCCCTGGGCCCGATCCTGGACGAGTTGCGCAGCCGGTACGGCGACAAGGCCGGCGGCACCCCCGGCGTGGAGCTGGTCATCCAGCACGCGTCCGAGGAGTCGGCCGACACCACGCTGCTGACCCTCGCGGAGGGGAAGGCCGGCAAGCTGCGGACGACGCTCGACGCGCGCGTGCAGGCCGCCGCCGAGACCGCGGTGACGAAGTACGCCGAGTCGTCGGTGGTGGCCGTCAAGCCCAGCACCGGCGAGGTGCTGGCGGTCGCCAACCACCGCGACGACGGCTTCAACGCGGCCTTCCTCGGCGAGCTGGCGCCCGGCTCCACCATGAAGATCATCAGCGCGGCCACCCTCATCGACACCGGGCTGACGACGGCCACCGGTCCGGCCCCCTGCCCGCCGACCGCGACCTGGCAGAGCCAGACCTTCAGCAATCTCAAGGGACTTCAGCCGGACGAGAAGGCCACTCTGTCGGACAGCTTCGCGCGCTCCTGCAACACGGCGTTCGTGAAGTACGCGGACTCGGTCCAGGTCGACTCGCTCACCAAGGAGGCCGAGGACCGCTTCGGGCTCGGGCGCAACAACTGGAAGGTGGGCATCCCGAGTTTCGACGGCCGGGTCCCCGCCTCCGGCGGCCCGGACACCGCGGCCAACCTGATCGGCCAGGGCCAGGTGCAGATGTCCCCGCTGAACATGGCGTCGGTGGCGGCGACCGCGATGACGGGAACCTTCCGGCAGCCGGTGCTCGTCCCGCAGAAGCTGGACGGCCGTGAACTGGCCACCGCCAAGGGCCTGTCGCCCGCCACGGTCGGCCAGCTGCGCGCCATGATGAACCGCACCGCCACCAGCGGCACCGCGGCCGGCGTGATGCGCGGGCTGAGCGGCAGCATCGGCGCCAAGACGGGTTCGGCGGAGGTCGACGGCCAGTCCAAGTCGAACAGCTGGTTCGCCGGCTACCGCGACGACGTGGCGGCCGCGGCGATGACCCAGGACGGCGGCCACGGCATCGACGCGGCCGGTCCGATTGTCGCGAGTGTGCTACGGATCGGTGGCTGACGTCACTCCTACAGGCCGGGACTCTACGCTGGGCGCAGTCGTTGGGGAGCGTGAGGGCTACGGGGCGGCGGGGACCCCGGGGGAAGTGCGCGGAGGAACTGGACTGTGGGCAAGAGAAGGCGCGTCGTCGAGCGACGGCAGAAGAGACCCGCCGTCATCGGCGGGGTGATCGCCGTGGTCGTCGGCGGCGCGGGCTTCGGCCTGTACGCGCTGTACGGCGGCGGGGCGGCCGACGCGGCGTCGACGGCGAAGACGGCCGACCACAAGCCCGTCAAGACCGGCCCGCTGTCCGCCACCGAGGTGCAGACGACGGCGCGCACCTTCCTGTCGTCCTGGCAGCAGGGCAAGGTCACGCAGGCCGCCGCCGTCACGGACGACAGCAAGGCCTGCATCAGGCTCCTCACCGGCTACGCCAAGGACGCCCACGTCAAGGGCGTGACCCTCACCGAAGGCACCCGCACCGGCGACAAGGTCCCGTTCTCCGTGAAGGCGACGGTGTCGTACAAGGGCGTCAGCAAGCCGCTGTCGTACGACTCCGCGTTCACCGTGATCCGCCGGACCAGCGACGGCAAGCCGGTGGTGAACTGGCACGCAGCGGTCGTCCACCCGGACCTCGCGGACGGCGACACCCTGGTCACCGGCGCGTCCGGCACCCCGCCCATCAAGGCCCTGGACCGCGACGGCGGGGAGATCACCACCGCCAAGTACCCGTCGCTGGGCACGGTCCTGGACGGGCTGCGCGAGAAGTTCGGCAAGAAGGCCGGCGGCAAGGCGGGCGTCGAACTGCGCGTGGTGCGCGGCACGGCGTCCGAGAAGGCGAAGCTCTCCGACAAGACGCTCCTGGAGCTCAGCAAGGGCACGCCGGGCACGGTGAAGACGACGCTCAGCCCGACCCTCCAGGCGGCCGCCGAGAAGCAGGTCACCACGCAGAAGAACGCCTCGGTCGTGATGATGCGCCCGTCGACCGGCGAGGTCCTCGCCGTCGCCAACTCCAGCCACGGCTTCAACGTGGCCTTCCAGGGCTCCCTGGCGCCCGGCTCCACGATGAAGATCATCACGTCGACGATGCTGTTCGAGAAGGGGCTCATCACCCCGGACGCGTCGCACCCCTGCCCGAAGACGTACAAGCTCGCCGGGTGGACGTTCCACAACGACGACGACTCGGAGATCAAGCAGGGCACGTTCAAGCTGAGCTTCGGCGCCTCCTGCAACAACGCCTTCATCAACTTCGCGCCCAAGCTCTCCGACAGCGACCTGACCACCGAGGCCCAGCAGGTCTACGGCCTCGGCATGAACAACTGGGCCATCGGCGTCCCGACCTTCGACGGCTCGGTGCCGGTGCAGAGCGGCGCGCAGATGGGCGCCTCGCTGATCGGGCAGGGCGGGGTGCGCATGAACCCGCTGAACATGGCGTCGGTGTCGGCCACGGTGGACACCGGTACCTTCCACCAGCCGTACCTGGTCGCGCCGAGCGTCGACAACCGCACGATCGCGAAGGCCTCGCGCACGATGTCGTCGAAGACGCAGGCGCAGCTGAAGGAGGTCATGCAGTACACGGCGGGGTACGGCACGGCGGCCCAGGCGATGTCGGGGCTGAGTTCGAGCTGCGGTGCCAAGACGGGCTCGGCCGAGGTCGACGGCCAGAAGAAGCCGAACGGCTGGTTCACCGCGTACTGCGGCGACTTCGCGGCAGCGGGTGTGGTCCAGGCGGGCGGGCACGGCGGCGACACGGCCGGACCGATCGTGGCGGCACTGCTGAAGCTGGGCGCGTCCCTCTGAGCGGGTTCGGCAGCGCCCCGAAGGGGCGCGGGGAACTGCGCGGCCGGCCACGACGGCGCCGCGGTCGGCGGACGGCGCAGCGCGGCACATCCAGCGCAACGCCCAGCACCGAAGGCGTGCGTCAGCCGGCCACCGGAGTGGCCATGTAGGTCCGCCGGAGGAAGCGCAGCAGGGCCTTCGACTCGAACTGCACCACCGATGTGCCGTGGTCGGAGTGGAACTCCACCACGGCCTGGACCCGTCCCAGCGGCCACACCCGTACGTCACCGCTCTCCGCGGGCGCCCTGAGACCCTGCTCCAGCAGCGAGCGCGAGAACGTCCACTCGTCCGTGCCGGGGAGGCCGACCCGTACCGTCCTCGGGTCGGTGTCGGGGTCGTAACGCAGGACGACGGGCACTGCGGGCGGCTCGTCCCGGGCGTCCTCGTCCGTGACGATGTGGGCTCGCGCGTACTGCTCGACTACAGACATCGGACTGCCCTTTACGCTCCGTGTTCTGTGCGAAAGCTGTAAATCCGCTTTCCTATCCAATGTCGCACATTTTCCGGAATGCGCTTACGGAAGCCCCCGTGCCCCGCACCTGATTCCGGATGTGACGACCTTCTCGCTCTTGCAAAGTCTTCGCAATAGACCCCTAAAATCGAACCGTGCATGTACCTGACGGATTCATCGACACCCCCACCTCCGCGGCCACCGCCGTGGTCGCGGCCGGCGCCCTCGCGGTCAGCCTGCGCGGCGCCCGCCGCGAACTCGACGAGCGCACGGCACCGCTGGCCGGCCTGGTGGCGGCGTTCATCTTCGCCGTACAGATGCTCAACTTCCCCGTCGCGGCCGGAACAAGCGGCCATCTGCTGGGCGGGGCGCTCGCCGCGATACTCGTCGGCCCCTGCACCGGGGTGCTGTGCGTGTCCGTGGTGCTGCTGATGCAGGGCATCCTGTTCGCGGACGGCGGGCTGACCGCGCTCGGCGTCAACATCACCGACATGGCGATCGTGACGACCCTGGTCGCGTACGCCGTCTTCCGCGGCCTGCTGAAGGTGCTGCCTCGCGGCAGGCGCTCGGTGACCGCCGCCGCCTTCGTCGCCGCGCTGCTCTCCGTGCCCGCCGCCGCGGTCGCCTTCACCCTCCTCTACGCGGTCGGCGGCACCACCGACGTCGCCATCGGCAAGGTGGCCGGCGCGATGATCGGCGTGCACGTCCTCATCGGCCTCGGCGAGGCCGCGATCACCGCGCTCACGGTCGGCGCGGTCGTCGCCGTACGCCCCGACCTGGTGTACGGGGCGCGCGGCCTGCGCCAGGGGCTGCGGCTGCGCGTGCACGGCGTCCTGGTGGACGCGCCGGAGCCGGCCGCGCCGGTGGCGGCGCGCACCTCCCGTCGCGCACTGTGGATCAGCGGTCTGGTGACCTCTTTGGTGCTCGCCGGGTTCGTCAGCTACTACGCCTCCGCCAGCCCCGACGGCCTGGAGAAGGTCGCCCACGACCACGGCATCGACACGAAGACCGAGGAGCACGCCTCGGCCGGCTCCCCGCTCGCCGACTACGGCGTCGAGGACGTCTCCGACGCCCGGCTCTCCGGCGGCCTGGCGGGCGTGATCGGGGTCGGCACGACCGTCGTCGCGGGCAGCGCGGTGTTCTGGGCGGTACGCAGGCGTCGTACGAGCGCCCCTGCCGAGGTGCGCTGACATGGGCGCCGGGCACGCCCACCGGCTCTACCGGCACGCGCACTCCCCCGTGCACGCGCTCCCGCCGCACACCAAGCTCGCCGCCGCCTTCGCCTTCGTGCTCGTCGTGGTCTCGACCCCGCGCACGGCGATGTGGGCGTTCGCGCTGTACGCCGTGCTGCTCGCGGGCGTCGCGCACCACGCGCGCGTGCCCGCCGGCTTCCTCCTGAAACGGCTGCTGATCGAGGTGCCGTTCGTGGCCTTCGCGGTGCTGATGCCGTTCGTCGCGGAGGGCGAGCGGGTCGACGTGCTGAGCCTCTCGCTCAGCGTGAACGGCCTCTGGGGTGCCTGGAACGTTCTGGTCAAAGGCACGCTGGGGGTCGCCACCTCGGTGCTCCTCGCGGCCACCACGGAGCTGCGCGCGCTGCTCCTCGGCCTGGAGCGGCTGAAGCTGCCGCCGCTGCTCGTCCAGATCGCCTCCTTCATGATCCGCTACGGCGATGTCGTCACCGACGAGATGCGCCGGATGCGGATCGCCCGCCAGTCGCGCGGCTTCGAGGCGCGGGGCGTGCGCCACTGGGGGGTGCTCGCCAAGTCCGCGGGCGCCCTGTTCATCCGCTCCTACGAGCGCGGGGAGCGCGTCCACCTGGCCATGGTGAGCCGGGGATACTCCCCCACTACTAAACGTGTGGGAGGTGCCCCCAGTTCGATGCCGGTCGTCGACGAGGTGACCGCGTCCCGGGCCGAGTGGTCGTACGCCTTCGCACTGCCGTTGTCCGCCCTTGTCGTCTGCCTGTCGGGATGGGCCCTGTGACCGCTGCCTCCGCCTCCGCTCCCGCGTCGCTGGAGGTCTCCGGCCTCGCCTTCGCCTATCCCGACGGGCACCAGGCCCTGTTCGGCGTGGACTTCACCGTCGCGCGCGGCGAACGCGTCGCGCTGCTGGGGCCGAACGGCGCCGGCAAGACCACCCTCGTGCTGCACCTCAACGGCATCCTGAGCGGCGGCACGGGCACGGTGACGGTGGCCGGACTGCCCGTCGGCAGGCGGCACATGGCGGAGATCCGGCGCCGGGTCGGCATCGTCTTCCAGGACCCGGACGACCAGCTCTTCATGCCGACGGTCCGCGAGGACGTGGCGTTCGGACCGGCCGCGGCCGGCCTGAAGGGCGCCGAACTGGAGGCACGCGTGCGTGCCGCGCTGGACCGGGTCGGCATGGCCGGCTTCGCCGAGCGCCCGCCCCACCACCTGTCCTTCGGGCAGCGCCGCCGGGTGGCGGTGGCGACCGTCCTGGCCATGGAGCCGGAGATCCTCGTCCTGGACGAGCCCTCCTCCAACCTCGACCCGGCCTCCCGGCGCGAACTCGCCGACATCCTGCGCTCCCTGGACGTGACGGTCCTGATGGTCACCCACGACCTGCCCTACGCCCTGGAGCTGTGCCCGCGCTCCCTGATCCTGAGCGACGGCACGATCGCCGCCGACGGGCCGACCGCCGCACTCCTCGGCGACGACGCCCTGATGCGCGCCCACCGGCTGGAACTGCCCTTCGGTTTCGACCCGCGCGCGGCGGCGGCAGGGTGACGGCGGGGTGCGGAAGCGCCTGGCGCGTTTCCGTGACGGCCGTCCCGCGCGTCCGTGCGTCCGTGACAATGGGCGCGTGACGCATCAAGAGGACGCCGGTCCGGTCGCCGGTCCGCCGGCCGGACCGCCCGCCGGGCCGCCGCGGCTGGACGACCAGCTGTGCTTCGCGCTGTACGCCGCGCAGCGCGCCGTGACCGCCGCCTACCGCCCGCTCCTCGACGAACTCGGGCTGACCTACCCGCAGTACCTCGTGCTGCTCGTCCTGTGGGAGCGCGGCGAGACCACGGTGAAGGAACTGGCGGAGGCGCTCCGGCTGGACTACGGAACGGTGTCGCCGCTGCTGAAGCGGCTGGAGGGGGCGGGTCTGGTACGCAGGGAGCGCTCGGAGCAGGACGAGCGCTCGGTGCTCGTCGCGTGCACCGGGCGCGCGGATGAACTGCGGGAGCGCGCGGCACGCATACCCGGCGCGCTGCTCACGACGACCGGGCTCGACGGCGCCGGTGTGGCGCGGCTGCGCGAGGAGTTGCGGGAGCTCGCGGAACGGGCGGGCAGGGCGGCCTCCCGGCCGGGGTAGCCGTCTCCTGTCACCCGCTGTTACCCGCGGTTTCCACCCCCCTGGTAGCCCAAGGGCTTCCTACCGGTCGGTACCTTGTGCACGATGTGCTTGCACACATCTGTGTTGCCCACCACTGTTTCCGCCCTGGGGGAGGTCCCGCCGTGATCGAAGGTGCCGCCGTCGACACCCGTCCGACGAAGATCATGTATGTCGCCGAGGCGACCGCGCACGGCGGCCGGAACGGGTATGTCACCAGCCAGGACGGCCAGATCGAGCTCAAGGTGGCGATGCCTCCGGCGCTGGGCGGCGACGGCAACGGCACCAACCCGGAGCAGCTGTTCGCGGCGGGCTACAGCGCGTGCTTCCACAACGCGCTGATCCTCGTCGGCAACCGCACGGGCTACGACCTGACCGGCTCCACGGTCGCCGCGAAGGTCGGCATCGGCCCCAACAAGCAGCGCGGCTACGGCCTCGCGGTCGCCCTCAGCGTCTCGCTCCCGGTGCTGGACGCGGACATCGCGGCGAAGCTGGTGGACGCCGCCCACGAGGTGTGCCCGTACTCGAACGCGACGCGCGGGAACATCGAGGTGACGATCGTCCTCGGCTGACCCCGGGAACGTGCCGCAGACCACGTCGTACCGAGGAATCCGGGCCCCCACGGCCACGTTCCACTCACTGTCGCGAGCAAGCGGGCAGCGGGTGGAGGGATCCGGACGTGGACGTCGACGTGCACGGCACTGTGGCCGAGGGCTTCGAGCCGGTCAGGGACGCGTTCGCGAGCAACTTCGAGCTGCTCGGGGACCGGGGCGCGGGGGTGGCCGTCTACCGGGACGGGCACCGCGTCGTCGACCTGTGGGGCGGCGCCCGGGACTTCGACGGGGACGCCGACGACGAGCCGTGGGAGCACGGCACCGCCCAGATCGTGCGCTCGGCGACCAAGGGCGTCGCCGCCGCCGTACTGCTGCTTCTGCACCAGCGCGGGGAGCTGGACCTGGACGCGCCGGTGGGTGATCACTGGCCGGAGTACAAGGCGGCCGGCAAGGAGCGGACGCTGGTGCGGCAGCTGCTCGCGCACCGCGCGGGCGTGCCGGTCCTTGACCGGCCGCTCACGCCCGCGGAGGCCGCCGACCCCGACCTCGGCGCGGCCGCGGTGGCGGCCCAGGCGCCGGTGTGGGAGCCGGGCACCGACCACGGCTACCACGCACAGACGTACAGCTGGCTGACCGGTGAGCTGGTGCGGCGGGTGACCGGGCGGACCGTCGGCGAGTGGATCGCGGACGAGATCGCCGGGCCGGCCGGCGCCGAGCTGTGGCTCGGGCTCCCGGCGGCCGAGCAGGCGCGCGTGGGGCGCGTCGGGCCGCTGGCGGCGCCCGAGACCGCGGGCGCGCTCCGGACCCGGCCCAAGCGCGCCGTCTCCGAGGCGTACGCCGACGCCGGGTCGCTGACCCGACGGGCGTTCGGCGCGATCAGCCCGCTCCCGGACGAGAACGACCCCCGCTACCGCGCGGCGGCCCTCCCCGCCTCCAACGGCATCGCCACCGCCGACGGCCTGGCCCGCTTCTACGCCGCCCTGATCGGCGAGGTCGACGGCGGCAGGCGGCTGTTCACGCCGGAGACCGTGGAACTGGCCCGCACCGAGCAGTCGGCCGGGCCGGACCGGGTGCTGGTCGTCTCCACCCGCTTCGGGCTCGGCTACATGCTGCACGGCAGCGCGTCCCCGCTGCTCTCCCCCGCCTCCTTCGGCCACCCGGGCCGCGGCGGCGCGCTCGCCTTCGCGGACCCGGAGTCGGGCATCGCCTTCGGGTATGTCACCAACGGCTTCCGCAAGAGCGTGACGGCGGACCCGCGGGCGCAGGCGCTGGTACGCGCGGTGCGCACGGCGCTGTCGTAACCGCCGTCCGCGCCCCTGCGGAGAAGCGTGTGCTTCTCACACGTTGATCGGGTGCGAGTGCCGCCCCGACTGCGCGTCGATCTCGCCGTGCGCCTTGGACAGCAACTGCATGGCCAGTTCGTTCAGGGCGCGGGCGCCGGCGATCTCCTCGCCGACTCTGGGCTGGTTGCTGTCGGACTCGTGACGGCTCGCGTGGCCGTGCGCGCGTACCTCGGTGCCGTCGGGCAGGCGTACCAGGGCCACCGCGCGGGTGTGCGTGTCGTCCTCCAGGAACTCCATCTCGACGTGCCATCCCACAGCGGTCTTCATCATGTTCATCATGGGATCCACCTCCGGAATCGCTGCTTCCAGGGTGCTCCTCGGGGCCCGTACCGTCACGTCGGCACAGGCCCCGGTCCGCTGCCGTCGGCCGCTATTCGTCCTCGAAGCTGGCGAAGTACGCGGCGGCCATGTCCTCGTCGGCGTGCCCCTGGGCGGCGGCGCGGGCGAAGCGTTCGGCGGCCGCCTGGGCGACGTCCAGGCGCACGCCGTGGCTCGCGCCGGCGGCGACGATCAGCCGGGCGTCCTTCCCGGCGGTGTCCACCGCGAACGACGGCGGGGTCAGCCCGCCGTCGAGGATCAGCCCGGCCTTGGCCCGCAGGTAGCCCATGTCGAGGGGGCCGCCCGCGATCAGGTCGAAGAAGCGCTGCGGCTCCACGCCGAGCCCCTGCGCCAGCGCGACCACCTCGCCGGTCGCCGCGGTGGCCGCGAGGACCCAGCTGTTGGCGACCAGCTTGAGCCGGGTCGCGGCGGCCGAGGACCCGTCGTCGCCGGTCCACACCGTGCGGGCGCCGACGGCGTCGAAGACGGATGTGGCCGTTTCCCGGCCCTGCTCGGGTCCCGCGGCCAGGACGGTGAGCTGTCCGGCCTCGGCGGGCTGACGGGTGCCGAGGACCGGGGCGTCGTAGAAGACCAGGCCGTGCTCGCGGGCGAACGCGGCGAGTTCGGGGATCTGGTCCAGGCCCGCGGTGGTCGACTGCACCCAGACGGCCCCGGGACGCAGCGAGCCGGCCGCCTCGCGCATCGTCTCCAGCGCGGTCGCGCCGTCGTACAGCATGGTCAGGACGACGTCGGCGCCCTCGACGGCCTCGGCCGGTGTGTCGGTGACCTGGGCGCCGTCGGCCGCGAGGGGTTCGGCCTTGGCGCGGGTGCGGTTCCACGCGCGGACGGTGTGCCCGGCCCTGAGGAGGTTGCGGGCCATCGCGGCGCCCATGATGCCGGTGCCCAGCATGCCCACGGTCGGCTTGTCGGTCATGACGTCTCCCTGTCCTCGTACGTTCCACAGCCAGCTTGGCCCACCCGCGGGCCGCCCGGGGTGCGGCGGCACGGCAGAACGCTCAGGGGACCCCGGTCCGCCGACCGGGGTCCCCTGACAGGAGCGGGCCGGATCAGCCGTCGTTCTCCGCGGACGGGAGGTAGGCGCCCGGTACGTCGTCCGGCGTGAAGATCTTCTTGTCGCCGGGGTAGGGCTTGGTCCAGTTGTGGGTCTGGTACCAGGTGTACCGGTTCATCTGGGTGGGGTTCGCGTAGTCCGGTACGGCGTTCTTGCCGGTCAGCCGCTGGTGCGAGGCCCACGTCCGCCACTGCGCCGCGACCGACTTCTCGGCCGCCGGGACGGAGACCGACGTCGGGGCGGCCACCGCCTTGGTGTCCTGGGCGGCCGGGGTGTCGGAGCCGCAGGCCGGCTGCGGGTTCACGCCGAGGGTCAGGGAGGTCCGGTTCGGGACCGCCGTGAACGGCGTGTCGTTCGCCTTGTTGGTGAACGCCCCGTACATCGGGGTGGCCGCGCTGTCGAGCTGGTTCATCGGGTGGATCCCGAGGATCTGCTCGATGGTGCGGATCATGGTGATCTGCGAGTAGTAGTGGTCGTCGACCGTGCCGTGCTGGGCGTACGGGCTGATGACCTGGACCGGGGCGCGGTGGCCGTCGACGTGGTCGAGGCCGGCCTGGGAGTCGTCCTCGACGACGAAGATCGCCGAGTCCTTCCAGTACTTGCTGTGGGTGATCTCGTCGACCGTCCGGCCGACCGCGAGGTCGTTGTCGGCGACCTCGGCGGCGGCGTTCGCGGGACCGCCGGTGTGGTCGTTGGAGAACCAGAACATGTTCAGGTTCGCCGGGCCGTTCTTCTCGAAGTCCTGCTGCCAGATCTGCTCTTTGTAGATGTCCGGGACGTCGAGGTCGAACTTCGGGAAGCCCTGCACCGACACGTCGTTGAGGGAGGGGATCGCCGAGCCCGTCTGGATGGGATAGGCGGTCCCGGCCCCGGTCGCGGCCATGTTCTTGCTGTCGCAGTACAGGTTCTGCCAGGTCGCGCCGGACGGCTTGGTCTCCAGCGACTGGAACTCGCCGAAGTCCTTCACGGACTTCCCGGCCGCCTGCGCGCCGGTCCAGATGAACCCGGTCTTCTGGTGGCCGAGGACGTCGTCCTCGGTGTCGTAGCTGCGCGTGTACTCGCCGGCCGACGACTCGGTGTACTCCGGGTTGTCCGACTGCATCAGCCAGTTGTGGCCCTCGGCGGAGTTGGTGCCGATGTCGTAGAAGTTGTCGTACAGGCCGAACTGCTGGGCCAGCGCGTGCTGGTTCGGCGTGATGTTCTCACCGAACTGGGTGAGCGAGGAGTTCCCGTTGCCCTGCGGGAGGTCGCCGAAGACCTGGTCGTAGGTGCGGTTCTCCTTGACGAGCAGGAAGACGTGCTTGATCGTCGACGGGTCGCCGATCCGCTTCGGGACCGGGACGGCCTTCTTGTGGCTGTCGCCCTTGGCCGTCCTGACCGAGTTGGACGTCCAGCCGTTCTGCTTGAACACCTTGGCCGTCTCGGACCTGACGACCTGGTCGCTCGGCAGCGTGAACTGGGTGAGGCTCGACGTGGTGTCGTGCGTGTTGTGGCCGGCGGCGTCGGGGCGCAGCGCGTCGATGCCACGGGTGTTGGAGACGACGACCTTCTTGCCGACGGTGGTGATCTCCGAGGGGAAGTAGTCGGTGGGGAGCAGGCCGACGTAGCGGGCGGGCTGCTGCGGGGAGGTGTAGCGGTAGACGGCGACGGCGTTGGCCCGGCCGAGGGTCACAAGAAGGCGGCCGTCGTCGGTGAGGGTGACCGCGTTGGGCTCGTAGCCGACGGACGCCTCGGGCCACGGCTGGGTGGAGATGGTCTGGACGACCTTGTCCTTGCGGGTGTCGATGACCGACACGTTGTTGTCGGCGGTGTTGGTGACGAACACCGCGCCCCTGCTCGCGTACACGGCGGTCGGGTGCAGGCCGACGTCGATGGTGCCGACGGCGGCGGACGGGTCCGCGGTGTCGATGACGCTGACCGTGCCGGTGGTGCTGGCGCCGGTCTTCGGGTTGGCGACCACGTCGGTGCCGTAGGAGTTGATGGTGGTGTCGCCGGCCCTGGCCGGACGCCCGCCCTCGTTGCTGACGTAGAGCTTGCCGCCGACCAGCGCGAGACCGCGCGGGGCGTTGCCGACCGCCCAGGTCTGCTTGATCGTGCCGGTCGCCGCGTCGATGGCGACCACCTTGTTCTGGCCGTTGACCGCGGAGTACACGGTGGCGCCGTCGGCGGAGAACACGGCCGCGCCCACCAGTGCCTGCTTGGCGCCGTCCGCCGCGATGTTGACGGCCGTCGGGTTCGCGAGGGTGCCGTCGGCGTTGACGGTGAACTTGGTGTAGCCGTTGGCCTGGCCCAGCCACAGCTGCTTGCCGTCGGGCGAGTAGGTGGGGCCCTCCTGGCCGACCGCGCCGCTGCTGATGCGCAGGTTGTCGGCCGCGTTGGTGCCGATCTTCTGCGTGACCTGGCCGGTCGCCAGGTCCAGGACGACCAGGGAGGCGTCGCCGTCGGTGACCGAGGCGGCGAGGTGGGTGCCGTCCGGGCTGACCGTCGACGACATGATCTTGCCGTCGTTGATGACGCTGCGGATGCCGTAGGGGTTGATGTACTGATCGGCGGAGACGACCTGGCCGTTGGCGGTGGTCTGGCCGACCTGCTGGGTGCCGAACTGGTAGGTCGAGGCGACCGCGGTCCCCGTGACGCCGAGGGCGACGGCGATACCCGACGTCACCAGCAGGGCCCGGCGGCCGACATGTCTGCCGAAGAGGTTGAACTGCTTCTTCTCGCTGATCCGACGCTGGCGTGTTACCTGCACGGAGCTGTTCCCTTCAGTGGGTGTCGAGCAGGTCGACGTTGCCGTCGAACTGCCACAGCGGATTCGGGGCGTCGCCGGTCGGGGTCCGCACCAGGAAGTAGCCGTTGACTTCCTTGGGACCGTCGCCGTCGGCCACGAACCGCCCGTCCGAGGTGATGTCGAGCTGGTAGATCGCGGTGCCCGTGACCGCGACGCCGGGCAGGTGCCAGCTCACGACGCAGCGCCAGTCGTTGCCGGCGCCCTCCTGGGCGGCCTGGCCGTCGCTCTTGGTGCAGGCCGCCGTGGCCCGCAGCTGCGCCTCGGTGACGGCCGGCCGGTGCAGCTGCCCGGTCTGGAGTCGGTAGAGGTGGGCGAAGACCGTGGCGAGGGACTTCTGCACCTTGTCCTGCCGGATCCCGGAGCCGGTCGACGGGGTGGCCACGGCGACCGCCCCGACGGTGACGGCGGTCAGCGCGGCCAGCGGCAGCACGCCGAGGGTGAACGCGCGGCGCCCGGAGCCGTCGTAGGCCGGGTTGGTGAAGTCCCGCCGTACGAACAGCAGATACGCGAGGGCGGTGGCGAGCACCGTCCACGCCAGGCCGACCGCGACGCCGATCAGGAGCGGGGTGAGCTGGGCGGGGCTGGTGAACAGGCCGTTCCAGGAGATGAAGGCGTAGCCGGGCAGGGCCAGGCGCACGGCGACGGGCAGCGGCAGCATCTGGGCGACCGACATGGCGAGCGCCACGACCGGGGGCAGCAGCAGGCCCGTCGGGGAGCGGCCGAGGGCGACCGAGCCGAGCAGTCCGATCGCAGCGAGGGCCAGGGTCGGGGCGAGGGCCGCGAGCCAGGCGAGCAGGACCCGGGCGGCCGCGTCGCCGGGCGACAGCAGGTGGCCGTCGAGGCCGACCAGCGGCTGGTTGCCGACCGACGCCAGCCCGCCGGCCGTGCTGGACGCGACCAGTCCGGCCACCAGCAGCAGGATGACGGTGAGACTGGCGAGCGACTTCGCCGCGAAGATCCGCGCGGGCGAGCGGACCGCCACCAGCAGGTGGCGCCAGGTGCCGAGGCGGTCCTCGGCGGGGAACACGTCACCGG
>NZ_JBSHBL010000084.1:0-41447 GCF_053611985.1 Streptomyces sp. NPDC054770
GTCGAAGCCTTCTCGAACGACCGAGTCGGGTGGTGGGCGGGCGAAGGCCCGGGGGCCGGGGCGGAGCCGCGTGGTGGGCGCATCCCGGTGGGAAAAGTACCGGCCGACGGTACCGAAGTCCCGTCGGCCGGCTACCAACCGTAGGCCTTACACCCGCGGCTTCTCGCGCATCTCGTACGTCGCGATGACGTCGTCGATCTTGATGTCGTTGAAGTTTCCGAGGTTGATACCGCCCTCGAAGCCTTCGCGGATCTCGGTGACGTCGTCCTTGAAGCGGCGCAGGCCCTCGATGTTGAGGCTCTCCGCGATGACCTTGCCGTCGCGGATGAGGCGCGCCTTGGTGTTGCGCTTGACCTCGCCCGAGCGGATGAGGACACCGGCGATGTTGCCCAGCTTGGACGACTTGAAGACCTCGCGGATCTCCGCCGTACCGAGCTCGACCTCCTCGAACTCCGGCTTCAGCATGCCCTTCAGGGCCGCCTCGATCTCCTCGATCGCCTGGTAGATGACCGAGTAGTACCGGACGTCCACACCCTCGCGCTCGGCCATCTGCGCCGCGCGGCCGGCCGCGCGGACGTTGAAGCCGATCACGATGGCGTCGGAGCCCATCGCCAGGTCGATGTCGGACTCCGTGACCGCACCGACGCCGCGGTGCAGGACGCGGATGTCGACCTCTTCGCCGACGTCCAGCTGGAGCAGGGAGGACTCCAGGGCCTCGACGGAACCAGAAGCGTCACCCTTGATGATCAGGTTCAGCTGCTGGACCTCGCCGGCCTTGAGCACCTTGTCCAGGTCCTCCAGGGACACGCGGCGCGTGCGCTTCGCGAAGGCCGCGTTGCGCTCACGGGCGGCACGCTTCTCGGCGATCTGTCGGGCCGTACGGTCCTCTTCGACCACCAGGAAGTTGTCGCCGGCGCCCGGGACGTTGGTCAGACCCAGGACCTGGACCGGCGTGGAGGGGCCGGCCTCGGCGACGTTGTTGCCGTTGTCGTCGAGCATGGCGCGGACGCGACCGTAGGCGTCGCCCACGACCATCGTGTCGCCGACCCGCAGCGTGCCTCGCTGGACGAGGACCGTCGCCACGGCACCGCGGCCGCGGTCGAGGCGGGACTCGATCGAGATGCCCTGCGCGTCCTGGTGCGGGTTGGCCCGCAGGTCGAGCGAGGCGTCCGCGGTCAGGACGACCGCTTCGAGCAGGTCGTCGATGTACAGACCCTGCTTGGCGGAGATGTCGACGAACATGGTGTCGCCGCCGTACTCCTCGGCCACCAGGCCGTACTCGGTCAGCTGACCGCGCACCTTGGTCGGGTCGGCACCCTCGACGTCGATCTTGTTGACCGCGACGACGATCGGGACGTCGGCCGCCTTGGCGTGGTTGAGCGCCTCGACCGTCTGCGGCATGACGCCGTCGTTGGCCGCGACGACCAGGATCGCGATGTCGGTCGACTTCGCACCACGGGCACGCATGGCGGTGAACGCCTCGTGACCCGGGGTGTCGATGAAGGTGATCTTGCGCTCTTCGTCGTTGACCTCGGTCGCGACCTGGTAGGCACCGATGTGCTGGGTGATGCCGCCGGCCTCGCCCGCGATGACGTTCGTCTTGCGGATGGCGTCGAGCAGTCGGGTCTTACCGTGGTCGACGTGACCCATGACGGTGACGACCGGCGGACGGACCACCAGGTCCTCCTCGTCGCCCTCGTCCTCGCCGAACTCGATGTCGAAGGACTCGAGCAGCTCGCGGTCCTCCTCCTCCGGGCTGACGATCTGAACCTGGTAGTTCATCTCGCCGGCGAGGAGCTGGAGGGTCTCGTCGGAGACGGACTGCGTGGCAGTGACCATCTCGCCGAGGTTCATCATGACCGCGACGAGGGACGCCGGGTTGGCGTTGATCTTCTCCGCGAAGTCGGTGAGCGACGCGCCGCGGGAGAGACGGATGGTCTCGCCGTTGCCGCGCGGCAGCATCACGCCGCCGACGCTCGGGGCCTGCATGGCCTCGTACTCCTGGCGACGCTGCCGCTTCGACTTGCGACCGCGACGCGCCGGACCGCCGGGACGGCCGAAGGCGCCCTGCGTGCCACCACGGCCGCCGGGACCGCCCGGACGACCGCCGAAGCCGGGACGACCGCCGCCGCCACCGCCGGGGCCGCCGCCGAAGCCGCCGCCACCGCCGCCGGGGCCACCGCCACCGGGACGACCGGCGAAGCCGCCGCCGCCACCGGGACGGGCACCGCCGCCACCGCCGCCGGGACGACCGGCGAAGCCGCCGCCGCCACCACCGGGACGACCGGCACCGCCGGGACGACCCGCACCGCCGGGACCGCGACCGCCGCCACCGGGGCCGGGACGCGGGCCGGCAGCAGGACGCTGCGGCATCATGCCGGGGTTCGGACGCGGACCCGCGGAACCGCCGCCGGGACGCGGACCGCCCTGCGGACGGGGCATGCCGGACGGGCTCGGACGGGAACCGCCGGGAGCCTGCGGACGCGGACCGCCGCCCTGGGCGCCGGGCGCCTGCGGACGCGGACCGGCGCCGGGGGCACCGGGGCCACCCGGGCGCGGACCGCCCTGCGGGCGCGGGGCCTGCGGGCGGGCCATGCCGGTGGAGCCACCGGACGTGAAGGGGTTGTTGCCCGGACGCGGACCGGCCGGACGGGCACCGCCCGGACGGGGGGCGCGCTCACCGGGACGCTGACCGCCGCCCTGACCCGGACGGGCCTGACCCTGACCGGGGGCGGGACGACCGCCGGGACGCGGAGCGCCCTGACCGGGACGGGGACCGCCACCCTGCGGACGCTGACCCTGCGGCGCGGCGGCCGGGCTCGGCGCCGCGGCGGCCGGAGGCGCCGGCGGAGCCGTGAACTCGGGCGCGGCCGGGGCCGGGCGCGGGGCGGGCTTGGGACCCGGGACGGGACCCGGACGCGGGCCGGAGGCGGCCGGCGCGGGGGTGACCGGCGCCGGAGCCGGCGCCGAGGGCGCGGCCGGGGCCGGGGGCTGCGGGGAGGCCGGGCGCGGGGCCGGCTTCGGGGCAGCGGGACGAGCCGCCTGCGCCGGAGAGGGCGCGGCGGGCCTGGGGGCCGCCTTGCGGGGGGCGGACTTGCCGCCGCCCTGGAAGGCGTCGGTCAGCTTGCGTACAACGGGCGCCTCGATCGTCGAGGACGCCGAACGGACGAATTCACCGAGTTCTTGGAGCTTGGCCATGACGACCTTGCTCTCAACCCCGAACTCCTTGGCGAGTTCGTATACCCGGACCTTAGCCACTTCGCTCCTTTTAGGTCCGGGTGTGTCCGGACCGTCGCTACTTCATGGGCGTACTCATCGCGTGCTCATCGAGTGCTCATCGCAATCTCGACCTACTTCCAACTCGCGGGGTACCAGAGCCGCACGGATGTTCCGTACGACGCTTCTTACGGTGTTACTGCTCGACGTACCGGCGCAACGCCTTTACGTCGAGCGGACCCGGGACGCGGAGCGCCCTCGGAAGTGCCCGGCGGCGTACCGCCTGGTCCAGACAGACCTGGGCGGGGTGTACATATGCACCCCGGCCGGGCAGCGTACCGCGAGGATCGGGGACGCATTCGTCCTCGACCGCCACGATCCGCAGCAGTTCGGTCTTGGCCGCTCGCTGCCTGCACCCCACACAGGTGCGCTCAGGGCATGCGCGGGCTCGCGTCCGGCCAGACACTGCTAAGTCTACCTCCCCGCACCGACCTCACCCCTTCGGGGCAAAGATCGAACGGCTGTTGTCGTAATCCAAGCGACCTGCGGCTTGGAACTATTCCCCCCGTCCGAGTGAACCCCGGACGGGGTCGGCAGCGTCCGCCGGGTGCTCTACTCGGACACCTGTTCGGTATCCGGGCGGATGTCGATGCGCCAGCCGGTGAGCCGGGCGGCGAGCCGGGCGTTCTGTCCCTCTTTGCCGATCGCCAGCGACAGCTGGTAGTCCGGCACGGTCACCCGGGCGGACCGGGACGCCAGGTCCACGACCTCGACCTTGGAGACACGGGCCGGGGACAGCGCGTTCGCCACCATCTCGGCCGGGTCGTCCGACCAGTCGACGATGTCGATCTTCTCGCCGTTCAGCTCGCCCATCACGTTGCGGACCCGGCCGCCCATGGGGCCGATGCAGGCGCCCTTGGCGTTCAGGCCCGAACGGGTGGAACGGACCGCGATCTTCGTACGGTGACCGGCCTCGCGGGCGATGGCGGCGATCTCCACGGACCCGTCGGCGATCTCCGGCACCTCGAGCGCGAAGAGCTTCTTCACGAGGTTCGGATGCGTGCGGGAGAGCGTGACGGAGGGACCGCGGACACCCTTGGCCACCCGTACGACGTACGACCGCAGCCGCATCCCGTGCGGATAGGTCTCGCCGGGAACCTGCTCCTGCACCGGCAGGATGGCCTCCAGCTTGCCGATGTCGACGAGCACGTTCTTCGGGTCACGGCCCTGCTGGACCACTCCGGTGACGATGTCGCCCTCACGGCCGGCGTACTCGCCGAGCGTGGCGTCGTCCTCGGCGTCGCGCAGCCGTTGCAGGATCACCTGCTTGGCGGTGGTGGCGGCGATCCGCCCGAAGTCCGACGGGGTGTCGTCGAACTCGCGCGCCTCCTGCCCCTCCTCCAGGTCCTCGGGGTCCTCCTTCGCCCACACGGTCACGTGCCCGGTGTTCCGGTCGAGCACCACGCGCGCGTGGCGGCGGCTTCCCTCGGTGCGGTGGTAGGCGATGAGGAGGGCCGACTCGATCGCCTCGACCAGCAGGTCGAAGGAGATCTCCTTCTCCCGAACCAAGCCCCGCAGGGCGCTCATGTCGATGTCCACGGCTACGCCTCCTCTTCTTCCGTCATGTCCTTCTTGTCCTTGCGGTTGAACTCGACCTGCACGCGCGCCTTGTCGATCCCGGCGAAGCCGAGTCTGCGGCCGGTCGCCTTGCGCCCCTTGACACCGGGCACTTCCAGATCGAGGCCCTCGTCGTCGACGTCCAGGATCCTGGCGACCAGTTCCCCGCCCTCGGCCAGCTGGAACCGCACCAGGCGGTCCACGGCGCGCAGGTAGTGCCGGTGCTCGGTGAGCTGGCGCTCCGCACCGGGGGTGCCGACCTCCAGGGTGTACTCCCCCTCGCCCATCGCGTCCGCCTCGTCGAGCTTCGCCGAGAGCTCACGGCTCACATCGGCGATCTGGTCCAGGTCCGCCCCGGTGTCGGAGTCGACGACGACGCGCAGCACGCGCTTGCGTCCGACGGCGTCCACCGCGATCTCTTCCAGATCCAGTCCCTGGGAGGTGACGAGCGGTTCCAGGAGCTCTCGCAGCCTCTCGCTCTGGGTGGTGCTCATCCGGGTGACTCCTCGGCCGCGTGTGCTGTTGTGGGATGGGTCGCGCGTCTGGTCAAAGGGTATCGGGTCGCGGGGGGTGTTGCGTGCGGGTGCCTCCGGCGGGGGGGCCGTTCGCCTATGGGGGTGGGGGCTGTGGTGTGCGGGCGGGTGCGGGTGGTTTGTGGCTGGTCGCGCAGTTCCTCGCGCCCCTTGGGTTGGCTGTCGAGCCGGTGACATGAGTTCGAGGGGCACGCGGGTAACGTGATCACGGCGGAGTGCATGTCCGCCCGTGTGTTCGTACGAGCCCTCTTGAGGACGTCTGTCGTGTCGTTCCCCTCGCTGATGCGAAGAAGGAGCCTGATCGTTTCGGTGGCCTCGGCTGCCGTGCTGGTGGGCTGCTCCACTGATTCGGACTCCGCCGGAAGTGGTGGGAGTACGTCGGTGTCCGCGCGGGCACGCGCGCGTGCGGCACGGGACAGCCGGGAGCTGCTGCGGCAGTACGACGCCGTCCTCGCCGTCCATCCGGGGCTCGCGGAGCGGTTGCGGCCGCTGCGGGCGGAGGTGGCGGCGCATGCGGCGGCCTTCGAGGAGGGCACCGCCTCGCCCACGGCGAGCGGTTCGCCGTCGGCCACGGTGTCCCCGGCGGCCTCGCCGACCGTGCCCGCCGACGAGAAGTCCGCGCTCGCCTCACTGGCCGCGGCCGAGCGGAGCCTGGCCGACCGACGGGCCAAGGCGCTGCTGGACGTGCCGGGCGAACTGGCACGGCTGCTGGCCGGGGTGGCCGCGGCCGGAGCCGGCCACGCCTACCTGCTGACGAAGGGCGACCGGTGAGCGACGAGGCGAAGGCAGGCCTGCTCAAGGCGCTCCAGGCCGCGCTGGCGGCCGAGCACGCGGCGGTGTACGGCTACGGTGTCGTCGGCGGCCGGATCGACGGACAGCGGCTGGCCGAGGCACGCTCGGCGTACGACGCGCACCGGGCCGGCCGGGACGCGCTGGTCCGCGAGGTACGGGACCTGGGCGGTGCGCCCGTCGCCGCGAGCGCGGCGTACGCGCTGCCGTTCGCCGTCACGGACCCGGCGACGGCCGTACGGCTCGCCGCCGTGCTGGAGCAGCGGATCGCCGACGTGTACTCCGACCTGGTCCGGGCATCCTCCGGCGAGCGGCGCGGCTCGGCGGCCGGGGCGCTGCGGGAGGCCGCGGTGCGGGCGGTGCGCTGGAGCGGGGAGAGCGTAGCCTTCCCTGGGCTCGCCGAGCGGGCGAGTGCCGGGACGGGTGCCGGGGCCGCGGCCGGTGGGTCGGTCTCGCCCTCGGCTTCGCCTTCGGTATCGGTTTCGGTTTCGGTTTCGACTTCGGTTTCGGCGACTCCCTAGAGCTGGAAAGGAACGACTCGCGTATGGCTTTCGAACCGCCGCGGCGCCTGGTGAGGGCGCTCGGTGAGACGGCGCCGGACGGTGACGAGTGGCTGGACAGGCTGCCGGAAGCGGTGGAACAGGCCGTCGCGCTACGCGAGTTGACCGTGGAGCGGGTGCAGGTGCCGGGCGGGCGCAGCAGTGTGGTGCTGCTGGTGCGGCGGGCGGACGACACCCCTGCCGTGCTGAAGCTGGCGCCGCGGAGGGCTCGGCCAAAGAGCGAGGCGGTTGCGCTGGCGCACTGGGGTGGGCTCGGAGCGGTGCAGGTGCTGGAGGCCGACGGGGCCGCGGGGGTGCTGCTCCTTGAGCGGCTGCACCCGGAGGTGTCGGTGCGGTCGCTGCCCGAGGCGAAGGCGCTGCTGGAGGCGGCGGGGACGCTTCGGCGGCTCTGGGTGCGGCCGCCGCAGGAGCACGCCTTCGAGACCGTGGCCGAGCGGACGGGCCGGCAGGCCGCGGCGATGGCCTGGGCGGCCGGCGACGCCGAGTTGGCGCCGTTGGTGGCGGCGGCGGTCGCGGCCCGGGAGGAGTTGCTGGCCGCGCCGCCAGAGCGGCTGCTGCTGCACGGGACGTTCCGGCAGAGCAAGGTGCTGGCCGGGGAGCGGATGCCGTGGCTGGCGGTGGGGCCGGATCCGGTGGTCGGGGAGTGTGCGTTCGATCTGGCGCGGTTGGTGCGGGACCGGGTGGAGGATCTGATCGCGTCGCCGTCGGGGGCGAACATCACTCGGCGGCGGATCAAGCGGCTTGCGGAGTCCTTGGAGGTCGACCAGGAGCGGTTGCGGGGGTGGACGTTGTTCCGGGCGGTGGAGTCGGGTGTGCGGGCGCTTCGCGTGGGGCGGCCTAAGGATGCGGAGCTGTTGCTTGAATTCGCCGGGTGGGTTTGACGTTTTCGAGTGCGGATGCGTGGGGGCTGGTCGCGCCCCCGCGGCGGAGCCGCGTATCGACACAGCCCCGCGCCCCTAACGGGCGCTCACTCCTGCCTCAGTTTCAAAGCGAGGACCGGGCAGTCGGCGGCCGCTCTGCGGGCTCGTTTGCGGGTGCGGGGTGGGACGGGACGGCCGTCGAGCAGTGGGTAGCCCCATTCGTCGAGGGTGATGTGCTCCGGGAGGAGTTCCGCGCACAGGCCGTGGGCCTGGCAGGACGTCCAGTCGATGGTGATGTGCTGGTCCATGTCAGGTCCTTTCCGCCGGTACGGGGAGCAGCGGGGTGTGGTCGGTCGCTGTGCAGTGGCCGTGGGCGTGGGCGTCGAGTTCGGTCGCGAACGTGGTGAGCGCGCTGCGGACCAGGCGGACCGTGCCATCGGGGTGGTGGCAGGCGCCACGGCCCTCCACCAGGCCCGCCCAGCGGGAGATGTCGGTGCGGGCGGTGCCCTGGGGGCCGGGCGTGGCCAGGGTCTGGAAGGCGGCGGCGATCCGGGGCAGGCCGTTCCGGCAGGGGCCGCACTGGCCGGCGGATTCCAGGGCGAGGTGGCGCAGGACGCGGGCGGTCTCGGTCGGGCCGCAGCGGTCGGCGGGGAGGGCGGCGAGGACGCCCGCGCCCAGGTAGGCCGAGGAGAGCGGGACCTGGGCGGCCTCCGCGGCCGGGATCCAGGTGCCGTGGTAGCCGCCGACCAGGACCGCGGACGCGCCCTCCAGCGGGAGGAGCCGTCCGACGGGCATGCCGAACGGGGCTTCCACGACCCGGACTTCGCGGCCGGACACGTGCAGGGTGCAGAGGGTGCTGCCGGGTTCGGCGGGGGTGCCCGCCGAGCGGAACCAGTCGGCGCCGTACCGGGCGATCAGGGCCAGATGGGCCAGGGTTTCGACGTTCTGTACCAGGGTCGGGGCACGGCGCACCCCGCGTTCGCGGACCGGCGGGACCGGGTGGGTGGGGCGGGCGGGACCGCCGGAGAGGTACTGGACGAGGGCCGAGGCCTGGCCTGAGAGGAAGCGGGCGGGCAGCCGTACGACCTGCACGCGCACCGGGTCGCGGCGCTGGACGAGGGCCGACTCCAGGTAGGAGGCGCCGTCCTCGACGGCGAGGTACGCCTCCGCCGCGCCGATCGCCTCGGCCGCCAACTGGAGCCCGTCCAGGACCAGATGGGGCGAGAGCCGGAGCAGGGTCCGGTCCTTGTGGCTGGCCGGCTCGCTCTCCGCGCCGTTCGCGACGACGATCGGCGCGCGCTCGGTACGGCGGGCCGCGTCGGCGACCGCGGCGAACTTCCGGTACGCGGGGAAGCCCGCCCCGCCGCGTCCGGTCAGGCCGGATTCGGCCAGGGTGCGCAGGACGGCCGCCGGATCGCCGTACCCGAGCGGGCCGTAGCGCTGTTCGTGCGTGGTGAGGTCGGCCGGGGTGCCGCCGGGGGCCAGCAGGCGCGGGGACATGTAGACGTCGGTGAAGAGCGTGGTCATCGAAGGGCCCCTTCGGTGTGCAGCAGTGCGGCGGGGGTCTGGCGGGAGGCTCGGACGGCTTGCGCGGTGCGCAGGGCGAAGGCCGTGATCACCGTCGCCACGCAGGCCACGGTCAGCCAGGTCATCCAGTCGGTGCCGGCGTCCGTGCCGATACCGATGCCGTGGACCAGGGCGACGGGCCAGGAGGCGTACGCCAGCCAGTGCACGGTCCGCCAGGTGCGGTGGCCGAGGCGGTCCCTCAGGAGGCTGGTGACCAGGACCGCGAGCATCAGGTCGAAGGCGACCGTGCCGAGGCCGAGCCAGAGCGGCTGGTAGGCGGAGGCGAAGGGGACGAGGGCGTCCAGCGGACTGATGTCCACATAGCCGTCGACGACCGCGGTGGTGATGTGCAGGGCCAGGAAGGCGGTCGCGGAGAGGGAGAGCGTGCGGTGCAGGCTCATGGTGCCGAAGCGCGGAAGGCCGGGGAGGCGGGTGCGCAGGCGGACGGCGATGCCGAGGAGGACGACGACCGTGAAGAGGACCAGGCAGACGGCGCCGGTGGCACGGTTGGCGTACCAGAGGGTCTCGGAGGTCATGCGGCGGCCTCCAGCGCCGTGCGGGGTGCGGGCCAGCCGGGCGTGGTGACGACGGTGCCGTTGTGTGCGACCAGGCGGGCGGGCAGGCCCCGGCGGGTCAGCC
Organism: Streptomyces sp. NPDC054770; assembly: GCF_053611985.1. Classification (NCBI taxonomy): domain Bacteria; kingdom Bacillati; phylum Actinomycetota; class Actinomycetes; order Kitasatosporales; family Streptomycetaceae; genus Streptomyces; species Streptomyces sp. NPDC054770. Next base: position 9,781 of record NZ_JBSHBL010000084.1, read on the forward strand.
AGCGTTCCGCGCCCGCGCCCTTGACCAGGGCGGCCGTGCTGGCGGCGTTGGCGTCGGCGCAGGTGGCCGCGGCCACCGAGACCGTGCGCCACGGGGAGCGGACCGGCAGTCCGGTGCGCGGGTCGACGATGTGGTGGAGGTCGTAGCCGCCGCGCCGCCAGCGGCGGGCGCCGGTGCCGGAGGTGGCGAGGCCGCCCGAACGCAGGCCGACGGTGTCGTACGACCCCTGCGCGGGCGTCTCGTCCACCGGTCCGGTGATGTCCTGGACGCGGATCTGCCAGCCGCCCGCCGGGGGCCCGCCGGCGACGGCGGTGTCGCCGCCGAGGCTCACCAGCACTCCGCAGCCGGCCGCGTCGGCCAGCATCTTCGCGGCCCGGTCGGCGGCCCAGGCCTTGGCGGTGGCGCCCAGGTCCAGGCGGACGCCCTCGGGGACGGTGACCCTGCCGGTCGCCGGGTCCAGGGCGACCTTGCGCCAGCCCGGGGCGCGGCGCACCCGCAGGGAGACCGGGCGGTCGTCCTCGCGGACCAGGGTGAAGTCGCGGTCGTAGCCGATCGCGTCCATCGCCGAGCCGACCGTGGGGTCCACCGCGCCGTCCGTCGCCTCGGCCGCGCGCAGGGCGACGGCGAGGGCCTCGGCGAGCAGCGGGCTGACCCGGACCGGGCGGCCGTGGCTGGTGTCGAGGGCGGCCAGTTCGGAGTCGGTGCGGAACCTGCTGCACGCCGCGTCGACCTCGGCGAGCTGCCGGACGAGGAGCAGGTTGCAGGAGTCCAGCAGGGCCGGATCGGTGACGACCAGGCGGACGGTGGTGCCGAGCGCACGCCACTCGGCGGCGGCCGTCGGCCGCGGGGCGGACCTGGTGGTCATGACGCCCCCGAGGTGGAGTCGGTGGAGCCGCTGCCGGAGGTGAGGCCGTCGGAGGAGGACTGGAGGTCCGAGGACGACGAGGACGAGTCGGTCGACGACGAGGACGACGAGGACGACGACGAGTCGGTCGAGGTGGAGGGTGAGGAACTCTCCGTGCCGGAACGTGAGTCGGAGCTGGAGCTCGACGTCGTGCCGGTGCCGCTGCTCGCCGTCGTCTCGGCGTCCGACTGCATCGTGCCGACCAGGGCGAACACCCCGGCCGCCGCGGCGAGCGTGACCGCCGCCGCCAACGCCGCCGTGCGCCGGGCTCCCCGGCGAACCGCCGCGGCCGCGCCCCGCTCCCCCTGCTCGCTGCCTTGCACTCTCTCGGTCATGACCGATCCCCTCCCACGTGACTCTCTGTCACGCATTACGTTCGGGTATCGGCCTGAGAGAAGTCTGTGAGGCTCCCATACGGAGCGGAAGAACTGTCTGAGACGTTCCTGAAAAACCGCGGCGGCCCCCGGTGTGTCACCAGGGGCCGCCGCGGCGGGAGTTGAGGCTCAGTTGGCGGTCAGGCGGGCGATCGCCTCGTCCACCGTCAGCTCCTCGCGCTCGCCCGTCCTGCGGTCCTTGAGCTCCAGGACACCCTCGCCGGAGCGGCGGCCCGCGATCAGGATCTGCGGTACGCCGATCAGCTCGGCGTCCGTGAACTTCACGCCCGGGGAGACCCCGGCCCGGTCGTCGACCAGGACGCGCAGCCCGGCCGCCCGCAGCTTCTCGGAGACGTCCAGGGCCAGTTCGGTCTGCAGGGCCTTGCCCGCGGCGACCACGTGCACGTCGGCCGGGGCGACCTCGCGGGACCAGACCAGCCCCTTCTCGTCGGCGGTCTGCTCGGCGAGGGCGGCGACGGCGCGGGAGACACCGATGCCGTAGGAGCCCATCGTCACGCGGACCGGCTTGCCGTTCTGGCCGAGGACGTCGAGCTTGAGCGCATTGGTGTACTTCTGGCCCAGCTGGAAGATGTGGCCGATCTCGATGGCACGGTCCAGCTTGAGGCCGGTGCCGCACTTCGGGCAGGGATCGCCCTCCAGCACGACGACGACATCGACGTACTCGTCGACGGTGAAGTCACGGTCCGCCACGACGTTCTTGGCGTGCGTGCCCGCCTTGTTGGCACCCGTGATCCAGGCGGTACCCGCCGCCACCCGCGGGTCGGCGATGTACTTCACCTTCTCGCCGAGGCCCTGCGGGCCGACATAGCCGCGGACCAGGTCGGGACGGCCGGCGAAGTCGGACTCGGTGACCATTTCGACGGCGGCCGGGGCGAAGTGCTCCTCGACCTTGCCCATGTCGACCTCACGGTCGCCCGGTACGCCCACGGCCACGATCTCGCCGTCGACCTTCACCAGGAGGTTCTTCAGGGTGGCGGAGGCCGGGACGCCGAGGTGGGCGGCGAGGGTCTCGATGGTCGGGGTGTCCGGGGTCGGGATCTCCTCGAGGGCGGGCACGCCGGAGGCGTCCACCGACTTCAGCTCGTACGTGATCGCCTCGGTGTTGGCCGCGAAGTCGCAGTTCGGGCAGTCGGCGAAGGTGTCCTCGCCCGCCTCGGCCGGGGCCAGGAACTCCTCCGACTTCGAGCCGCCCATGGCACCGGCGGTGGCGGCGACGATGCGGTAGTCGAGGCCGAGGCGCTCGAAGATCCGCTGGTACGCCGCGCGGTGCAGGGCGTACGACCTGGCGAGGCCGTCGTCGTCCAGGTCGAAGGAGTAGGAGTCCTTCATCAGGAACTCGCGGCCGCGCAGGATGCCGGCCCGCGGGCGGGCCTCGTCCCGGTACTTGTTCTGGATCTGGTAGAGGATGACCGGCAGGTCCTTGTAGGAGGACGCCTGGTCCTTCACCAGCAGGGTGAAGATCTCCTCGTGGGTGGGGCCGAGGAGGTAGTCGCCGCCCTTGCGGTCCTGGAGGCGGAACAGCTCCTGGCCGTACTCGTCCCAGCGGCCGGTGGCCTCGTACGGCTCCCGGGGCAGGAGGGCCGGGAGCAGCACCTCCTGGGCGCCGATCGCGTCCATCTCCTCGCGGACGACCCGCTCGATGTTGGACAGCACCTTCAGGCCCAGCGGCAGCCAGGACCAGATGCCGGCCGCCGTACGGCGGACGTAGCCGGCGCGGACGAGGAGCTTGTGGCTGAGGACCTCGGCGTCCGCCGGGTCGTCACGCAGCGTCTTCGCCATCAACTGGGACATGCGTTGGACCGGTGCGTTCGCCATGGTTCTCGTACTCCTGCCGGAAAAGGTTGATGGCTAGGAGGTTAGCCGGGCTCGCTGTGCCGGTGGAAATCGGTTAGCGGCCACGCGTCACTTACGGCGGAGCGGCAGGGGCGCGCCCATCACGGCGTACGGCTTCGGGGCGCTGGGGAAATGCACCCGGCGGGCCAGGTCGACGTAGCCGAGGGAGTGGTAGAGGCCGCGGGCCGGGCTGTCGGTGTCGATCGCGGAGAGGATCGAGCGGGGCTCGGCGGCGCCGTCGGTGATGAGGGTGATCAGGCGGCGGCCGATGCCGCGGTTCTGGTGGTGGGGGTGCACGTGCAGTTCGGTGATCACGAAGGAGTCGTCGAGCCAGTCGGCGTTGCCCTGGGAGCGGAGGTAGGGCTCCACGACCGTGGACCACCAGTGCGTGCGGGAGTTGGGCATGCCGTAGACGAATCCGACGAGCCGGCCTTCGGCCGTGGCGCCGAAGGCCCTTGCCCCGGGGTACTGCATGTGGCGGAGGACGATCTGGCGGCGGACGGCTACCTCGTCGGGGCCCAGGCCGAAGGCGATCGCTTGGACTGCCAGGGCCTCGTCCACGTGGGTGGGGAGGTCCAGGAGGCCGATCACGAGGGTCATGTGGGGAGGGTACAGGGGGCGGAGCGCAGTCGTCCGGGTGCGGCTCCATCGGGGCTGGTCGCGCAGTTCCCCGCGCCCCTTTGGGGCGCGTTTCCCCTGGCGTCGGCTAGAAAAGGACGCTCATGAACGCGCCGACCTCCTGGAAGCCCACCCTCAGATACGTCTTTCTCGCCGCGGTGTTGAAGTCGTTGACGTAGAGGCTCACCACCGGGGCCACGTCGGCCAGTGCGTAGCGCAGGACCGCTGCCATGCCGGGGGCCGCCAGGCCCATGCCCCGGTATTCGGGGGCCACCCACACGCCCTGGATCTGGCAGGCCTCGGCCGTCGCCGCGCCGATCTCCGCCTTGAAGGCGACCTTGCCGTTGTCGTCGAGCCGGGCGAACGAGCGGCCGGAGCCGACGAGTTCGGCGACCCTCGCCTGGTAGAGGAGGCCGCCGTCGCCGGCCATCGGGGAGACGCCCACCTCCTCCGTGAACATCGCGACGCACGCCGGCATGATCGTCTCCATCTCGTCCTTGCGGATGCGGCGGACGTACGGATCCGGGGCGATGTCGGCGGGCATGCGGTCGGTGACCATGAGGGGCTGCTGGGCGCGAACCTCGCGGGCCGGGCCCCAGTGCGGTTCCAGGAGGCGCCACAGCTGGGCGGTGGCCTCGGCGGGGCCGACGATCGAGGAGCAGCGGCGGCCGGCCCGGCGGGCGCGGTCGGCGAAGGCGCGGACGGCACGCGGGGTGGCGCAGATCGGGACGAGGTTGGCGCCGGCGTAGCAGAGGGACGTGAGCATGCCGTCCTCGTACCAGCCCCACATCTCGCCGCCGAGGCGCCAGGGGTCGAGGCCGGCCACCTGGACGCGGGAGGTCACGAAGGCGTTCGTGACCGGCTCGCGGTCGAGTACGGCGAGCGCGGCGTCCAGGTCACTCGGTTCGAGCACCCGTGAGGTGGTCTGCGTCAACACGTGCGGGGCCTCACACTGAGGGGTTCTGCTGATCTCCGCACTGTACCTGCGGAAGCTTGGCCGTGCCGCCCCGTGCACTGTGAAGTGGCCGCCGGCTGGCCTTCCGTCCCTGGGGGCTGCCGCCCCGGACCCCCGCTCCGGCCTCCGGCCTCGTCCTCAAACGCCGGACGGGCTGAGTATTTCAGCCCCTCCGGCGTTTGAGGAGCGGGGTCCAGGGGCGGAGCCCCTGGCGGGGTCGAAGGGGCGGAGCTCCTTCAGGACGGGACGGGCAGGGGCGGCGGGGGCGAGGAAAACCGCCGTCGCCCGAAGACGGCCTCAGCCCGCCACCGACACCGACGGCTCCCCCGACTCCGTGCCCTCCGCCTCCATCTGTTCGGCCAGCTTCATGGCCTCCTCGATGAGGGTCTCGACGATCTTGGACTCGGGGACCGTCTTGATGACCTCGCCCTTGACGAAGATCTGGCCCTTGCCGTTGCCGGATGCGACGCCGAGGTCGGCCTCGCGGGCCTCGCCGGGGCCGTTGACGACGCAGCCCATGACGGCGACGCGGAGCGGGACCTCCATGCCGGTGAGCCCGGCGGTGACCTCTTCGGCGAGCTTGTAGACGTCGACCTGGGCGCGCCCGCAGGACGGGCAGGAGACGATCTCCAGGCCGCGCTGCTTGAGGTTCAGGGACTCCAGGATCTGGTTGCCGACCTTGACCTCCTCGACCGGAGGCGCGGAGAGCGAGACGCGGATGGTGTCACCGATGCCCTGCGACAGCAACGCCCCGAAGGCGACCGCCGACTTGATGGTGCCCTGGAAGGCCGGGCCGGCCTCCGTCACGCCGAGGTGGAGGGGGTAGTCGCACTGGGCGGCCAGCTGCCGGTACGCCTCGATCATCACGACCGGGTCGTTGTGCTTGACCGAGATCTTGATCTCCCGGAAGTCGTGCTCCTCGAAGAGGGACGCCTCCCACAGGGCGGACTCGACCAGGGCCTCGGGGGTCGCCTTGCCGTACTTCTGGAGCAGCCGGCGGTCCAGGGAGCCGGCGTTGACGCCGATGCGGATCGGGGTGCCGTGGTCCTTGGCGGCCGCCGCGATCTCCTTGACCTTGTCGTCGAACTGCTTGATGTTGCCGGGGTTGACGCGGACCGCGGCGCAGCCGGCCTCGATCGCGGCGAAGACGTACTTCGGCTGGAAGTGGATGTCCGCGATGACCGGGATCTGCGACTTCCTCGCGATGGTGGCCAGCGCGTCGGCGTCGTCCTGGGTGGGGCAGGCCACCCGCACGATCTGGCAGCCGGACGCGGTGAGCTCGGCGATCTGCTGGAGGGTCGCGCCGATGTCGGACGTACGGGTCGTGGTCATCGACTGGACCGAGACCGGGGCGTCCCCGCCGACCGCCACGGAGCCGACCTGGATCTGCCGGCTCTTCCGGCGCTCGGCGAGCTTGGTCGGAACGGACGGCATGCCGAGAGAAATCGCAGTCATCTGCTGTGCAACCCCAAGTCGTGGATCTAGGTCCAGGTCCCGTCGTGAGCGGGTTCCAGGCTTCGAGATTACGGCACCGGCACCGGACCGAGCACATCCCCCACCTGTAAACCCACTCAATGGAAGCGGCCCGGAACACAGTGTTCCGGGCCGCTTCGAACGTCGTATGGCTAGGAGATTTTCACCGGGTTAACCACGTCGGCGATCAGGACGAGGACCGTGAAGCAGACGAAGATCCCCGCCACCACATAGGCCACCGGCATCAGCTTCGCCACGTCGAACGGGCCGGGGTCCGGGCGGCGCAGCACCTTGGCCAGGTTCCGGCGCAGCGACTCCCACAGGGCGCCCGCGATGTGCCCGCCGTCCAGCGGGAGCAGCGGGAGCATGTTGAAGAGGAACAGGGAGAGGTTGAAGCCGGCCACCAGCATCAGGGCCATGGCCAGCTGCTCGGTGGGCGGGATGTCCAGGGTGAAGATCTCGCCGCCGACGCGTGCCGCGCCGACCACGCCCATCGGGGAGTCCGGCTGGCGGGGGGCGCCGTCGAAGGCCGCGTCCCACAGGGCCGGGATCTTGCCGGGCAGGCTGACGATCGAGTCGACGGCCTCGCCGACGCGGTCGCCCATCCAGGTCACCGATTCACCGAAGTCCTGGCGGACGATGCCGGTGGCGGCGCTGAAGCCGAGGAAGCCGGCGGAGACGTACTGTCCCTCGACGATCTGGCCGCTGGAGTCCTTCTTGGCGACCTGGTTGGTGGCGATCTTCGCGTGCAGGGTGACGTCCTGGCCCTTGCGGTCGACGACGATCGCGACCTCCTTGCCGGGGGCGGACCGGATCAGGTCGGAGAGCTGGTTCCAGCTGGTCGTCTGCACCCCCTCGAAGGAGAGGATCTTGTCGCCCGCCTTGAGGCCCGCGGCGGCGGCCGGGGAGTCCGCGTCGGTCTTCTTGCAGGTGTCGCGGTTCTCGCTCTGCGCGATCACGCACTGGGAGACCGAGCTGACCGTGGTGGTCTGCTGGCTGATGCCGAAGCCCATCAGGACGGTGAGGAACAGCGCCACCGCCAGGATCAGGTTCATGAAGGGGCCCGCGAACATCACGATCACGCGCTTCCAGGGGGCGCGGGTGTAGAAGAGGCGGCTCTCGTCGCCGGGCTGGAGCTCCTCGAAGGCGGCCGAGCGGGCGTCCTCGATCATGCTGCGCCAGGGCGAGGTGGAGCGGGCGGTGACCCGGCCGTCGGCGCCCGGCGGGAACATGCCGATCATGCGGATGTAGCCGCCCAGCGGGACGGCCTTGATGCCGTACTCCGTGTCGCCCTTGTGCCGCGACCAGATGGTCGGGCCGAAGCCGACCATGTACTGCGGGACGCGGATGCCGAAGAGCTTGGCGGTGGAGAGATGCCCCAGCTCGTGCCAGGCGATCGACACCAGCAGGCCGATCACGAAGACGACTATGCCGAGGATCATCATCAGGGCTGTCATGCACGCGCCTCCGCGGTCGCCTTCTGCGCTGTCAGTTCCCGGGCCCGGACCCGTGCCCAGGTCTCCGCTTCGAGTACGTCCGGCACGGTGAGCGAAGTTCCCGTACGAGGGGTGCCGTGTTCCTCGACCACCCGGGTCACGGTCTCCATGATGCCGTTGAACGGCAGCAGACCGGCCCGGAAGGCCTCGACGCACTCCTCGTTGGCCGCATTGAACACCGCCGGCGCGGTGCCCGCGAGCTCACCGACGTGCCGGGCCAGGTTCACGGACGGGAAGGCCTCGTTGTCCAGCGGGAAGAACTCCCAGGTGGAGGCCTTGCTCCAGTCGAAGGCGGGCGCCGCGTCCGGGACCCGTTCGGGCCAGCCGAGACCGATGGCGATCGGCCCCCGCATGTCGGGAGGCGTCGCCTGCGCGATCGTGGATCCGTCGGTGAACTCGACCATCGAGTGGACATACGACTGCGGGTGCACGACCACCTCAATGCGGTCGAAGGGAATGTCGTAGAGGAGGTGCGCCTCGATGACTTCCAGCCCCTTGTTGACCAGGGTCGCGGAGTTGATCGTGATGACCGGCCCCATCGCCCAGGTGGGGTGGGCGAGCGCGTCCTCGACGGTGACGTGCGCCAGGTCGGCCTTGGTACGGCCGCGGAAGGGCCCGCCGGACGCGGTGACGACCAGTTTGCGGACGTCGGCCCGGGTCCCCGCCGCCAGCGACTGGAAGAGCGCCGCGTGCTCGGAGTCGACCGGGATGATCTGGCCGGGCTTGGCCAGCGCCTTGACCAGCGGGCCGCCGACGATCAGCGACTCCTTGTTGGCGAGCGCGAGGGTGCGGCCCGCCTCCAGGGCGGCCAGAGTGGGCGCGAGGCCGATGGAGCCGGTGATGCCGTTGAGGACGGTGTGGCAGTCGGAAGCGGCGACCTGGGTGGCCGCGTCGGGTCCGGCGAGGATCTCGGGGAGCGGCTCACCGGCGCCGTAGTGCGCCGTGAGCGCCTCGCGCAGGGCCGGTACGACGTCCTCGCGGGCGACCGCGACGGTCCGCACCCGCAGCCGGTGCGCCTGCTCGGCGAGGAGGGCGACCCGGCCGCCGTGGGCGGACAGGGCGGTGACCCGGAAGCGGTCGGGGTTGCGCAGGACGAGGTCGATGGCCTGGGTGCCGATCGATCCGGTGGAGCCGAGGATCACCACGTCCTTCGGGCCGTCGCCCGCGAGCGGGTCGTACACGAGGTGCGGGTCGGCGAGGGGTGCCGGACTGGCGGGACTGTCGGTCATCCCCCCATTGTGGCCGCATCCGGCGGCCGGGAGGACAGCGCGTCCCTCCCGCGGGTGCCCCCACGGGTGGCTTATCAGTTCTTGGCGCCCTATGAAGCGGAATTCCCTTTGTGAGGTTCAGGTGAAGATCGTGTGATAACACTTCTGTCGGGCCGGCGGGGATGACCGGCCCGACCGGAAGACATCTGGGGGGATCTCTCCATGCGCACTGCGCACATACGCGCCGCCCTGCCCGCGCTCGCGGGCGCCGCGCTGCTCACCGGCACCGTGTTCAGCACCCCGGCCCAGGCGGCCGGCGGCGTGACCATCTACCACGTGTGGTTCGACAGCCCGGGCGGCGACAACCGCTCCAACGCCAGCCTCAACGCCGAGTGGGTGCAGATCAAGAACACCGGCGGCTCGGCGGTCTCGCTCAAGGGCTGGGTCCTGAAGGACGTCTCCAACCACCGGTACGTCTTCGAGAACATCAAGATCGGCGCCCACAAGACGATGAAGGTGCACACCGGCCGGGGCACGGACACCGCGTCGGACAAGTACCAGAACCGTCGCGCCTACGTGTGGAACAACACCAGCGACACGGCGACGCTGACCAAGGCGAGCGGCGCCAAGGTCGACTCCTGCTCCTGGACGACGCGGGACCCGAGCGACAAGTACTGCTGAATCGCTACTTCAGCAGTATCGCGTGAGGGCCCTCGGGCGAGGGCCCTCACGCGCAGGGCCTCACTTGAACGGGCGGCGCACGTTGTCCCGCTGGGACGGTCCGGGCGCCGCGTCGGCGATCCACGGCCCCTCGCCCGACGGGTCGACGATCCCCCGTTCCAGCCATTCGAAGGAGCCGCCGAGCACGCCCTTGACGACCTTGCGGTCCAGGTCGTCGGTGTTCGACCAGAGGCGGTTGAACAGCTCGTCGACACGGATGCGGGCCTGCCGGCAGAACGCGTCGGCGAGCAGGTACGCCTCGCGGCCGTGATCGCCCTGGCGGCGCAGCAGTTCGGCGCGCACGCAGGCCGCGCTCATCGCGAACAGCTCGGCGCCGATGTCCACGACCCGGCCCAGGAAGCCCTGCTTGGTCTCCATCCGGCCCTGCCAGCGGGACATGGCGTAGAAGGTGGACCGGGCCAGCTTGCGGGCGTGCCGCTCCACGTAGCGCAGGTGCGGGGCGAGGTCCACGCCGTGCTTGAAGTCGCCGTACGACGTGGGCAGCTGGCCCGGTCCCGCGACCAGCTTCGGCAGCCACTTGGCGTAGAAGACGCCCGCGTTGGCGCCCGCCTTCGCCTTGTCCTGGAGGGACTTGTCGGGGTCGATGAGGTCGCCGGCGACCGAGAGGTGGGCATCGACGGCCTCGCGGGCGATCAGCAGGTGCATGATCTCCGTGGAACCCTCGAAGATGCGGTTGATGCGCAGGTCGCGCAGGAGCTGCTCGGCGGGGACGGCGCGTTCGCCGCGGGCCGCCAGCGACTCGGCCGTCTCGAAGCCGCGGCCGCCGCGGATCTGGACCAGCTCGTCCGCCATCAGGCAGGCCATCTCGGAACCGTAGAGCTTGGCGAGGGCGGCCTCGATGCGGATGTCGTTGCGGTTCTCGTCGGCCATCTGGGAGGAAAGGTCGACGACCGCCTCCAGGGCGAAGGTGGTCGCCGCGATGAAGCTGATCTTGGAGCCGACCGCCTCGTGCAGCGCGACCGGCTTGCCCCACTGCTCGCGGACCGCCGACCACTCGCGGGCGATCTTCAGGCACCACTTGCCGGCGCCTACGCACATCGCGGGCAGCGAGAGCCGGCCGGTGTTGAGCGTGGTGAGGGCGATCTTCAGGCCCGCGCCCTCGGCGCCGATGCGGTTGGCGGCCGGGACCCGGACCTGGTGGAAGCGGGTGACGCCGTTCTCGATGCCGCGCAGGCCCATGAAGGCGTTGCGGTTCTCGACGGTGATGCCCGGCGAGTCCGCCTCGACGACGAAGGCCGTGATACCGCCCTTGCTGTCCTCGGTCTTCGGGACGCGGGCCATGACGACCAGGAGGTCGGCGACCACGCCGTTGGTGGTCCAGAGCTTCACCCCGTCGAGGACGTAGTCGTCCCCGTCCGGTACGGCGGTGGTGGCCAGGCGTGCCGGGTCCGAGCCGACGTCCGGCTCGGTGAGCAGGAACGCCGAGATGTCGGTGCGGGCGCAGCGCGGCAGGAAGGCGTCCTTCTGCTCCTGGGTGCCGAAGATCTTCAGCGGCTGCGGGACGCCGATCGACTGGTGGGCGGAGAGCAGCGCGCCGACCGCCGGGTTCGCGGAGCCGACCAGGGAGAGGGCCCGGTTGTAGTAGACCTGGGTGAGGCCGAGGCCGCCGTACTTGGTGTCGATCTTCATGCCGAGGGCGCCGAGCTCCTTGAGGCCGGCGATCACCTCGTCCGGGATGCGCGCCTCGCGCTCGATGAGCGCCGAGTCGATCTTCGTCTCGCAGAACTCGCGGAGCCGGGCCAGGAACTCCTCGCCGCGCCGTACGTCGTCGTCCGCCGGGAGCGGATGCGGGTGGATGAGGTCGAGCCGGAAGCGCCCGAGGAACAGCTCCTTGGCGAAACTGGGTTTGCGCCAGTCCTGTTCCCGGGCGGCCTCCGCCACCTGGCGGGCCTCCCGCTCGGTGACGGTGGGTTTCTTGGCGGTGGGGGCGGACATTGAGGCTCACCTCGCCACAAAAGGGGTTTTTAGGACCGTTCGTTACCGACCAGTGCTACTGGATCGTTGGTACCCGAAACGGGCCGCCCCCACCAGTCCTCGCGGTCCGATCGGCTGACGGGCCGGCCGGCGCGATGCGATTCTCAGCCGATGTCGACCGAGTACGACGTGGTGTCCAGCCGCCCCGAGCCCTTGAAGACCTCGGTGCCGGCTTCGATGCCTGAGAGGTACTTGTCGTTGCCGAGCAGTCCGCGGCGGACCAGGGCCTGGGTGAAGTCATCGATGTTCAGCGTGGCGCCTGTGGTGTTGGCACGGCGGACGAAGGAGTAGACGTTCCAGCCGATGTCGCCCCGGTAGATGTCCCACATCGCGCCGCCGAGGCTGACGCTGCCGTACTTGGTGCCCAGCGGGCCGGCGCCGCCCTGGCGGTTGAGCCAGATCATGATCTCGTCGGTGGGCTGGTCCTGCCAGTCCGCGGTGTTCTTGGCGTGCAGCCAGAGGTCGTAGGCCACGTCCAGGGTCCCTGGGTCGGAGCTGAGCGAGAAGTTCCACTTGGCGGTGATCTTCTTGCGGTCGCCGACCCGGACCGGCAGGCCGGTGGACGCCTTGTCGACCTTCCAGCCCCAGTGCCAGCCGAGCACCGTACTGGCGTACGACTTGACGTCCGCGTCGGTGCCCTTGCTGTTGTTCGCCCAGCTGTACGACGTCCCCCAGGAGATCGTCGAGCCCGATGCGGAGTTGTCCCAGACGCACTGGGTGCCCGTTCCCTTGTCCTGCCCCCAGAGGTTGTTGTTCAGGTAATACTTGCCGAGCGTGACGGTGTCGAAGGCGGTGCACTTCTTGCTCGGCTCGCCGGCCTGCGCCACGGTGACACCCGCGGCGGCGGTGAGCGCGACCGAGGCGGCCAGCAGCGTCTTCGCCGTCTTGGACAGGCGCGGTCTGCGGTGTTGCATCGAGGGGTCCTTCCGGGGGACGGTTCGGGGTACGACCCGTCGGACGGCCGTACGACCTCCTGGTGGCCGCCGCCCTCCGGAAAGGTTGCCGAGGGCGCCTCATCAACGCGAAGGGCGTCTCGTCAATTCGGTGTCGAAGCGCTTCGACAACCTATGGACACCCACCCCCACTGAAGCTACTGTCGAACCACCCTCACTCGCCCCTGTCAGCAATGCGCACTGTCGAAGCGCTTCACAAAGCTTGGAGAGCTGGATGGTCACCCTCGCCGAGGTCGCCCAGCACGCCGGAGTCTCGGCGAGCACGGTGAGCTATGTCCTCAGCGGCAAGCGGTCCATCTCCACCACCACCCGGCAGCGGGTCGAGCAGAGCATCCGGGAGCTGGGCTACCACCCGAACGCGGGCGCCCGGGCCCTGGCCAGCAGCCGGTCGAACATCATCGCGCTGATGATCCCGCTGCGTACGGACATGTACGTGCCGGTGATGATGGAGATCGCGATCGCGGTGGCCACCACGGCCCGGCTGCACGGCTACGACGTACTGCTGCTCACGGGCGAGGAGGGCCCGGACGCGGTGCGCCGGGTGACCGGCAGCGGGCTCGCCGACGCCATGATCCTGATGGACGTGGAGCTGGAGGACGAGCGGCTGCCGCTGCTGAGGCAGACCGACCAGCCCTCCGTGCTCATCGGCCTGCCCGCCGCCACCTCCGGGCTGACCTGCGTCGATCTTGACTTCGGGGCGACCGGCGCTTTGTGTGCGGAGCACCTCGCGAAGCTCGGTCACCGTGACATCGCTGTCATCGGCGAGGCCCCGGCGGTCTACGAGCGGCACACCGGCTTCGCCGAGCGCACCCTGGACGGACTGCGGTCCCGGGCCCGGGAGTTGGGCCTTCGGGTGCTGCACCGGCCGTGCGAGGGCGGGTACGACGCGATGACCGTCACGCTGGCCCGGATCTTCGACGAACGTCCGGGCACCACGGGCTTCGTCGTCCAGAACGAGTCGGCGGTGGAGCCGCTGCTCGCGCTGCTGCGCCAGCAGGGCCGGGCGGTGCCGGAGGACGTGTCCGTGGTCGCGATCTGCCCGGACCAGGTCGCCGTCCAGGCCTCGGTGCGGCTGACCTCGGTCGCCATCCCCGCGCAGGAGATGGGACGGTATGCCGTGGAACACCTGGTCGCCAAGCTGGACGGCCGGGGCAGTGACGAAGTCGTCCTGATCGCCCCGGAGTTGACGGTACGAGCGAGCACGGGACCGGCGCCGGCCGGGTCCTGAACCCTTTGTAGTGCCCCGCCGTTCCGGGGCACCCCCATGTCTGCACTCATTCAGGAGCGCGCCTCGTGAATCAGCCTGCCGAAAACCCGTCTGCCGCAGCGCAGCCCAAGGTCAGTCTCGCGCAGTCCTCCCCCACCGTCGGGACGTTCCGTGAGCGGGACGGTGCGCTGGAGTGGAGCGGCCGTCAGGAGACGCTGCGGATCGAGCCGTGGGGGCCGGACGCGGTCCGGGTGCGGGCCCGGCTCGGCGGCCCGGTCCTCGAAGGCCTGCCGGGAGCCCTGCTCGACGAGCCTCCGGCCACCGAGGCGACCGTCAAGATCAGCGACGGGGAAGGGCAGTTGACGGTCGGGGCCCTGACCGTCGAGGTGTCCGCCGAGGGCCTGGTCCGCTTCCTGCGCACCGACGACGGCTCGGAGGTGCTGGCCGAGCAGCGCGCCCACTTCTGGTGGCCCGGCTCGCGCCTGTACACCGCGGTCGGCAACGGCCACCACCGCCTGGAGCAGCGGTTCGCGGCCTACGAGGGCGAGCGGCTGTTCGGCCTGGGCCAGCACCAGCACGGGCGCCTCGACCAGAAGGGCCTGGTCCTCGACCTGGTCCAGCGCAACGCCGAGGTCTCGATCCCGGTCCTGGTCTCCAGCCGCGGCTACACCCTGCTCTGGAACAACCCGGCGATCGGCCGCGTGGAGCTGGCCGGCAACGGCACCCGCTGGGTGGCCGACTCGGCCCGCCAGCTCGACTACTGGATCACCGTCGGCACCCCTGCCGACGGGCAGCGCAACTACAGTGCGGTGAGCGGGCGTTCGCCGATGCTGCCGGAGTGGGCGGCGGGCTTCTGGCAGTGCAAGCTGCGCTACCGCACCCAGGACGAACTGCTCGCCGTGGCACGGGAGTACAAACGCCGGGGCCTGCCCGTCTCGGCGATCGTCTGCGACTTCTTCCACTGGACCCACCTGGGCGACTGGAAGTTCGACCCGAAGGAATGGCCGGACCCGGCCGCGATGGTCCGCGAACTCGACGAGCTCGGCATCAAGCTGGTGGTGAGCGTCTGGCCGTCGGTGTCCCCGCTGAGCGAGAACCACCCGGTGATGGAGCAGCGCGGCTACTTCATCGGCACCCAGTACGGCCCGACGGCGCACGCCGACTGGCCGGACAAGGAGGTGGCGTCGACCGTGCAGGTGGCGTTCTACGACGCCACCAACCCGGAGGCCCGGGAGTTCGTGTGGTCGAAGGTCAAGGAGAACTACCTGGACCCGTACGGCATCACGGCCTTCTGGCTGGACGCCTGCGAGCCCGAGCTGAAGCCGGGCTTCCAGGAGAACCTGCGCTACTGGACGGGCCCGGGTCTGGAGGTCGGCAACAGCTACCCCGCCGAGAACTCCCGGACCTTCTACGAGGGCCTGCGGGCGCGGGGCGAGGAGGTCGTCACCCTCAACCGTTCGGCGTGGGCGGGCAGTCAGCGCTACGGCGCCGCGCTGTGGTCCGGTGACATCGGCACCGACTTCACGACCCTGCGCCACCAGATCGCGGCCGGCCTCAACACCGCCCTGTCCGGCATCCCCTGGTGGAACACCGACATCGGCGGCTTCCACGGCGGCGACCCGGACGACCCGGCCTACCGCGAGGTGATGGTCCGCTGGTTCCAGTTCGGCGCGCTCTCCCCGCTGATGCGCCTGCACGGCTTCCGCGACCCGGGCATGCCGCTGGGCCCGGACATGACCGGCGGCCCGAACGAGGTGTGGTCGTACGGCGAGGAGCCCGGCGCGATCCTGGAGAAGTACCTGCGGCTGCGCGAGCGCCTGAAGCCGTACGTCCTCCGGGTGATGCGGGAGGCCCACGAGCAGGGCCTGCCGGTGCTGCGGCCGCTGTTCCTGGAGTTCCCCGAGGACCAGGCGGCCTGGACGGTCGACGACGCGTATCTCTTCGGCCGTGACCTCCTGGTGGCGCCGGTACTGACGGCGGGCGCCACGGTCCGCACGGCGTATCTGCCGGCGGGGGCCTGGTGGACGGACGCGTGGACGGGCGAGTCGTACGAGGGCGGTACGGCGGTGACGGTGGACGCGCCGCTGGACCGTATCCCGCTGTTCCTGCGCGACGGGGTGGAGCTACCGGTCGCGGAGTAGTCCGGCCGGATTACGACGTCTCTCATTACCGGCCGGTAAATGTCTCAACTCGGCGGTGTGGTGGGTCAGTTGGAGGGGGTAGTCAGTATCCCCTCCGCTGTCCCCCCACGAAGGGTTCCGCTGCCGTGCCCATGGACCCGTTCCCCCTCACGCTCGCCAACCTGCTCCTCAGACCCGGCTTCCGTGCCCGCCGCACCCCGGACCGGGCCTTCGGCCGGCTGCTCGACGCGGCCGGACCGGCAAAGGACGACGAGCGGTTCGCCGACGACTTCCGTCACCTGCTTCGATGTTGGGCGGCGGCCGAGCGTCTCACCCCGGTCGGCTGGCTGTCCGCCCGCGGACACGTCGGCCGGCATCTCGCCAACCGCGCCCGGATCCGGCGGCTGCTCGCCGCACACCCCGAGATCGAGCGGGAGCCGATCGAGCGCCCGGTGTTCGTGGTGGGCCTGCCGCGCACCGCCACCACGCTCACCCACGGCATCCTCGCCCTCTCCGCGGACCACCGCTGCCCGCTGCTCTGGGAGCTGCTCTCCCCCGACCTGGAACTCCCGGCGGAGGAACGCGAGAAGGCGATCACCGCCGCCCGCCGCCTGGTCGGCGGCATCAACCTCTTCTCCCCGCGCTTCCGGCACATCCACAACCTGCGCCCCGAGGGCCCGGAGGAGTGCACCTTCGCGCTGCCGCACACCGTGATGCCGCTGTCCCAGGCGGTGATCCCCGAGTACCTGCCCTGGCACGAGACCCATGACTTCGGCGCCGACTACCGCTACCTCAAGCAGATCTACCAGGTGCTCCAGTACGGCCGCCCGCGCCGCCGCTGGGTGCTGAAGTCGCCGCTGCACCTGGAGAACCTGGACGCGCTGCGCGCGGTCTTCCCGGACGCCACGATCGTGTGGACGCACCGCGATCCGGCCACCGCCGTGGCCTCGTTCTGCAGCCTGGTCGAGCACGGCATGGCGGTGAACACCCGGCCCCTGGACCTGGGTCAGCTCGGCGCCACCTGGCTGCAGCTGCTGGCCCGCTCGGCCGCCCGCGGCCTCGCCTCCCGCGCCGGCATCCCCCGCGAATCCCTCGTCGACGTGCCGTACTCCTGGCTGGGCTCCGACCCGGCCGCGGGTGCCCCGAAGCTCTACGCGGCCGTCGGCGCCGCCTGGACCGAGGCCGACGCAGCCCGCCTGCCCGCGGCCGTCGCCCGCCCCAGGGGCGCCCGGGCCCACAGCTACGACCTGGCCCGCTACGGCCTCACCCGCGCGGACGTCGACGCGGCCTTCGCCGACTACAACGCGTTGCGCGCCGAGGTCGACCGGGCGTGACGGCGCAAGGGGCGGTCCCGCCTGTGGCGGGGCCGCCCCGGTGACTCAACTGCTGCTGACACTCTCGCTGTTGACGGTGAAGTCCAGCCCGCCGGACGAGCTGGTGATCTCGAAGCCGAACTGCACGTCACCGATGGTGACATTGCCGAACCAGCCCTTGGTGTCCTTGATCCACTTCAGGATCGGCAGGATGTCGACCGTGCCGGAGGTGGAGTTGGAGCTGCGGACGAACGAATAGACGTTGTTCGCACCGTTGTTGCCCTTGTACACGGTCCAGGTGTTGCTGCCCAGCGTGAGCGTGCCCTGCGAGGTGCCGAGCGGTCCGACGGCCCCGGTCTTGTTGACCCAGAGCATGATCTCGTTGGCGTATCCGGTGTCCCAGATGTCGTACGACGTGTTGTACGCGCCGGACGACGGGACGGTCACGTTGTAGCTGCTGGTGAGCGACCCGAGAGAGGTGATCGTCTTGTTGATCACCTTCTTGGAGTTGGGGTACGACTTGATGCCGCCGGTGTTGGGGTGGTTGGCGTTGACGCCCCAGTTGGTACCGGAGTTGGCCCAGATGCACTGGGCTCCGGCGCCGGAGCCCCAGATGTTGTTGTAGAGGGTGTAGCCGTTCAGCGTGGTGTTGCCCCACTGGTCGCAGGAGCTCCAGACGGCGGCCGAGGCGGGGGCCGCGGCGAGGCCGACGGTGGCGCCGAGGGCTAGTGCGGGGGCGATCAGGGCGGTGGCGACCCTGCCGAGTGTGCGTGTTGCCATGGTGTCCCTTCCATGGGTGGGGGGAGGTGCGGTGGCTACCACGTCCCCAGGGTGAGGACGTGGTCTTCTCCGGCGACGAGGTCGAGCGGCCGACGGCCGGAGGAAGTCCACAGGTCGATGCGGAGCGACCGGTGCGGTGTGAGGACGGCTCGGGCGCCGTCGGGGGTCCAGGAGAGGTCGAGTTCGGCGCCGAAGCGGGTGCGGATGCCGGTCAGCCGGCCTCGGCCCAGGGCTGCCGGGGGTGCGGGGAGCAGAACGAGCCGGTCCGGGGTCGACTGGACGAGGGCCTCGATCAGTACCGCGGGCAGGGCGTGTGCGGCGTCGGCGTTGTAGACGTGGCGGTGCGGGTAGTGGGCGCTCATCAGGGAGGCGTGGAAGAAGTCGCCGTCCAGGACCTGGGCGAGGGCGGCGGAGACGCGGGCGGCGTCGCGCAGGCGGGCGGCGACGAGCGCGTGGTGGAGGTGGCCGTGGGCCGAGTCGTTCTCGGCGCCGCGCAGTTCGAGCGCGCGGTGGGCGGCGGCCGCGAGCTCCGGGGTGTCGTACGGGGTGATCTCGTCGAGCGGCCAGACGCCGTAGAGGTGGCTGAGGTGGCGGTGGTCGTAGGTGTCGTCGAGGCCGGGCCAGGCCCATTCGGCGAGCGCGCCGTCGGCGTTGGTGCGGTGCGGGGGCAGCCGGTCGGCGAGGGCGCGCCAGCGGTCGGCGTCCGGGCCCGGGTGGTAGTCGGCCGCGGTGCGCAGGGCGTGCCGGGCGGCGGAGAGGTCCATCGCCGCGTTGACGGCGCCCCAGCTCGCGTTCGCGGGCCGGTTCTCGGGTGAGTAGGAGGGCACGATCACGAGGTGGCCGTCGCCGTCGGTCCGGGTCAGGAAGTCCTCGTAGAACCAGGCGACTTCGGCCAGCGCCGCCGCCGTACCCGGATCGCGCTCGCCGCGGATCTCGTCGTGGTCGACGAGCGGCTTGAGCAGCCAGTCGGCGCCGGCCGTCCACAGGTGCAGGGGGTATTCCCGGCTGAAGTGGTAGGCCAGCCCGGACTCGCCGTCGCTGTGCGCGGGCGCGACCGCGCCCCGGGCACCGAACACCGCGCGGGCGTTCTCCCGCCAGTCGCCGAGCTGACGCCGGATCAGTGCGGCGCAGGCCTGCGTGACTTCGGGCAGCGCGGCGGCCGCGGCCGAGGCCGTCTGGAGGTTGACGTTGGCGTCGTTGGTGAAGGCGCCGGACCAGGCGGTGTCCCAGTCACCGGTCCACAGTCCGGTCAGGCGGGGCGGGTTGAGGCCGGAGGCGGAGAGCAGGTGGTAGCGGCCGGCGGCGAAGAGCCGTTCCAGGAGGGCAGCTCCGGCGGGCTTCCGGAGCAACTGGGAGCCGGGCAGGGCGCGTTCGGCCGGGTCGGCGGCCAGGTCCAGAGCGGCCCGCGTGTAGGCGGTGCGGTGCGGGCCGAGGTGGCGGGCGAGCAGCGCGTCGTACGACTGCCGGCCGGCGAGCAGGTCGCCCAGTTCGCGGGCCTCGGCGGTCACGTCGAGTTCGCCGGTGTGGCGGCGGACGCGGGTGAGGAGGAGGACGGACTCGGCGCCGCTCGCGCGGACGCCCGGCGGGACGAGTTCGGTGGTGCCGCCGGTGACGGCGACGAGGGTGATGCCGGTGTAGGCGCGGTCGCTGTCGGGGTAGCGGGCGCGCAGGCTGAGCAGTGCGCCCTCGGGGGTGCGCAGCGCGCCGTGCCCGACGCCCAGGCCGGACGGCGCGCCGGGGAGCCGGTGGTCGAGGGCGATGTCGAGGTCGAGGGCGAGGCCGGCGGTGCCGGTGACCTGCTGCACGATCACGTCGTCCGCGCGGGAGACGAAGACCCGGCTGGTCCAGTCGGCGGCGGTGGCGGTGACCTCGCCGGTGGTGAAGTCGATGGAGCGGCGGTAGCCGTCGGGGCGGCCGTGCGGTCTGCGCAGCCGGATCTGGAAGGCGGGGTGGAAGGGCTGGACCCACTGGAGCGGGCGGCCGTCGGTGAAGCTCTCGGCGGCGTCGGACTCCCCGGCGAGCAACCTGTCCTGAACGCCCGTGAGTTCGGCCGCCAGGCGGGGCGGGCGGGCGTGTTCGCCGCCGTTCGGGCGGACGAGGGTGTGATGGGTGACGATGACGCGATCGTCGTTCGGATCGCCGAACACGAGGACGCCGTGTCGGCCGTTGCCGCTCAGGAAGGCGTCCTCCCAGCACGCGGCCGGGGCGGGCTCCCAGGTGCCGTGGACGGGGCCGGTGGCGGCGCCGGCTTCTTCGGTGGTGCCGGTGGCGGTCATGGCTTGAGCACCGCCGCTCCGTAGCGGCCGAGGACGACCTCGCCCGTGACGGTCGTACCGGTCAGCAGGTCTCGATGTGTTCCCATGAAGGGGATCTTCACCTCTTCACGGCCGTGGTTGAACAGGAACAGCAGTTCGCCCCGGCGGACCGCCTCGACGCCCGCGGGCAGGCCGTCGAGCACCGGGCGCACCCCCGCGTCCGCCGCGATCCGGCCGAGCAGCCGCCGCAGCGCCTCCGGCTCCGGGAGCGTGGAGAGGTACCAGGCCCGTCCGGTGCGCAGCACGGCGGGCAGCCCGTCGAGTTCCCCGCCCTGGTAAGGCACGGTCTCCGTGACGCCGGGCGCGGCCTCGATCTCCTCCGACCACAGGGTTCCCCGGAAGCCCTCGCACGCGACGGTCTCCCCCGCGTCCAGCGGCCACCACTCGTGCAGGGTGCGGATGCCGAAGAGCTCGCGCAGCCGTACGTCCATGCCGCCCGGGCGGATCCGGTCGTCCTCGTCGGCGATGCCGGTCAGGAAGCCGCTGACCAGGGTGCCGCCGCCGCGGACATAGGCGAGGAGGTTGTCGATCGCGGTGTCGGTGAGGAGGTAGAGCTGCGGGACGACGACCAGCTTGTAGGAGGACAGGTCGTGTTCGGGGTGGGCGAAGTCGGTGGTGAGGTTGGACTCCCACAGGGCCCGGTGCCAGGCGTGCAGGACGTCCGGGAGGTCCACCTCGGCGGAGAGCCGGCCCCCGTGGGCGCCGGCCCACCAGGAGTGCCAGTCGTGGAGCACCGCGATGCCGGCATTGACGTGACGGTCGGTCACCTCACGGCTGATTCCGGCCAGTTCGGCGCCGAGCCGCTTGACCTCCTGGAACGTACGGCCCTCCTCCCCCGCGTGGCTGACCATCCCGGAGTGGAACTTCTCCGCGCCCTGTCTCGACTGCCGCCACTGGAAGTAGCAGACGGCGTCCGCGCCCCGGGCCACGGCCTGGAGGGACCACTGGCGGTTGAGGCCGCGGGGCTTGGGGTGGTTCACCCCGCGCCAGTTGACCGACCCGGCGGCCTGTTCCATGAGCATCCAGGGGCCGCGCGCCTGGGAGCGGGTGAGGTCGTGGACGAGCGCGCCGTGCTGTGGGCCCAGCGGGTCCCGCGGGTCGGGGTAGAGGTCGACGGAGACGACGTCCTCCTCGGCCGCCCAGCGCCAGGCGTCCTGGCCGCTCCACAGCGGCATGAAGTTGGTGGTCACCGGGATGTGCGGGGTGTGCCGGGCGACGATGTCCCGTTCGGCCGCGTAGCACTCCAGGAGCATGTCGGAGGTGAAGCGGCGGAAGTCCAGCACCTGGGTGGGGTTCTTCATGTAGTGCGCGTGGCGAGGCGGCAGGATGCCGTCCCAGGTGTCGTAGCCCTGGCTCCAGAAGGCCGTGCCCCAGGCGGAGTTGAGGGCGTCGAGGGTGCCGTAGCGCTCCCGCAGCCAGCGGCGGAAGGCGGCGGCGGCCTCGTCGCCGTAGTCGAAGGTGCAGTACTCGTTGTTGATGTGCCACAGGGTGAGGGCGGGGTGGCCGGCGTAGCGGGCGGCGAGGTCCTCGGTGATGGCGGCGGCGTGGCGGCGATAGGTGGCGCTGGAGTGCGAGAAGTGCTGGCGGCCGCCCCACCACTCGGTGCGGCCGTCGGCGTCCCGGGGCAGGGTGTCCGGGTGCAGCCGCCCCAGCCACGGCGGCGGTGACGAGGTGGGGGTGGCGAGGACGACGCCGATGCCGTGGTCGTGCATCAGGTCCATGAGCCGGTCCAGCCAGCCGAAGTCCCGCTCCCCCGGCCGCGGTTCGAGCCTTGCCCAGGAGAAGACACCCATGGTCACGGAGTTGACGCCGGCGTCCGTCATCAGCCGGACGTCCTCCTGCCAGGTCTCCTCGGGCCACTGCTCGGGGTTGTAGTCGCCGCCGAAGAGAATCCGCCCGCGGGTGGCGTCGGAGAGCCTCGGCCGCTGTGTCCCGCCGGTCATCGGACCAGGTCCCCGTACTGGATGCCGCGCCCGTTGGTGGCCAGGTAGACCCTGCCGTACACGCGCGGGTCGCCGGTGACGGCCTGCCCGATCCAGCCCCACTGGTGGCGGTCGTCGTTGATACGGACCCAGGTCCCGGCCTCGTCGTCGGAACGGTAGACGGCCGTGACGGCCTCCGTGGAGCCGACGAGATAGATCGCCGGGTAACCGGCGCCGTCGGCGGCCCTGCCGAAGCCGAGCGTGTAGGCCGCCCAGCAGCTGGCGACCTTGGTGAACGTGGTGCCCCCGTCAGTGGACCGGTACAACCCGTTCCACTTGACGCTCAGCCACAGGTCACCGGACCTGCCCGGGGCCGCGACCAGCTGGAACTGGCTGTCGCCGGAGGGCAGCCCGGTTGCACGCGCCGTGAACGAACGGCCACTGTCAGTGCTGGCTTGTAGCGTTCCTGTGTCGGTGTCGTACGCGTAGAACAGCGTCGGGTCGGCCGGGTCGGCGACCGGCGTGGCGCCCTTCGGGAAGGAGGAGATCTCGGTCCAGGTGGCGCCGTTGTCGTCCGACCGGTGGGCGGGGTACTTGGTCCCGTCCCAGTGCACGAAGGACCACAGCAGCACGCTGCCATCGGCGTTGGCGGCGATCGGCCCCGGCGCGTCGTGGGCGAGGGAGGGCTGGGCGGCGAAGGGCGCCCAGGTCCGGCCCCCGTCGTCCGAGAAGGCGCCGTTGCCGTTGTCGCCCCAGCCGGTGCGGACCACGTACGCCGGCCTGCCCGCGGCCTGCGCGAGCCCCGTCGCCGACCCGAACACCGGGTTCGTGGCCATCCCGCGGGACGGAGACGCGGTGAGCCGCTCGTGGTACAGGACGCCGATGTCCCCCGAGCCGCTCAGCAGGTGCGCCTCCCCGGCCGGGGGCGACACCAGCTGCAGTACGGAGGTCTCCTCCAGGCCGCGGATCCGCGGGGCCCAGTGGACGAGGTCGCGGGTGCCGTAGAGGGTGGCGCCGGTGCCGTAGACGATGTGCTCCGAGTCGTACGGGTCGACGGCCACGGCCTGGATCCACCAGCCGAACTTCGGCTGGTCGCCGCCCCACTTGAGGAAGGGAGTCTCCGACACGTCGAAGACGGCGGAGTCCTTGAGGGACGTCCAGGTGCGGCCGCCGTCGGTGGTCCGGTAGAGGGTGTCCACGGCCGTCCACCGGTTGTTCGTGGAGACGACGACGGTGCCGGGCCGGCGGGCGTCGACGGCGACCCCGCCGTAGCCGAAGGTGTCGCCGGCGCCGGGCACGGCCGGGGTGACGTCCGTCCACCGCCCGGTGGCCACGGCGAGCTTGTGCACGCTGCCGTCCGCCTGGCCGTTGGGGCCGGGGGCGTCGGCGTACGTCACGTACAGCTCCCGGGCATGGCGGTCGTAGGCGGCGCGGACCGGGATCCTGGCGGCGGTGCCGGTGGGTTGGCCGGGGACGGCCTCCCAGGTGGTGCCGTCGGTGGTGCGGTGGAGATTGACGGCGAAAGCCTCGCCGTCCCCGTCCGCCCAGCCGGCGTAGACGGCACGGCCGACGGCGACGAGCAGGCTGACGCCCTGGCCGGAGGCGGACGGGGCGGCCGGGAAGCCGGTGGCCGCCGCCCAGGTGGCGCCCCGGTCCGTCGACTTGAGCAGCCCGTCGTGTCTGGTCCCCAGCCACAGGGTGTCGCTGTCCCGCGGGTCGACGAGGAGCCGCTCGCCCATGCCCCGGCCGTCCTCGTTGGCGCCGAGTTTCACGGTGAGGTCGCTGCGGGTCCAGGTGGCGCCGCGGTCGTCGGAGCGCAGGACCGCGCCGTTGCCGGCCCAGGACTGGGCGTAGGTGCCGAGGGCGAGGTAGAGCCGGTCGGGATGGGCGGGGTCGACGGCGAGGGCCTCCACACCGAGGAGGTTCCAGTCGTCCCAGCCGAGGTGGTCGGTGAGAGGGGTCCAGCGGGCGGTACGGGCGTCCCAGCGGTAGGCGCCGCCGATGTCGGTGCGGGCGTAGGCGAGGCCGGGGGTGGTGGGGTGGAAGAGGACGCCGGTGACGAATCCGGTGCCGCCGATCACCGCGTTGCGCCAGCGGTACGCCTGCGGCTGGGGCTCGGCCGCGTGGGCGGTGGGGATCGGGAGGGCGGTGAGGGCGGCGGTCGCTGCGGTGCCGGCGAGGACGGTTCTGCGGCTCAGGATGGGCATGGGGGACCTTCGGTGAGTTCGGTGTGTGGGCCGGGGTGGGGGCGGGGGGTGTCGCTTACCGGCGCTGGCAGGGTGCCGCTGCGCCCACCCGTGCCGCCCCAGCGGCACGACTGCCCGCAGCTGTGCGCCCTGAAGGGGCGCGGGGCTGTATCGATGAGCGGCTGCCGCCGCGTGGGCGCGACCAGCCACATCGCAACCGCGGTCGCCGGCGCTCCCCGCCACCCCCTCCGGAAGGAGAAGTCGGCTACCCCTTCACCGCCCCGGTCAGCATCCCCTTCTTGAAGTGCTTCTGGACGAAAGGCGAAAGCACCGCCACCGGCAGCAGTGCCATCACCATCACCGCCATCTGGACGGACAGGTACGACAGCTCGCCCGTCTTGATCGCCTGACCCAGCCCCACCGGGGCCTGCTGCTTCTGGACCAGTTGGATCATGACGTTCTGCAACGGCATCTTGTCCTGGTCGTTGAGGTACAGGGACGCGTTGAACCAGGCGCTCCAGTACCCGACCGCGTAGAAGAGGGTGATGACCGCGAGGACCGCCCGGGACAGCGGCATGACGATCTGCCACAGGATCCGGAGGTCGCCCGCACCGTCGATGCGCGCGCTGTCGGTCAGTTCGGGCGAGATGCCCATGAAGAACCCGCGCAGGACGAGGATGTTGAAGACGCTCACCGCGCTCGGCAGGATCAGGGCGAGGTAGCTGTCGGTCAGGCCCAGGGACTGGACCAGCAGGTAGGTCGGGATCAGGCCGGCGCTGAAGAACATCGTCGCCATCAGCAGCATCAGGAACCAGCGGTGGCCGAGCGACCCGATGCGGGAGAGGCCGTAGGCGCACAGGACCGACACGGTCATCGAGAACGCCGTGCCGACGAGGGTGATCAGGATGCTGATGACCGTGGCCCGGGTGACCTGGCCGCCGCTGAGGAGTTCCCGGTAGGCGACGAAGGTGATGCCCTTGGGGATCATCACGAGGCCGCCGGCCTCGTCGATGGTCTTGCGGGAGGACAGGCTGGTGACGACCACGATCCAGAGCGGGAAGAGGACGCCGAGGCAGGCCAGGGTCAGGACCAGGCCCTTGCCGGCCACGCCGGCCGCGCTCGGTTCCTCCTCCCACGCCGGGCGGGGCGGCGCGGCCCACCGGGACGGCGGCCGTTCCCGCGTGGGCGGTTTGTCGATGACGGCGGTCATTTCTTGTACACCCCCTGCTCGCCCATGAGATGGGCCACCTTGTTCGCGGCGAGGACCAGGCCGAGGCTGACCACGCCCTTGATGAGCCCGGCGGCGGCCGCGTAGCCGAAGTCCTGGTTGCGGACGCCGTTCCACCAGACGAAGGTGTCGAGGACCTCGGCGGCCCCCGGCCCGACGGCATCGCGTTGCAACAGGATCTGTTCGAAGCCGACCGTCAGCGCGTCGCCCACCCGCAGCACCAGCAGCAGTGCGATCACCGGGCGCAGGGCGGGGAGCGTGACGTGCCAGATGCGGCGCCAGCGGCCCGCGCCGTCCATCGCGGCGGCCTCGTAGAGGTCCGGGCTCACGGACGCCAGCGCCGCCAGGAAGACGATGATCCCCCAGCCCGCGTCCTTCCAGACGCCCTCCGCCGTGACCAGGAACTTGAAGGTCGACGGGTCGGTCATGATGTCCAGGCCGTCGTAGCCGTGCTGCCGCAGCAGCTGTGACAACAGGCCCGCGCCGCCGAAGATCTGCTGGAAGACGGAGATGACCAGCACCCAGGAGAAGAAGTGCGGGAGGTACAGGACCGCCTGCGCGAGCGCCCGCACCCGGGGGCGGAGCACGCTGTTGATGAGCAGTGCGAGGGCGATCGGGATCGGGAAGAAGAGCACGAGCTGGAGGAAGAACAGCACCAGGGTGTTCTTCACCGCGTTCCAGAAGGCGGAGTCGGCGAAGATCTGCTGGAAGTTCTCGACGCCCACCCATGCGCTGTGCAGCATGGAGACGATGCCGTTGTCGCTGACGTACGGGTCGTAGTCCTGGAAGGCGACGATGTTGCCGAGGATCGGCAGGTAGTTGAAGACCAGGAGCAGCAGGACCGCCGGCAGGGTCATCAGGATCAGGGTGCGGTCGCGTCTGAATCTGAGACGCAGGCCGAGCTTCCCGGTCTTCGTCCTCTTCCCGGTTCCGGTGGCGCCGCCGGACGCCACCGGAGTCCGCCCCGCGCCGTCGTCGTCTGCCTCGGCCCTGCTGCGAGGCACCGTGCTGTGGGACACGGCCGTTCTCCTTGCCTCAGTGCCCGGTCAGCTCGCCGAACCGCTGTCGTCGAGCAGCTTCTGGTACCAGTCGCGCAGCTTGTCGCCGCCCTTGGTCTTCCATTCGGCGACGGCCTGCTGCATGTCGCTGATCTTCTTGCGGCCGCGGGTGATGTCGTCTTCCAGCGTCTCGAAGTCGTCCATGAGGTTGGTGTAGCGGGACGGCTCGGTGATCATCTGGCCGAAGAAGCTGGATTTCCTGGTGAAGGAGCCCATCCGCTGCTGCCACTCCACCTGGGCCTTGGCGACGTCCGGGAAGTCGGGGTGGGCGATGGTGGCGGCGGGGCTCGCGATCATGACGTAGGCGTTGAGAACCTCGTTGTTGCCCCGGGTGGTCTTGGTGGGCACGCCGTTCTTGACGGTGTAGTGGGTGCCCTCGACGCCGTACTCGGTGGCCATGTACTCCTTGGTGCCGTACGGCGCGGCGGTGACGTTGGCGACGGCCAGCACGTCGCGGATGACGGACTCGGAGGCCTTCTTGTTGACGAAGGCGAAGATGCCGGCCGGCTGCTCGGCCCAGACCTGCGGGTTGCCGCCGTCGTGGGCGTAGACGTCCATGCCCCAGATCTTGTAGTCCGGGTTCTGGGTGGCCTGTTCGGCGGTGCGGCTCCACCACTGGCTGATGTCCTGGGCGTAGACGAGGAACTCGCCGGCCGCGAACTTGGGGCCCGGGTCGGGGGCGTTCTTGCCGAGCAGGGCGTCGGGGTGCACGACCCCGGCGGCGAAGAGCTTGCGGGTCCACTCCAGCGCTTCGAGGTACTCGTCGGTCTCGATGCGGTTGATGAGCTTGCCGTCGACGAGGTTCCAGCCGAGCGGCTTCTCGCTGCCGGACAGGACGCTGAACATCTGCCAGGCGGTCCACTTCATGTCCATGCAGGCCCAGCGCTTGGCCTTGGCGTTGGTGATCTCCTTGGCGAGGGACATGAACTCGTCCGCCGAGCGCGGGACCTGGTAGCCCTCCTTGTCGAAGATGTCCTTGCGGTAGAAGGGCACGATGTTGGTGACGTACGAGGACGGCATCGGCAGTCCGCGCAGCTTGCCGCCGAAGATGCAGCGCCGCCAGGCGTCGGTCGGGATGGCGGCGAGGTTCGGGTAGTCCTTGACCTTGTCGCCCGACAGGTACGGGCCGAGGTCGGCGAACTTGCTGATGATGGCGGTGGGTATCTTCCCGCCCATGTTCCAGTTCGGGATGACCACGACGTCCGGTACGTCGCTGGAGGCGAGGACCGCGCCCAGCTTCTGGTCGTAGGTGTTGCCGTCCTGGTTCTGCCACTCGACGTCGACGCCGATCATGTCGTTCATCGCGTTGTAGTAGGGGTTGTCCTGCTTGGGCGGGGAACCCCAGAACGGCGACATGACGGTGACCTTGCCGCCCTTGCCGAGCTTCTTCGGGACCGAGGTCTTCAGGGTCGCCAGGTCGAGCTTGCTGGTGAAGCCGATCGACGAGCCGTACTTCGACGGGATGTCCGGGGTCACCACGTTGTTGGCGACGTAGGCCGGCAGCAGCTTCTTCGCATCCTTCCCCGAGGAGGAGCCCCCTCCCGAACCGCTGTCCGCCGCCCCGCAGGCGGCGAGCAGCGGCATCCCGCCCGCCACCGCTGCGGTGGCGACGGCCGTGGAGGCGAGGAAACTTCTCCGGCTCGGCCCGGAGGAGGCGGAAGCGGCGTTCGGCGTCATTGCGTCAACCCTTCATGGCGCACCAGGACACCCGGCGGTGGCCGTCGGCTGCGGTGTCTCGAGTGGAACTGGCTGAGCTGAAGCGATCCTCCGACCCGTTGTCATGCGTCCCTGGCAGGAACCGGCTGACCGGCTCACCGGAGGACCGACTGACCGGTTGACCGGCTGTTCGACTAGTCGAAGCGCTTCGATGTTGCTGCGAGGTTAAGTGAACACCCGGGGGTACACAAGGGTCGCCTCCAAGATTCCTCCGAGGTATCGGGGGTGACCTGTCCGTATGCGCCACTTGAAATCTCGCTGAGCATCCCTTGACACCCACCCCTGCGTCGAATGAGCATCGAAGCGCTTCGAAAGAGCCTCACCGCTCCAGCGCAAGGGGAACCGCACGTGACCGCAAAAACGCCGCCCGCGCCGCCTTTCCGCGATCCGCACCTGCCGTTCGCGAAGCGCATCGACGATCTGCTGGCACGGCTCACCCTGGACGAGAAGGTCTCCTTCCTGCACCAGTTCGCGCCCGCCGTGGAGCGCCTCGGCATCGCCGCCTTCCGCACCGGCCAGGAGGCCCTGCACGGGGTGGCCTGGATGGGCCCGGCGACGGTGTTCCCGCAGGCGGTGGGGCTCGGCGCGACCTGGAACACCGATCTCGTACGACGGGTCGGGGAGGCCGTGTCCGAGGAGGTGCGGGCCATGCGCGCCCGCGACGACCGGGTCGGCCTCAACGTCTGGGCCCCCACGGTGAACCTGCTGCGCCACCCGCTGTGGGGCCGCAACGAGGAGGGCTACTCCGAGGACCCGAAGCTCACCTCCGCCATCGCCACCGCCTACACCCGCGGCCTGCGCGGCGACCACCCGGTGTACTGGCGCACGGCCCCCGTCCTGAAGCACTGGCTGGCCCACAACAACGAGACGGACCGGGCCGTCTCCTCGTCCTCGGTCCGCCCGCGGGTGCTGCACGAGTACGACCTGCGCGCCTTCCGGGAGACCGTGGAGGCGGGCGCGGTGGCCGGGGTGATGCCCGCGTACAACCTGGTCAACGGCCGCCCCAACCACGTCTCCCCGTACCTGCGCGAGCAGTTGCGCACCTGGACCGACGAGGAGCTGCTGGTCTGCTCGGACGCCGGCGCGCCCAGCAACCTGGTCGACCACGAGCACTACTTCGACACGCACGAGGAGGCCACGGCGGCCGCCCTCCTCGCCGGCGTCGACAGCTTCACCGACCACGGCACGGACAGCTCGCAGATCGTCGCACGGGTCCAGGGGGCGCTGGCTCAGGGCCTGTTGACCGAGGCCGACATCGACGCGGCCGTGCGCCGCCAGCTCTCGGTCCGCTTCCGCCTCGGCGAGTTCGACCCGCAGGACGGACCGGACGCGAGCTCCGCGGGGTCCGCCGCGTTCGACACCCCGGCGCACCGCGCCCTCGCCCAGGAGGCGGCCGAGCAGGCGGTCGTCCTGCTCAAGAACGACGGCGACCTGCTGCCGCTCGCGCCCGACGCCCGGATCGCCGTGGTCGGCCTGCTCGCCGACGAGTGCAAACTCGACTGGTACAGCGGCACCCTGATCCACCGCTCCACCCCGCTGGAGGGCCTGTACGAGCGGTTCGGCGCGCAGCGCGTGGAGTTCGCGGAGGGGGTGGACCGGGTCCGGCTGCGGCTCATGGACGGCACCTTCCTGCACGTGCCGACCGCCCCCGAGGCCGCCGACGAGGTGCGCGGCGAGGAGGGCGCCCTGGACCCGGCACTGCTCGCGGGCCGCACCGACCTCCCTCCCCTCACCACCGACCCCACCGGCACCGAGTTCGCACTGGCCGACTGGGGCGAGGACGTCCTCACCCTCCGCGCCCCGGACGGCCGCTATCTCTCCGTCGCCGAGGACGGCTTCGTCCGCGCCGCCGCGGACCAGCCCGGTGGCTGGGTCGTCCAGGAGACATTCCGCCTGGAACCCCATGAGAACGGTCACCTCCTCCGGCATCTCGGCACGGGTCGCCACGTCTCTGTCGCCGCCGACGGGGTGAAGGTTGCCGACGAAAACGCATCGATCTTCGAATTGATCATCGTCGAACGCGGTACGGACGCCGTCGCCAGGGTCGCCGCCGCGGCCGACGCGGTCCTGGTGGTAGCGGGAAACGACCCGCACATCAACGGCCGCGAGACCGAGGACCGCACGACCCTGGCCCTGCCCCCGCACCAGGAGCGCCTGCTGCGCGCCGCCCGCGCCGCGAACCCGCACACGGTGCTGGCACTGGTGTCGTCGTACCCGTACGCGGTGGACACGGCCCGGCTGCCGGCCGTGCTCTGGACGGCGCACGGCGGCCAGGCGGCCGGCACCGCCCTCGCCCGCGTCCTCGCCGGGGACGTCTCCCCCGCGGGCCGCCTCCCGCAGACCTGGTACGCGGCCGACGCCGACCTGCCCGGCCTGCTCGACTACGACGTGCTGGGCTCCCGCCAGACGTACCTCTACTTCGAGGGCACCCCGCTCTTCCCGTTCGGCCACGGCCTGTCCTACGCGTCCTTCGCCTACGCGGATCTGGCGACCGAGGTGGCGGACGGCACGCTCCGGGTCTCCTTCACGGTCGCCAACACGGGCGATGTGACGGCGGACGAGGTGGCCCAGCTCTACACCCGGGCCGTCGAGCCGTCGTCGGTACGCCCGCGCCGCGAACTCCTCGCCCACCACAGGCTCACCCTGCGCCCCGGCGAGTGGACCGCTCTGACCTTCGAAGTCCCCCTCTCCGCCTTCGAGTTCTGGGACGTGGCACGCGGCGGACCACGCCTGGAGGGCGGCCCGTACGACGTGCTGGCCGGCGCGTCCAGCGAGGACATCCGCCTCCGTACGACCGTGGTTCTGGACGGCGAGCCGACGGCACCGCGCCCCGCCGCCGAACACGGCCTGGCGGCGGCGGACTTCGACGAGCAGTCGGGTATCGCGATCGTGGACCGCACGAAGACGGACGGCGACGCGGTCACGCCGCAGGGCGACGGCCCGGGCGAACTCCTCTACCGGGGCTGCGACTTCGGCACCGGGGTCACGGCGGTGACCGCACGGGTGTCGGGCTCGGGCACGCTGGAACTCTCCCTCGACGGCGGCCCGTTGCTGGCGGCGCTGACGCTCGCCGAGCCGACGCCGGATCCGTACACGTACACCTCGCTCACCGCCGGCATCGTCACCGAGGGCGTCCACGACGTCCGCATCGGACTGCGCGGCCCACTGCGGCTCGCGCATGTCGGCTTCTCCGGTTGAGGGTCCGGAGCGGCCGGCACGGAGAAGGGGCCCGGCACCGGAAGGCATCGGGGGCGGGCCCCATCGAGGGGACG
>NZ_JBSHBL010000085.1:0-36673 GCF_053611985.1 Streptomyces sp. NPDC054770
TCCTCAAACGCCGGACGGGCTGGTGGTGGCTGTCCTCCTCAAACGCCGGACGGGCTGGGTGGTGGCTGTCGTCCTCGAATGCCGGACGGGCTGGGTTGCGGCTGAGGTCGGGTTGAGGTTGAGGTCGGGTTGCGGCTGAGCGGGTGGCCGGTGGGCGCCACGCCATGCCCCCTATGTCGAGTTTGTCTGATTTACGCGTATCTTCGGTTCATGCCCACGCCATACGGATCCCGCGGCGGCATGGCCTTCGGTGCGGAGGAGCTGCGTGTGCTCCGCCGTGCTCTCGCCCTCGCCCTTCACCCCGGTCCCGTCTCCGCCGATGACGTCAGGGACTGTCACCGACTCGCCGAGTCGCTCGACGAGGCGATGTGCGAGGGGGCCCGGCTGCGTGCCTTCCTGGTGGCGGACCTGGCTCGGTACCGCGCCGCCCTGCCGGGGGCCGTCGCCGGCTACCTCGCCCTCCTGGAGGAGGCGCTGGGTGCCGGGCACCGGCCCACCCCGGACGACCTGGCCGCGCTGCGGGCGCTGCGGGGGAACGCCGGCGCCGCCGCTCTGCTCGGCCGCTGCCAGGACCTCGCCGAGCACGATGTGCGGGCCAGGCTGGCCCAGGGGGCCCGTACTGTGCCGGCGCCTGCCGTTCCGGTCTCCAGGGTCCGGCTGACGGCCCTGCCGGGCGGCGTGGCCAAGGAGCCGGAGAAGAAGCCCAAGGAGGAGCCCGCCGAACGGCCCGCCCCGCAGCCCGCGGCTCCCGAGCCCGACACGCCGAAGCGGCCCATTCCCACCCCGGGCGAGGTCTTTCCCCGGCGCCGGCCCGCCGCGCCGCCGGCCGGGCCCCCGCAGCAGCTCGCCGCCGGCTGAGCGGCCGCCCCGGAAAGCGGCAGCTGGCGGGGCCCGGGAGCCGGTTCGCCCACCCCGCCCCTTTCGCCCGGTCCGCCGTGGCTACTCTGGACGCATGGATTACGTCGCCGCGCTGGTACCTCCGGTCGTCATGGCCGTCTTCTTCATCGGCCTGGTCCGGGTGATCGTGAAGACCCAGGGCGGGGCCGCCAAGGCCAAGGAGGACGCCGCCGTCGACGCCGCCCTCGCGCACGCGGAGAGCACCCGCCGGGCCGCCGTCACCAAGGCCGACGGCGTCTGAGCCACGCGGCGGCCACGTTTTCCGGGTCGTACGCCCTTTTTGTTCGCCTTTGCTGGCGAAAGTGCACGTCCGGCACGCGATTGGCGAGATCTCCCACTATTGTCTGAGCTGTGCCTCGCCCATTGGGAGAACTCGAAGACGCGGTCATGACGCGGGTGTGGAAGTGGAACCGCCCGGTGACCGTTCGAGAAGTCCTGGAAGACCTTCAGCGGGAACGGTCCATCGCGTACACCACGGTGATGACCGTTTTGGACAATCTCCATCAGAAGGGCTGGGTCCGGCGGGAGGCCGAAGGACGCGCCTATCGATATGAGGCCGTCTCCACCCGGGCCGCCTACGCCGCCGCCCTGATGAACGACGCCTGGTCGCAGAGTGACAACCCGGCCGCCGCACTCGTCGCCTTCTTCGGGATGATGAGCGACGAACAGCGGCAGGCCCTGCGGGACGCCGTACGCATCGTGCAGGGCCCGGATAGCCGGGAAGAGAGGGAAGACCGGGAAGCTCTGCAAGAGGAGAACCCCGGCTCGGTGGCGGACACCGGCGGGCGATAGCGTCCGCTCATGTCAGCGATGCGCCCCGAAGTCACCGCAAAAGCCATCACCGTCCGGCGGGCCCGGACCAGCGATGTCCCGGCCGTGCGCCGCCTCCTCGACGTGTACGTTCGCGACCGCATCCTGCTCGACAAAGCCATGGTGACGCTTTACGAGGACATCCAGGAGTTCTGGGTCGCCGAACGCGACGACAACGCCGAGGTGGTCGGCTGCGGCGCACTGCACGTGATGTGGGAAGACCTCGCGGAAGTGCGCACTCTCGCGGTGAACCGGGGCCTCAAGGGCGCCGGTGTCGGTCATCAGTTGCTGGAGAAGTTGCTGGAGACCGCGCGTTGGCTTGGTGTTCGCCGCGTTTTCTGTCTGACCTTCGAAGTCGAGTTCTTCGGGAAGCACGGCTTCGTGGAGATCGGCGAGACACCCGTGGACACCGATGTCTACGCGGAGCTGCTGCGTTCCTATGACGAGGGCGTCGCGGAGTTCCTCGGACTCGAACGAGTGAAACCGAACACCTTGGGCAACAGCCGGATGCTTCTGCATCTGTGATCGCCAAGAGGGATCGCGGCGGACAAGGGTCGACAAGGATCGACAAGGGTCATCGGGGCAGAGATGGGCGGGAGATCGGGCCGCTATTCCGGGCGGCCCGCCTTGCCCAGGTGCCCTATGTCCGAAACGCGCATGTTTCCGGGCGGGAGCAGGCCCCTCGGTCTCTCCCAGGGGTTTGTGTTTTTCCCGCAAAAGCGGTTTGCTTTCCGACGTAGTGCAGTACTGCATATAACAGGGGGCGGCGAAACGGCGGGCGCCGCAGACCCCCGGCCCTGAAGTTATCGATGAAAGGAAATCCGGTGGCACAGAAGGTTCAGGTCCTTCTTGTCGACGACCTCGACGGCGGCGAGGCGGACGAGACCGTGACGTTCGCGTTGGACGGCAAGACGTACGAGATCGACCTCACGACCGCCAATGCGGACAAGCTGCGCGGCCTTCTCGACGCCTATGTCAAGGGCGGCCGGCGTACCGGTGGCCGTGCTTCGGGCGGGCGTGGAAAGGCCCGTGCGGCTTCCGGCGGCAGCCAGGACACCGCGCAGATTCGCGCGTGGGCCAAGGAGAACGGTTACGAGGTCAACGACCGCGGCCGTGTTCCCGCGACCATTCGCCAGGCCTACGAGGACGCCAACGCCTGACTGTTCTCCGGCCCGTGGCCCGCGCGCCGCAGCCGGATGCGGTGGCACTCCGTGGCCACCGTGTTCACCAGTCGTACGAGATCGGGGGCGTTTCCGACGCCCCCCATGGCCGACAGTGTCGGCAGCGAGGCCTCGACCTCGCACCCCGACTCGGGGGGCCGCAACCAGACGGCGGCCCCCTGTACGGGCCCGGCCGGCCCGTCGGCGGGCACGGAAGGCGGCCGGCCCCCGGTGGCCGCCGGTTCCGGCCGCCCCGGAGCGTCCAGTGCGCCCCCGGCGCCCAGCGCCCGCAGATCGAGGGTGAGCGCCGGTGCGCCCCACTCCAGCCACTCCAGCAGCCCGGGAAGCTCCTCCGCGCTGCCCGCGGCCACCAGCAGCCGCATCCGGCCGCCCTGAAGGGCCACCGGAGAGCCCGGCGCCAGCCGCCCGAGCGCCCGCGCCCCCGCCCGCGCCGGCACCTCCAGCACGTCGAAACGCACGCCTGTGACCAGCCGCAGCGGCTCTCCGGGCGCCGCGGGCACCGTTGGCCATCCCAGATCGTTCTCGTACCAGTGCCGGAGCCGGCCAGGCTGCCGGGCGTCCGGCACGACGGAACCGGAACCGGAATGGATCGGACGACGGGGGTGAGGAACCGTGGAAGCGGCCAGAGGCGCTGTGCCAGCCATGCACGTGAAACCGTCCGGAGGCCATCCGAGTTACGCTGAGTGTGCGTACGACTGCGCAAAGTCCCCGATGAGGGGGTGTGCGGGGGTCCGGAAAGACGCAAGGTTGTTCGCCCGTAGCGGAGGAACCGGGGGCCCACGGCATGGACTGTCAGTAGCAGCGGGTAAGACATCCCTAGTGGGAGGGGGCGACACGCAGGCGAGGCCGTCTCACGTTCGCCATCGGCGTACTGACGGAAGGGGTAACTGCCTGGCCTGCGGGAACATCGTCTCGCACCATCGGGTTGGAGCAGATGTCGGCGTTCGGGGTCAGGAGGCCATCGACGGTGTCGGCAGTTGGAATGAGCGGTCCCCGCTTGCGGGACTAAGCTGCGGAAGGACAGGGAGGGGAAGTTCCCCCCACTGCCTGACCGCTCTGAGGAGCGATTAACGATGTTCGAGAGGTTCACCGACCGCGCGCGGCGGGTTGTCGTCCTGGCTCAGGAAGAAGCCCGGATGCTCAACCACAACTACATCGGCACCGAGCACATCCTCCTGGGCCTGATCCACGAGGGTGAGGGTGTCGCCGCCAAGGCCCTTGAGAGCCTCGGGATTTCGCTCGAGGCGGTCCGCCAGCAGGTGGAGGAGATCATCGGGCAGGGGCAGCAGGCCCCGTCCGGGCACATCCCCTTCACCCCCCGTGCCAAGAAGGTCCTGGAGCTGTCGCTCCGCGAGGCTCTTCAGCTGGGCCACAACTACATCGGCACGGAGCACATCCTGCTCGGCCTGATCCGTGAGGGCGAGGGCGTCGCCGCCCAGGTCCTGGTCAAGCTGGGCGCTGATCTCAACCGAGTGCGGCAGCAGGTGATCCAGCTGCTCTCCGGTTACCAGGGCAAGGAGACCGCCACCGCCGGCGGCCCTGCCGAGGGCACCCCCTCGACGTCCCTGGTCCTCGACCAGTTCGGCCGGAACCTCACCCAGGCCGCTCGTGAGTCCAAGCTCGACCCGGTCATCGGGCGCGAGAAGGAGATCGAGCGGGTCATGCAGGTGCTGTCCCGCCGTACCAAGAACAACCCGGTCCTGATCGGTGAGCCCGGCGTCGGCAAGACCGCCGTCGTCGAGGGCCTCGCCCAGGCCATCGTCAAGGGCGAGGTGCCCGAGACCCTCAAGGACAAGCACCTCTACACCCTGGACCTCGGCGCCCTGGTCGCCGGCTCCCGCTACCGCGGTGACTTCGAGGAGCGCCTGAAGAAGGTGCTCAAGGAGATCCGCACCCGCGGCGACATCATCCTGTTCATCGACGAGCTGCACACGCTGGTCGGTGCGGGTGCCGCCGAGGGCGCCATCGACGCCGCTTCGATCCTGAAGCCGATGCTGGCCCGCGGTGAGCTGCAGACCATCGGTGCCACCACCCTGGACGAGTACCGCAAGCACCTGGAGAAGGACGCGGCCCTCGAGCGCCGCTTCCAGCCCATCCAGGTCGCCGAGCCGTCCCTGCCGCACACGATCGAGATCCTCAAGGGTCTGCGTGACCGGTACGAGGCCCACCACCGGGTCTCCATCACGGACGAGGCACTGGTCCAGGCGGCCACCCTGGCCGACCGCTACATCTCGGACCGCTTCCTGCCGGACAAGGCGATCGACCTGATCGACGAGGCCGGTTCCCGGATGCGCATCCGCCGGATGACCGCGCCGCCGGACCTGCGCGAGTTCGACGAGAAGATCGCCGCCGTCCGCCGGGACAAGGAGTCCGCGATCGACTCGCAGGACTTCGAGAAGGCCGCCTCCCTCCGCGACAAGGAGAAGCAGCTCCTGGCCGCCAAGGCCAAGCGGGAGAAGGAGTGGAAGGCCGGCGACATGGACGTCGTCGCCGAGGTCGACGGCGAGCTGATCGCCGAGGTCCTCGCCACGGCCACCGGCATCCCGGTCTTCAAGCTGACCGAGGAGGAGTCCTCCCGCCTGCTGCGCATGGAGGACGAGCTCCACAAGCGGGTCATCGGCCAGGTCGACGCCGTCAAGGCGCTGTCGAAGGCGATCCGCCGTACGCGTGCCGGTCTGAAGGACCCGAAGCGCCCCGGTGGCTCGTTCATCTTCGCCGGCCCGTCCGGTGTCGGTAAGACCGAGCTGTCCAAGGCCCTCGCCGAGTTCCTCTTCGGTGACGAGGACGCGCTGATCTCCCTCGACATGTCGGAGTTCAGCGAGAAGCACACGGTGTCGCGGCTCTTCGGTTCGCCCCCCGGCTACGTGGGCTACGAAGAGGGCGGCCAGCTGACCGAGAAGGTCCGCCGCAAGCCGTTCTCCGTCGTCCTCTTCGACGAGGTGGAGAAGGCCCACCCGGACATCTTCAACAGCCTGCTGCAGATCCTGGAGGACGGTCGCCTGACCGACTCCCAGGGCCGGGTCGTGGACTTCAAGAACACGGTCATCATCATGACGACCAACCTCGGCACCCGGGACATCTCCAAGGGCTTCAACCTGGGCTTCGCGGCCACGGGTGACACGAAGTCCAACTACGAGCGCATGAAGAACAAGGTCCAGGACGAGCTCAAGCAGCACTTCCGGCCCGAGTTCCTCAACCGCGTCGACGACGTGGTCGTCTTCCCGCAGCTGACGCAGGAGGACATCCTGCGGATCGTCGACCTCATGGTCGGCAAGGTGGACGAGCGCCTCAAGGACCGGGACATGGGCATCGAGCTCTCCCAGTCCGCCAAGGAGCTGCTGTCCAAGAAGGGCTACGACCCGGTGCTGGGCGCGCGTCCGCTGCGTCGCACGATCCAGCGCGAGATCGAGGACACGCTCTCGGAGAAGATCCTCTTCGGCGAGCTGCGCCCCGGTCACATCGTGGTCGTCGACACGGAGGGCGAGGGCGAGACCGCGACCTTCACCTTCCGCGGCGAGGAGAAGTCGGCACTGCCCGACGTCCCGCCGATCGAGCAGGCGGCCGGCGGAGCCGGTCCGAACCTGAGCAAGGAGGCGTAGCCCTTCGGGGTGAGCCGAAGACAGGGGCCGGTGCTTTGCGAAGCACCGGCCCCTGTTGCGTGCCCTCGCGTCGTGTTACGACAACTGGCCGTTGTAGTCCGGCAGCTTGAACGTGCTGTCGGCGTGGCCGCCCGAGAGGTCGGTGGCGCTGTTGCCGATGTTCGCGATGATGTCGTAGCCCTTGTTCTCGATGTCGACGCGCTGGGCGGTCTTGTAGGCGGCGACGTCCTTGAACAGGTCGAGGAAGCCGCGGACGTAGAGGCCGGAGACCTGGTAGCCGTCGTGTTCGAGGTTGTACTCGGTGGGCAGGTAGATGATCCCGGGGCGGGCCGTGACGAAGAACAGGGCGACGCCGTGCTCCTGGGCGTACCTGGCCACGTTCAGGACCGGCTTGTTGGCAGGCTGGGGGTAGCTGAAGCCGAAGTCGGTCTCCAGCGTGGTGTTGTCGATGTCGAAGACGATCGCCTGCTTCTCGCCCGGCCGGGCGGCGGCGATGCGCTGCTTCAGGTAGGGCAGGGCCTGGTCCATCACGGACTGGCAGTCCTGCTGCCAGGTGGCGTAGTCGACCGTGGTGGAGCCGCTCTCCGTCGCGGCCTGGGCCGGCGCGGCCATCCCGGCGAGGGCGGCCACGGAGACGGCGGTGACGGATATGCGGCGGGTCCAGGTGCCTGTGGTCATCGGTGGGGGTGTCCTCTCACGTCCATGGCTGTCAGGGGCATGGTGAGTGGGGCAGGTGGCGCGAGGGGAACCGTAGGGTTACCGATGGGTAGGTGACCAGAGACGTGCGTCACACAACGCCGTGGATTTTCTGGACGTCGGGGGTGACCGGGAGCTGGGCACCGATGTGCTCCGGCAGGTCGGTGAGGCCCGAGGACAGGACCACGGTCACCCTGCGCAGGCTGGGGAAGAAGGTGCGGATCTCCGAGAGGTCCTCCGCGCCCGTGAGGTTGTTCAGACGCAGGCCGGTGATGCCGCGAAGGCGCGGCCCGCGCCAGCCGACGGCCTGCCAGTTGATGCGCAGCTCGTACAGCGCGGGGAGGCGTGCGATCTCCTCGTAGTCCTCGGGGGAGAGTTTGTCGGACAGGTTGGCGAGGCTGAGCTGTCGCAGGGACGGGAAGCGGCGCAGACCGCGCAGGCCGGTGTGCTGGAGCGCCCGCTTGGTGAAGCGCAGGTAGCGCAGCGGGAGGGCGGGAAGGGCCTCGTCGAGCGAGCCGGCCGTCAGCGTCACCCCGAGGTCGAGCTGGTCCAGGGTCTGCGAGCCGGAGAGCGCGTGCAGGGCGTGCGGCTCTTCCAGCCCGGCGACTAGGTCCATCGACAGCCAGGACAGCGGCAGGGCGGCGAGCGGGGCGAGCCCGTTCACGACGCGGCATCTGCTGAAGTCCAGGGAGGTCAGCCCGTGGAGGTGGGAAAGGCAGGTCAGATCGCGAATGAGCGCGTTGTCTCTGATGATCAGTTTGGTCACCGTGCCCGGGTCGAGCGCGGCCGGGTCGATGTCACCGACGAGCTGCACCTTCCGCCTGCCGCCGAGTTCGCGCAGGATGCGCAGGTGTTCCGCCGAGTGCGCGGTGAAGAAGAGGTCTTCCCTCCGGAGTTGGGCGACGACCTGCTCGGCGTAGCGGCGGGCGGGGAACCGGTGCCAGGTCCAGGTGAGCTGGGCGCGCACGCTCAGCGCCGGGTGGGACCCGAACCTGGCCAGCACCGGCAGCGCCGCGTCCGTGCCGATCAGCGACGCGGTGACGACGACCGCCCGGGCCTCCGCCTCACTGAGCCCCTCCGGCCCGGGCAGCAGCTCCAGGGCGAGCGGACCGGCCTCGGCGAGCGCGCGGGCCTCCTCGGTGGTGCGCGGCGGGATCAGCTCGGCCGCGTTGCGCTCCACGGCCTCCCGCACCGCGGGATCGAGTTCCGTCGCGTGCTCCAGGCAGGCCAGGGCGAGGAGCCGTACCCGGGTGGCGGCCGGTCCGGTCAGCCGTGCGGCCGAGTCGGTCAGGTCCCGTAGCAGTTCGGCCCGTTCCTGGGGGCGGGCGTGGGCCACGGCCATGCGGACGACGTCCGCCCACTGCTCGTCCGGCGCGCCCCGCACCAGCAGGCCGAAGTCGCCGTCCTCCACCGCCGCCTTCGCGCCCAGGTAGTCCTGGAAGGTGCGGTGCACGAACTCCACGGTGCCCACGGCCGGTTCGCGGAGCAGGCCGCTGCGCAGCAGCAGGTGGGCCAGGACCGCAGGGGCGTCCCCCTGGGCCGCCGCGGCCGGCAGGGACGGCAGGACGTCGGCGACGATGCGCTCCGCGCGCTCGCGGTCGAGCTCCGACTGGTTGTTGCGGATCAGCCAGTAGGCCAGCCGCTGCAGGATCTGGACCTGGGGGCGCTCGCCCAGCCGGATGCCCGGGGAGCCGTCGCGGAACATGTCCCGTTCCTCGTCCCGGCGGGTGAGCAGCATCGACAGGGCCGCGTCGTACAGGTCCTGGCGGCCGTGCGGGAGGTAGCCGCGGCGGTCCCGGTGCAGGGCGCAGATCAGCCCGCACATCAGCGGGTTGGTGGCCAGGCGGCCGAGGTCCGGCTTGGTCCGCACGGCATCGAGCAGGGAGCGTTCGTAGGCGTCGAGGCGTTCGAGGTCGGCGGTGGCGCCGACGCGGGCGGCCGTGTGCCAGCGTGCGATGAACGCGGTGGTCTCGTCCTGTCCCATCGGCGTGAGCGCGAGTTCGGTGAACCCGTCGGCGGCCAGCCAGTCCTCGCGCACGGCGGACGGGCGGGAGGTGACCAGCCACTGGTTGCCGGGGTAGGTGTCCAGCAGTTCACGCAGCCAGCGGCGGGTGCGTTCGCGCTCGCGCGGCGGGATCTCGTCGAGGCCGTCGACCAGGAGCAGTCCGCGGCGGGCGGCGAGTACCCGGTCCGCCCAGCCGGCCGGCTGGTTGGCGTGGAAGGGGACGCGTACGGCGGTCAGGAACGCGTCGGGCGCCGGGAGGCCCTCGGGACGGCGGACGAGGGTGCGCAGCGGGAGGACGAACGGGATGCGGTCACCGCGTTCGCCGCGGGCCGCCGTGACCGCGAGCCACTGCACGAGGGTGGTCTTGCCCGAGCCCGCCACCCCGCGCAGCAGCACCCGGTCGTGGTCGGCCAGGGCCTGGTCGGCCGGCTGGGTCCGGGCGGCCACCGGGGCTCCGCGGGGGTCCGCCGGTTCGGAGTCCTCGGCGGGGTCCAGCGCCCGGAGGCTGAGATAGGCGGTGTCGAGGGGCCAGCGGTCCGGGGAGTCGGCCAGGTCGATGCCGTAGATGGTGAGCCTGCCGTGCCGGGTGGGGACGTGGGCGAGGTAGCGGCGCTCGAAGGCCGGGTCCGGGCCGTCGGCGGGCGGGGTCCGGGCGATCAGCTCGTCCATCTTCGCGATCAGCTCGGACTGGCGCCGGGTCTGTTCGACCAGCGTGCGGGCCACAAAGGTGGAGCGCCGGCTGAAGAAGTCGAGGATGTGCAGGCAGGCGGCTTCGGTGAGCGAGTCGAGGAAGAGGGCCGCGTCGGCGGAGAGGCCGGACTCCGGAGCCCGGCGCCGCAGCTCGCGGGCCAGCTCCCGATGGCCCAGCCGTACGGCCTGTACGTCGTCCATGTCGAGGTCGCCCAGGCCGAGCAGCCGGTCGGCGAGGGCGAATGCGAGGGCTTCCTCCTCGTCCGGCGGGCAGGGGCGTTCTCCGGCAAAGGTGCCGGGTGAGCCGAGGGCCCGCTCCACCAGCCGGTGTGCGAGCCGGCCCAGCTCCGGGTCGGCCAGCGTCCGCCGCTCGCCCCGGAAGGACACCAGAGCCGACACCCGGACGGGCCGGTCCACCAGTCCGGCGCCCGGACCGTCCTGCACGAACAGCTTCCTGATCAGCGGGCCCATCAGGCTCGACGCCAGCTTCGTGCCCAGTGCCGCCGGATCCATCCCCGCCCACCCCCGTAGTCGCGCGAACGCTGGTCAGCGTAGTGGCCGTCACTTTTCGGCGGGAGCGGATCACGGGGGCCGGTGACATACCGCACGGGCGAAATGCCCCCTACTAGGGGAGATAGTGGGGTGCCTTGCGCGGGCGGGCGGCCCTTTGCCCCGGCGTTACGTTGCGAGGCGCCGACGTCGGGGCGGGCCTTCCCGGTCGGGTCGGTTCTGTCAAGAAAGGGTCAATTTTCGCTGCGGATACTACGGGATGTCGTAGAAGCGCGGCTTGAGCGGTTTCCGTCCTCCGGGTTACCAAGGGATGCCCCGTTCGGTGGCCGGACGTGTGAGCCGGTGGCCGGAGGGGGGTCCTGTTGTCTACCCCACGAGGTTCCGATGTCCCTGCGCGCCGCTCTCCGTGCCCCCCGTACGTCCTCGCTCCGCAGGCGGGCCGCCGTTCTGGCCGCCGGTGTCGGGGTCACGGCCGTGGTGGGGTCGGGGGTCGCGTCGGCCGCCACCTCCAGTGCCGCCGCCTGGATCGACCCGGTGAAGAAGTACACGCTCTCCGCGAGCTTCGCCCAGTCCGGCAGCCTGTGGAGCGCCAAGCACAGCGGGCAGGACTTCGCCGTGCCGACCGGCACCGAGGTCGTCGCGGCGCACGGCGGCACCGTCGTCAAGGCCGGCGGCAACGGCGCCGGTGACGGTCCCGCGTACGGCAACGCCATCGTCGTCAAGCACGGCAACGGCCAGTACTCGCAGTACGCGCACCTGTCCCGGGTCGACGTCAGGGCCGGGCAGATCGTCAGGACCGGCCAGCACCTCGGCCTCTCCGGCAGCACCGGCAACTCCACCGGGCCGCACCTGCACTTCGAGATCCGTACGACCCCGAACTACGGCTCCGCGGTCGACCCGGTCGCCTTTCTGCGCGCCAAGGGCGTGATCGTCTAAGACGGGCCGCCCGCCGGAGGCGTTCCGCCCGCCGTCGCACCGCCGCACCGCCGCGCCCGGAACCTACGCCGGGTGCGTGCCCCGGTGGGCCTGGGTCACCAGGTCCACGGCGACCTCCAGGACCGCTTCGCGCTTCTTCTGGGGGTCGCCCTCGATGTCCTGCATCACGAACATGCCGGCATGCAGCGTGAAGAGCGCGCTGATGCAGCGGACCTGGTCGGTCAGGGCCGCGTCCGGGTCGATGATGATGTTCCGCAGGCCGCGCATCCGGTCCTTGAAGGTGTCGCCGATCCGCAGCTCCCGGACCGTCGCCTGGTTCTCCTGCATGAACCGGAACAGCGGTTCGGCCTCCGCGAGCGCGTGGTGGTAGCGCCGGATGATCTCCTGCTTGGTCTCCAGGGTGTGCGGCTGGCCCTTGCCCCACTCGATCAGGTCCTGGATGGGCTGCGTCAGATCCTCGAAGACGCTGACCAGGATCTCTTCCTTGGTCTTGAAGTGGTAGTACAGGGCCGCCTTGGTCACGTCGAGGCGCTCGGCGATCTCCCGCAGGGAGGTCTTCTCGTAGCCCTGCTCGGCGAAGAGTTCGAGCGCGACGTCCTGGATGCGCTGGCGGGTGTTCCCGCGGCGCTGCTGCTTGGTGCCGTCCATGGTGACGCTCATCCTCTAACTCCTCGGACTCCCGCGAAAACTTGCTTGCCGCCCGGCTAGTAAACTTACTTGACGCCCGGCTAGCAACGGGTCTAACTTCCCAGTGTAGTGAACTAGCCGGGCGGCAAGTAAGTAGCTGTCGCCAGGGGGAGTGGGAGAGATGGCGGACACCCAGGCGGCCAGCACCGGCCAGAAGACACCTGAGGCAGCAGAGGCACCGGAAGCGGTCGGGCAGCCGCAGGATCAGCTGCAGGACCAGCCGCAGGAACAGCCGGCGAAAGAACCGAAGAGCGTACGGGTCGTGATCCTCGCGCTCATGGTCGCGATGATGCTCGCGATGCTCGACAACATGATCGTGGGCACGGCGATGCCGACGATCGTGGGCGAGCTGGGCGGCCTGGAACATCTGTCGTGGGTCGTGACCGCGTACACCCTCGCGACCGCGGCGGCCACCCCGCTCTGGGGCAAGCTCGGCGACATGTACGGGCGCAAGGGCGCCTTCATGACCTCCATAGTCATCTTCCTGATCGGCTCCGCGCTCAGCGGCATGGCCCAGGACATGGGCCAGCTGATCGGGTTCCGGGCCGTCCAGGGCCTCGGCGCCGGCGGTCTGATGGTCGGCGTCATGGCGATCATCGGTGACCTCGTGCCGCCCCGCGAGCGCGGCAAGTACCAGGGCATGATGGCCGGCGTGATGGCGCTCGCCATGATC
This sequence comes from Streptomyces sp. NPDC054770, assembly GCF_053611985.1. NCBI lineage: Bacteria > Bacillati > Actinomycetota > Actinomycetes > Kitasatosporales > Streptomycetaceae > Streptomyces > Streptomyces sp. NPDC054770. Next base: position 12,685 of record NZ_JBSHBL010000085.1, read on the forward strand.
GGCGGCCCGCTGGTCGGCGGCACCATCACCGACAACTGGGGCTGGCGCTGGGCCTTCTACATCAACCTGCCGCTCGGCGTGGTCGCGCTGGCCGCCATCAGCGCCGTACTGCACCTGCCGAAGAAGCGGAACAAGACGCGCATCGACTACCTGGGCGCCGGTCTGCTGACTCTCGGCATCACCTCGATCGTGCTGGTCACCACCTGGGGCGGCTCCCAGTACGCCTGGACGTCCGCGCGGATCATGGAACTGATCGCCATCGGCGTCGTCGCACTGATCGGCTTCGTCTTCTGGCAGACCAAGGCCGCCGAGCCGGTCCTGCCGCTGCACATCTTCCGCAGCCGCAACTTCACCCTGATGTCGATCATCGGCTTCATCGTGGGCTTCGTGATGTTCGGCGCCACCCTGTTCCTGCCGCTCTACCAGCAGTCCGTGCAGGGCGCCTCCGCGACCAACTCCGGTCTGCTGCTGCTCCCGATGCTCGGCGCGATGCTGGTCACCTCGATGGTCGCCGGGCGGGTCACCACCAGCACCGGCCGCTACAAGATCTTCCCTCTCGTGGGCGGTGTGCTGCTGACCGTCGGCCTGTACCTGCTGTCCACCATGGACACGGACACCACCCGGTTCACCTCCGGTGTGTACATGGCCGTCGTCGGCCTCGGCATGGGCTGCCTGATGCAGATCACCATGCTGGTCGCGCAGAACAGCGTGGAGATGAAGGACATGGGCGTCGCGTCCTCGTCCACCACCCTGTTCCGTACCCTCGGCTCCTCCTTCGGTGTCGCCATCATGGGCGCGCTCTTCAACGACCGGGTCAAGAACGTCATGGCCGAGCGGGCCGGCTCGCTGGGCTCCAAGGTCACCGAGCAGTCGGCGCAGCTGGACGCGAAGAGCCTGGCGAAGCTGCCGGCGGTGGCGCGCGAGGCGTACCAGCACGCGGTGTCGGCCGGTACCCACTCGGCGTTCCTGCTCGGTGCCGCGATCGCGGTGCTGGTGCTGTTCGCGGCCGTGTTCGTGAAGGAGGTCCCGCTGCGGGGCGGGCCGCAGAAGGCGGACGAGGCGGCACCGATGCCGGCGGTCGAGGCCATCTGAGCGAGGTTCCGGCGGGCGACGCCGGCTGAGCGACATGCGTGCGGGGGTTCCCGGGGTCACCGCCCCGGGAACCCCCGCTTCGCCGTTCAGGGCCGTGGGCCGAAGATGGACGGCGTGGACAAACTGCGGCAGCTACGCCTCGCCAAGGACGCCATGGACCGGGACTGGGCCGACCCGGCCCTGGACCTCGACGCGGTCGCCGCGCACGCCGGGTACTCGCGCTACCACTTCCTCCGCGCCTTCAAGGAGGCGTACGGCGAGACACCCGGCCAGTACCTGACGCACCGCAGGATCGAGCGGGCGGAGGAGATGCTGCGCGGCGCCGACCTGACCGTCACCGAGATCTGCCACCTGGTCGGCTTCAGCAGCCTCGGCACCTTCTCGGCGCGGTTCAAGGCCCGTACCGGGCTCAGCCCCACCGAGTACCGCACCGAGCACGTCGGCCGCGGCGCCTCCCTCATCCCCGGCTGCTACGCCCTGCTCTGGGCCGGCGGGTTCCCGGGCAGAAGCGCAACTTCCGAGAAGCGCGGCCCGGACCCGGCTGCCTACCGTGACGGACAGGAACAGCGACAGCGACCGTCCGGCGGCACCGCCCGGACAGGCAGGAGAGCGGAGCCATGATCCAGGGCCTGGCCATCACCACCGTGTGGACCTTCGACCAGCAGCGCACCAAGGCCTTCTTCACCGAGAAGCTCGGCTTCGAACTGCGCGACGACATCGCGATGGGCGACCTGCGCTGGGTCACCGTCGGCGCCAAGGGCCAGCCCGGTGTCGAACTCGCCCTGATGCGCCTGGACGGGCCGGGCCTCGACCCCGAGTCCGCCGAGGCGCTGCGCAAGCTGGTCGCCAAGGGGGTGATGGGGGCCGGCGCGTTCCGCACGGACGACTGCCGCGGCGACTACGAGACGTTCCGGGCGCGGGGCGTCGAGTTCGTCCAGGAGCCCAAGGAACGGCCGTACGGCATCGAGGCGATCTTCCGGGACGACAACGGCAACTGGTACTCGCTGACCGAGCGCAGCGAAGAGCTCGACTTCTCCAAGGAGTTCTGAGCATGCCGACGGAGACCGGGCCCGACCACACCGCCGTCCGCACCGCCCTGTGGCGGGCGCTGCACCTGCGCGCCGACGCGCCGCCGTACGTCATCGAGGACGAGGTCGGACTGCGGCTCGCCGAGCCGGACGCGGACGCGGACGCCCAGGACACGGGGGACGGCTGGCGGGCCCGGCCGGACATGGACGTCGACGCCACCCGGCGGACCCGGGCGTCCATCGTGGCCCGGGCCCGGTTCGTCGATGATCTGGTGGTGGCGGAGGCCGGGCGCGGGGTGGACCAGTACCTCGTCCTCGGTGCCGGGCTCGACACCTTCGCGCAGCGCCGGGCCGCCGAGGCGGTGGCCGCCGGGCTGCGGGTGTTCGAGGCCGACCGGGCCGGTGCCGTGGCCTGGAAGCGACGGCGGCTGACCGAGCTGGGGTACGGCGTGCCCGACTGGCTGACGCTGGTGCCGGTGGACTTCGAGGGGGACTGGTGGGGGCAGCTGGTGGCCGCCGGGCTCGATCCACACCGGCCGGCCGTGGTCGCGTCCGCCGGGGTCACGATGTACCTCACGGAGGACGCCGTCGCCGCCACCTTCCGGCACATCGCGGGGCTCGCTCCGGGGTCGACGCTGGTCACGACGTTCCTGCGGCCGGTCGAGGACGTCGAGCCGGACCAGCGGGAGCAGCTGCGGGTGGCCCAGCGGGGCGCACGGGCCTCCGGCACGCCCTTCCTGAGCTTCTACACACCCGAGCGGCTCGCGGCCCTCGCCCACGAGGCCGGTTTCCGCACCACCCGGCACGTCCCGGCGGAGGAACTCACCACCCGCTACTTCGCGGGCCGCACCGACGGCCTGCGCCCGTCCCGCGGCGAGGAACTCCTCGTGGCCGCCACCTGACAGCCGGCGGTTGCCCGACCTGGCAGTCAGCGGTTGCCGGACCTGGCAGTCAGCGGTTGCCGGACCTGGCAGTCAGCGGTTGCCCGACTGCGCCGGGCCCGGCAGCATCGGGTAGCTGCCGGTGGCCGTCGGGGCGTGCTCCGGGAGCCAGAGCACGGCCACCGCGCCCTCCGCCGGGACGTGTTCGGGCGAGCCCGCCGGGCGGATGTTGCGGAAGGTCAGCCGGGCGCCCAGGACACGTGCCTGGCCCGCCGCGATGGTCAGGCCCAGGCCGTGGCCCTGGCCCGCGCGGTCCTTGCTGCCGGTGCGGAAGCGGCTCGGGCCCTCGGCGAGGAGTTCCTCGGGGAAGCCGGGGCCGTGGTCGCGGACCCGGATGACCCGGCCCTCGACGGTCACCTCGACGGGCGGTTTGCCGTGCCGGGCCGCGTTGGCCAGCAGGTTGATCAGCACCCGCTCCAGCCGGCGCGGATCGGTGGTGACCTCCGACTCGTGCACCACCCGCACCTCGATCTCCGGGTCCTTCGCGGCCACCCGCCGGGCGACGAACTCGCCCAGCATGATGTCCTGCAACTCGGCCCGCTCGGAGGCGCTGTCGAGGCGGGCCACCTCCAGCACGTCCTCGACGAGGGTGCGCATCGCCTTCGCCCGGTCCAGGACCAGCTCGGTGGGGCGGCCGGGCGGCAGCAGTTCGGCCGCCGTGAGCAGGCCCGTCACCGGTGTCCGCAGCTCGTGCGCGATGTCGGCCGTCACCCGCCGCTCCGCCTCGAGCCGTTGCTGCAACGCGTCCGCCATGGCGTCCACGGCCCGCGCCAGGTCGTCGGTCTCGTCCCGTACGACCCCGCCGATCGCCTCCCGCACCCGCACGTCCGGCTCGCCCTGGGCGACCTGGTTGGCCGCGGCCGCCGCCTTCCGCAGCCGCCGCGAGAGCTGCCCGCCGATCAGCACGCCGAGCGCGCTGCCGCCGAGGACGACCGCGATGGAGCCGATGACCAGGGCCTGGTCGAGGTCCTTCAGCACATCGCTGCTGCGGTTCGCGAAGGTGCTGTGCAGGGACAGCACCCGTCCGTCCTTGGCCTGCACCGCCGCCCAGATGTCCGGCGCGCCGGTGCCGTGGTCGATGACGTCGGTCGCCCGGCGGCCCGCGTCGACCCGCTCGCGCAGGGCCGGCGGCAGCCGCGGGTCGTCGACCTTGACGTCGGGGAAGTTCGCCCTCCCGTACAGCTCGTAGTTGCGCTGGGCGATCTGCAACCGCTCGTTGGCCAGGTCGCGCGCGTTGTCCAGCATCGAGACCCGGGCGGCGTTGTGCACCACCAGGCTCAACGCGATCGCGACCAGCGCGCCGACCAGCGCGATCGCCGCGCTCAGCTTCCATCTGAGTCCGGTACGCAGTCCCGGACCCCGGTACCGGCTGGAGAACCCCCGCATGACCGCCTCGCTCAGGCCTTCAACTTGTAGCCGAAACCACGGACCGTCTCGATCCGGTCCTGGCCGATCTTGGTGCGCAGCCGCTGCACATGGACGTCGACGACCCGGGTGTCCCCGCCCCAGCCGTAGTCCCAGACGCGTTCCAGCAGCTTGTCGCGGGAGAGTACGGTCCCCGGTGCCGAGGAGAACTCCAGGAGCAGCCGCATCTCGGTGGGCGTCAGCGCGACCGGCTGACCGGACCGGCGCACCTCCATGCCCTCCGTGTCGATCTCCAGGTCGCCGAAGGTGAGCAGCCCGCCCGTCACCGGCGCCACGTCCTCGTGCGGCCGCTCGCCGCCGCTCGCGTGCCCGAAGCGGCGCAGCACCGCCCGGATCCGGGCGACCAGCACGGCGCCGTCGAACGGCTTGGTGACGTAGTCGTCGGCGCCCGCCTCCAGGCCCAGCACCACGTCGATCGAGTCGGCGCGCGCCGACAGCATGATCACCGGGACGGTCGACTCGTCACGGATGCGCCGGCACAGGCTCACCCCGTCCAGGCCCGGGACCATCACGTCCAGCAGGGCGATGTCGGGCCGGTCGGCGCGGAACGCCTCCAGTCCCGACAGGCCGTCGGGCATGGCGGTGACCGCGAAGCCGTCCCGCTCCAGGGCGAGCTGGGTGGCCTCGCGGATGACATCGTCGTCCTCGACGAACAGCACGTGGGTCTGGTCTGCCATCCCGGCTCTCTCGGTGGTCGGTGGATCGGTGGTCGATGGGGCGGGCCCGGTGGACCCAGCGGGTTCAGTTGGCGGGGGAGGGCTCGGGCGTGGCGTCGTCCCCGCTGCCGGCCGCGTTGCCGTAGTCGGTGTGGTGGAAGTCCTCCTGGACGAAGTGTCCCGCGGACCAGCCGTAGGTGATCACGTTCTCGCCCGAGGGGCTCGACACCGGGTCGCCCTTCTCGTACACCTGCTTGGTCACGCTCAGGTCGCCACGGTCTATCTCCGCGTAGACCGGGGACTCCTCGGCCTTGAAGACGTTCTTGTACGCGCCGCTCTCCCTGCGGTACACGTACGCCCCGACCCCGACGGCGTCCCCGCAGGTCAGCACGTTGACGACGATATCCTCGACCGGGCCGCCGGTGAGGTCGCCGTAGGTCACGTCGACCGGGTACTCGTCGCCCGAGCAGGGCTTGAGGTCCCGCTTCACCGTGGCCGAGACCACCGGGTCGGCCTTCACCAGGGCGACCGCGTCGACCTTCTCGTAGGTCTGGGACGGGTTGGGTGCCGGGGAGGGCACGGCCGCCGCGCCGGCCACCGAGTCGGCGTGCGCCGGGCCCTCGTCACGGGCTCCCGTGCCGCCGGTACCGCACGCAGCGGCGAAAAGGGCGAGGGCGGCGAGCACGGCCGTCGCCGTGATCACCGCCTGTGCACTCGCCGGGCCCCTGCTGGGCCCCGTGCCGGTCAGGCCGCGCAACGCTCCCGCTCCTCACGCTCCAGCGCGCGTGCGTCGAGGTCGCGTGACTCCAGCTCCTCGCGGAGCCGGGCGAGCGCCCGGTGCAGCGTGCTCTTGACCGTTCCGGCCGACATGCCGAGGGCGGCGGCCGTCTCCTCCGTGGACATCTGCTCCCAGTGTCGCAGCACCACGACACTGCGCTGCTTCGGAGCCAGCACCTTCATGATGTCCATGAGGAGAGCGCGGTCCGCGTGCTGCTCGGTGGCGTCCTCAACGCAGGCGTCGGGCAGCTGCTCGGTCGGGACCTCCTCCAGCTTCCGGGCCCGCCACCACTCGGTCCGCGTGTTGATCATGACCCGGCGCAGGTAGGCGTCCGCGAGCTTCTTGTCGGCGATGCCGTCCCAGCGGCCGTACGTCCGTACCAGCGCGGTCTGGAGCAGGTCCTGGGCGTCCGTCGGGTCCGGGACCAGCCGGCGGGCGCTGCGCAGCAGCGCGTCCTGCCGGGTGCGGACGTACTCCTCGAATTCGAGCACCTCGCCCTGCGCCATGATCAACCGCCTCCCGATCCCCGTTTTCCCCGGCCCTGTGCCTGAGTTCCTGCTGTCCCGCGGTCCTGGCGGGCACAGAAACGAAGCTACGGACTCGTTGTCACGGGGCTGTGCGGAGCAGCCTGCGGGTAGCAATCGGCTGTCCGTCGGTTGTGTAACGGAAGTAGGTGCGGGGTAAGCGGGTGCAGGCTTATGTTCTGCTATGCGGTGATTTGCCGTGCGGATGGGGCCGTAACAGAGCCCCGGCCGCTGTGATGTGGCTGTACGTCAGCCCAGCGGCAGCCGGTAGAGGCCGCCCGCGAGCGGCTCCACCAGCCCGTCGGAGACCAGCCCGTCCAGCGCGCGCGCCCGCTGCACCGGTTCGTGCCACACCCGGTCGAGCACCGTCTGCGGCACGGGGGTGTGCGCCTCGCGCAGCACGGCGAGCAGCTTGCCGCGCACCTGCCGGTCGGTACCGGCGTACGTCTGCCCGCGCCGGGGCGGCCCCTCGTGCTCCGGCTTGCCGGCCAGCCGCCAGGCACACTCCCCGGCGATCGGACACCGCGGGCAGGTCTCGTTCTTCGCCGTGCACACCAGCGCGCCCAGCTCCATCGAGGCGGCGGCCCAGCGGGCGGCGGTCTTCTCGTCCTCGGGCAGCAGCTCGCGGGCGAGCTTGCGCTCGGCGGCGGTGGTGGCGTTCGGCGGGTACTGCACACCGGACACCGCCCGCGCGAACACCCGTCGCACGTTCGTGTCCAGCACGGCGTGCCGCTGCCCGTACGCGAACGACGCGACCGCCGCGGCCGTGTACTCGCCGATCCCGGGCAGCGCGAGCAGCTGCGCGTGATCCGTCGGTACGTCGCCGCCGTGCCGTTCCGTTATGGCGACCGCCGCGCCGTGCAGCCGCAGGGCGCGGCGCGGGTAGCCGAGCCGGCCCCAGGCGCGGACCGCCTCGCCGGGCGCCTCCGCGGCGAGGTCGGCGGGGCGCGGCCAGCGGGCCAGCCACTGCTCGTACACGGGCTGCACCCGGCTCACCGGGGTCTGCTGCAGCATGAACTCGCTGACCATCACACCCCACGGGCCCGCCTCCGGGCGGCGCCAGGGGAGGTCACGGGCATGGGCGTCGAACCAGGCGATCACGGGGGTGTGGAGCTTCTCAGTCATGGCCCTTCCGATCCTGCCACGTCCGGCGACGGGTCGGGCGGACGTGGTTCGCGGCGGGGTCCGGGTTGACGCGGTGAAGAGGGGTCATGGCGACGGGAGTTGCCGAAATGATGATCCGGAAAAGTTGAGGTTTGGGCGGCGGGTGGGGCGAGGAAGTGCACGGATCTCTCGTACAGTTTGCGCCGTGGGATCTCTGCGCAATCCGGTCGGGCCGCTTCCCTCCTCCATCTACTGGCGACGGAGGGTCTTCATGCTGTCGGCGCTCGTCGTCCTGGCGCTGCTGATCGCATGGATCGTGACGTCGAACGGCGGGGGCGGCAAGAAGAGCGCCGGCGGGTCGGACGGCAAGAATCCCGTGTCCACCATCACGCCGGGGCCCTCCGGCAGCGGACCGGCGATCAGCCAGGCGCCGGGCGGTCGGGACGGGTCGAGCGGCGGCGGTTCGAGCTCCGGTTCCGACGCCGGGAGTTCGGCCGGGACGGGCGGTGACTCGTCGGCCGGCTCCACGGGTTCGTCGGCCTCCTCGGGCTCCTCCGGTACGTCGGGTTCCGCCGGTTCCTCCGGTTCCTCGTCCGGCTCGGGTGACGACGTCACCTCGGGTTCCGGCGGTACGGTCGCCTCGCTGCCGGGGTCGTCCGCACTGCCCAACTGCACCGCCGGGTCGGTGGCGTTGACTCTGAAGAGCCTGCACAACTCGTACTCGCCGGAGCAGGCGCCGACCTTCGAACTCACCGCGAAGAACACGTCGTCCAGCGACTGCAAGATCGACCTCGGGCCGAAGAACGCGGTGCTGACCATCACGCAGGCCAGTTCGGACGACAGCTACTGGTCGTCGGCGGACTGCCCGAAGGCCGCGGGGAGCCGGTGGTACCGGGTGCCGGCCGGGAGCAGCATCACGTACACCCTGAAGTGGGACCGGAAGCCGAGCGCCGCCCAGTGCGCGACGCCTCCGGCGGGGTCGGCCGGGGCAGGCACGTACCTGCTGCAGGCGACGGCACCGGGGTACGCCAAGGCCCAGGCATCGTTCGTACTGACGGCGGACTAGCCGGCGGCGGGGGGTTTCGCTTACCCGCGCCGGCGGGGTGCCGCTGCGCCCACCCGTGCCGCCCTGCGGCACGCCTGCCCGCAGCTGAGGAGCCGGCGCGAGTGCAGCGCCCCGTAAGGGGCGCGGGGAACTGCGCGATCAGCTCCCACTCGCCCGCAGCCGTCGTACAGCGCAACTCGCCGAGCTAATCGGCGAAATCAGACATACCGCTCAAGAATCGAGGACTCCGCGAGTCGCGACAGGCCCTCCCGCACGCTGCGCGCACGCGCCTCGCCGACCCCGTCCACGGTCTGCAGGTCGTCGACGCTCGCAGCGAGCAGCTTCTGCAGGCCCCCGAAGTGCTCCACCAGCCGGTCGATGATCGCCCCCGGCAGCCGCGGCACCTTCGCCAGCAGCCGGAAGCCGCGCGGCGACACCGCCGAGTCCAGCGCCTCAGGCGAACCGGTGTAGCCCAGCGCCCGCGCCACCGTCGGCAGCTCCAGCAGCTCCGCATGGCTCAGCGCGTCCAGCTCCGACAGCGCCTCGTCGACCGTGCGCGACCGCTTCGCCGTCGGCTCCGGCACATAGTCCCGGACCACCAGCTCGCGCTCCGGCTCGACCCCCGCGATCAGCTCGTCCAGCTGGAGGGCGAGAAGCCGCCCGTCGGTGCCCAGTTCGACCACGTACTCGGCGATCTCCGTGGCGATCCGGCGGACCATTTCCAGGCGCTGGGCGACCGCAGACACATCCCGGACCGTCACCAGGTCCTCGATCTCCAGCGCCGACAACGTCCCCGCGACCTCGTCCAGGCGGAGCTTGTACCGCTCCAGCGTCGCCAGCGCCTGGTTCGCGCGGGAGAGGATCGCCGCCGAGTCCTCCAGGACACGCCGCTGACCGTCGACGTACAGCGCGATCAGCCGCATCGACTGGGAGACCGAGACCACCGGGAAGCCGACCTGCTTGGAGATGCGGTCCGCCGTGCGGTGCCGGGTGCCCGTCTCCTCCGTGGGGATCGTCGCGTCCGGCACGAACTGCACGCCCGCCCGGAGGATCTTCGACAGGTCGGACGAGATCACGATGCCGCCGTCGAGCTTGCACAGCTCCCGCAGCCGGGTCGCCGCGAACTCGACGTCCAGCACGAAGCCGCCCGTGCACATGGCCTCGACGGACTTGTCGAAGCCGAGCACGATCAGACCGCCGGTGTTGCCCCTCAGGACCCGCTCCAGGCCGTCCCGCATGGACGTGCCCGGAGCCACGGCGCTCAGCGAGGCGCGCATCAGGCCATCGGAACCGGCACTCCCACCGGACTTTCCGGGAGCCGCTGCCCGGTCGTTGGCTGCCACTGCACTCCTCCGGTCGCAGGTTCTGAGGCGCTGCCGTCCCCGCACTCGGTTCGTACGGACGGGCGAGACCAGGGCAAAGTCTACCGGCGCTCTTCCGCCTCCCGTGGGGCCTCTCGGCGACGGGACCGCGGCAGCACCCGCAGCGCGTCCCCCATGTCGGCGACTTCCAGGACCTTCATGCCCGCCGGGATCTTGCCGGGATCGCCCGGTACGAGCGCGTGCGTGAAGCCCAGCCGGTGCGCTTCCGCGAGCCTGCGCTGGACCCCGGTGACCCGTCTGACCTCGCCCGCGAGGCCGACCTCGCCGATGGCGACCAGGTTCTTCGGGAGCGGGGTGTCGCTGGCGGCGGAGGCCAGGGCGAGGGCGATCGCCAGGTCGGCGGCGGGCTCGGAGAGCTTCACCCCGCCGACCGTCGCGGAGTAGATGTCCCGCTTGCCGAGCGCGCTGATGCGCCCGCGCTGCTCCAGCACCGCCAGCATCATGGACACCCGGGAGGTCTCCAGGCCGGACGTGGTCCGGCGCGGGGAGGGGATCTGCGAGTCCACCGTCAGCGCCTGGACCTCCGCGACCAGCGGACGGCGGCCCTCCAGGGTGACGGTCAGGCAGGTGCCCGGGACCGGTTCGGCACGCCGGGTCAGGAAGAGTCCGCTCGGGTCGGTGAGGCCTGTGATGCCCTCGTCGTGCAGTTCGAAGCAGCCGACCTCGTCCGTGGTGCCGTAGCGGTTCTTGACGCCCCGGACCAGGCGGAGGCGGGCATGCCGGTCGCCCTCGAAGTGCAGGACGACGTCCACGAGATGTTCGAGGAGCCGGGGTCCTGCGATCGCGCCGTCCTTGGTGACATGGCCCACGAGGAGCGTCGACATGCCCCGCTCCTTCGAGGCGCGGATCAGCGCCCCGGCCACCTCGCGGACCTGGGCCATACCGCCCGGGGCGCCGTCGATCTCGGGGGAGGCGACCGTCTGCACGGAGTCCAGGATCAGCAGCGACGGCTTCACCGCGTCCAAGTGGCCGAGGACGGCGGCCAGATCGGTCTCGGCGGCGAGGTAGAGGTGGTCGTCGATGGCGCCGATGCGGTCGGCGCGCAGCCGGACCTGGCTCGCCGACTCCTCGCCGGTGACATAGAGCGTGCGGTGCTCGTCACTGGCCGCCTTGGCCGCCACGTCCAGCAGGAGGGTGGACTTGCCCACGCCGGGCTCACCGGCGAGCAGCACCACCGCGCCGGGCACCAGACCGCCGCCGAGGACCCGGTCCAGCTCCGGGACGCCGGTGGTGCGGGCGGTGGCCTGCCGGCCGTCGACCTGGCCGATGGGCACCGCGGAGGTGGTGACCCGGCCGGGCGCCGTCGTACGGACCGCGGGCGCGCCGTACTCCTCGACCGTCCCCCACGCCTGGCACTCGGCACACCGGCCGAGCCACTTGGCCGTCTGCCAGCCGCACTCGGTGCAGCGGTACGACGGTCGGTCCTTCGAGGTCTTGGTACGGGCAGCCATGCGGAAACCGTAGCCCCCGCCACTGACAGCGGGTCCACGGTGGCCCGTGTGACGGGTGTGGGCGGACCGGTCCCGGCCGCCCTCGACGGGGCCGGATCCCCGGAAGAACAGGTTCCTGTCCCCGATTGAGGGATCGTTTCACCCGTACGGATTAAAAGTGCTCAAGCCGCCAGAAGGGGCCGTACGGCGCCGCCTACGGTCGCACGGGTGATGAGCATCAGTCCGGAGACCTCGGCCCGAACGACCGGCGCACACCGGGCGCACCGGGAAGCGCGTGCGGCGCGTGACCGCACGGCGGCGCGTGCGCTGGCGCGGCCGTCGGCGCGCTACGAGCCGTACCTGGACGGACTGTTCACCTACTGCCTCTCGGTGCTGTGCGACCACGACGCGGCCACCGCCGCGCTCGGGGACGTCCTCGCCCTCGCCGAGCGGCGCGGCCAGCGCGTCCCGGAGGCCGCCGGGGACCGCAGGGCCTGGATGTACGCGCTGGCCCGCTGGGCCTGCCTGCGCGGGCTCGCCCAGGCCAAGCAGAAACGTCAGGCCACCCACGCGGCCGGCCGGCACACCGCCCCCGAACCGGCCGCCCCCGCCGACAGCGAGGAGCAGCGGCGCCACGAACTCGCCCTGCTCGCCTGGCCGGAGGCCGCCGGCACCACCCCCGAGCAGCGCGAGGCGCTCGAACTCGCGGTACGCCACCACCTCGCCGCCCACGAGGTCGCCGCCGTCCTCGGCAGGGACCTGGCCGGCACCCGCGAACTGCTCGCCTCCGCCGCCTGCGAGGTCGAGCGCACCCGCGCGGCCCTCGCCGTCGTCGAGACCGGCGGCTGCCCGAGCGTGTCCCACCTCACCGGCGACAGCCAGCTGGTCCTCAGCAGCGCCCTGCGCCGGGAACTGGTCCGGCACGTCGACGACTGCCCGCGCTGCCGCCGTACCGCCGAGCGCGCAGCCCCCGGCCGGTGGCCCGGTGCGATGACCACGCCCGCCGAGCTGCCCGTCCTGGAGGCGCCCCGCACGGCCCTGCACATGGCCATGGCGCACCAGCCACGTGCGCGTGGCGCCGCCGCCCCGCGTTTCGACCGGCGCGGCTTCCCGATGGACCCCAAGGACCGCGCGGCCCGCCGCGACCGGCTGCGCGCGCGTGCCGTCACGACGACCGTCGTCGCCACGGTGGTGGCCGCGCCGGTGCTGGCCCTGTGGGCCGCGTACCGGGGCACGCCGGCGGGGGAGAGCCACGACGGCCCGTCCGCGACCGCGCGGGAGGCCGCCGGCCCCGACGCGCTCGACGGCGACACGGGCGGCGGTTACGAGAACGCGGGCAACGCGGGCAACGCCGGCACCAGACCCGGGCCGCGGATCGGCAAGGACGGCAAGGCCGACGTGTCGGTGGAGGTGATCAGCGTCGCGGGAGCCGACGGGAGGCGGGCCGGCGCGGGGCACCTCGCGGTGACGGCCGTGAACGACGGCGACACCACGCTGATCACACTCACGGCGTCCGGGAACGCGGCGGTGCGGTGGTCGGTGTCCACGTCGGCGGGCTGGCTGTACTTCGCCCGGTCCTCGGGAACGCTCCGGCCGGGCGAGTCGTTCACGATCAAGGTGTACGTCGATCAGCTGCGGGAGCCGGCCGGGCACTGGAGCGCGCGGGTGGCGGTGGCGCCGGCGGGGGCGGTGGTGTCGATCGACGGGTTCGGGACGGCTCCGCCGACACGCCGGGGTCCGACCCCGCCGCCCCCTGCGGGGCGGCCGACGCCGACACCGACGGCATCCGACCCGACCCAGCCGACACCGCCGGTCACCGATCCACCGACATCGAGCGAACCGACCCCGACGCCCACCGACTCGGCCACCCCCGCCCCGACGGCATCAACCTCTCCGACCCAGCCCACCACCGAGACCCCACCACCGACTCCGTGAGCACCGGGCCCCGCTACCGATTCCGTGAGTTCCGTGCGGTTGCTACCGATTCCGTGAGTTCCGTGCGGCTGCTACCGATTCCGTGAGCTCCGTCAGCCGGCCGACCTGTTCCGCCCGGTCTCTGGCGTCTGCCCGGTCTCTCGCGTCCGCCGGTCTCTCGTCCGCCGGTCTCTCGCGTCCGCCGGTCCCCTCTGACCGTCGGCCTCCTCTTCCCGCCGGTCTCTTGCCTCAGCCGGTCTCTTCTCTCCGCCGCGACGGTGCTCGGCCCCGACGGTGGAGTTCGGCGGTGCCGTGCAGGGCGGTACGCGTCGGTGCGGTGACGGGTGCAGCGCCGTCGTGGCTGGTCGCGCGGTTCCCCGCGCCCCTTTCGGGGCGCTGCCGTGGGCGTCGGTCGGGAGGGTCCGCTCTTACTTGGCCCTCAAAGGACTCCTCAGGTCACCGGATCCGCCGGATGCGGGGCCAGCAGGGGTAGCTGGGAAGCGAGGCGGGCCTCGCACAGCTCTGTGAGGCGGTCGTAGCCCGCCTTGCCCATCAGTTCGGTCAGTTCCGCGCGGTAGGAGACGTACACCGGGTCGCCCGCGCCGTGGGCCGAGGTTGCCGAGGTGCACCACCAGTGCAGGTCGTGGCCGCCCGGGCCCCAGCCCCTGCGGTCGTACTCGCCGATCGAGATCTGGAGGACGCGCGTGTCGTCGGGGCGGTCGATCCAGTCGTAGGTCCGGCGGATCGGGAGCTGCCAACAGACGTCCGGCTTGGTCTCCAGCGGCTCACGGCCCTCCCGCAGCGCCAGGATGTGCAGCGAGCAGCCGGCGCCGGCGGCGAAACCGGGGCGGTTCTGGAAGATGCACGAGCCGTTGAACGGGCGGGTCTGGCGGGAGCCCTCGTCGTCCTCGGAGACCCAGCCGTGCTCGGTGCCCTCGGCGTGGTTCTGCCAGATCTCCGGCGTGAGCCGCGCCACATGATCGGCGACCCGCTTCTCGTCGTCCTCGTCGGAGAAGTGCGCGCCCAGCGTGCAGCAGCCGTCGTCCGCGCGGCCCGCCTGGATGCCCTGGCAGCCGCTGCCGAAGATGCAGTTCCAGCGGGAGGTCAGCCAGGTCAGGTCACAGCGGAAGACCTGCTCGTCGTCCGCCGGATCAGGGAACTCCACCCATGCGCGCGCGAAGTCGAGGCCCTTCTCGTCCGCAGCCAGGGCCTTCTTCGACGTTCTCGGTGGCTTCGCCCGCGAAGAACCTTCGGCGGATTTGGCGCCCTTGTGGTCCTTCGTCTTTTTCGTCTTTGGCACCTGTCCAGGGTAAGTCGCCGAAGGCGCCTCCGGGACCGCTCAGGGCCCGCGGTCAGCAGTGTTCCGTAGAGTTCGGTGCATGAGACTCGGTGTCCTCGACGTGGGATCTAACACGGTGCATCTGCTGGTGGTGGATGCACACCCCGGCGCGCGCCCGCTGCCGGCGCACTCGCACAAGGCGGAGTTGCGCCTTGCCGAACTTCTCGACGGCAACGGGGCGATCGGCCCCGACGGCGTCGAGAAACTGGTCGCCGTCGTCAAGGACGCCCTTCAGGCCGCGGAGGACAAGGGCGTCGAGGACCTGCTGCCGTTCGCCACCTCCGCGGTGCGCGAGGCCAGCAACGCCGACGACGTCCTCGCGCGCGTGCAGGCCGAGACCGGCGTCGAGCTCCAGGTCCTCACCGGCGCCGAGGAGGCCCGGCTGACCTTCCTCGCGGTCCGCCGCTGGTTCGGCTGGTCCGCCGGAAAGCTGCTGGTCCTGGACATCGGGGGCGGCTCCCTGGAGATCGCGTACGGCATCGACGAGCAGCCCGACACGGCCGTCTCGCTGCCGCTCGGCGCCGGCCGGCTCACCGCCGGCTGGCTCCCCGGAGACCCGCCCACCTCCGAGGACATACGGGCGCTGCGCCGTCATGTACGCGCCGAGATCGCCCGTACGGTCGGCGAGTTCAGCCGCTTCGGCGCCCCCGACCACGTGGTCGCCACGTCCAAGACCTTCAAGCAGCTGGCCCGGATCGCCGGCGCCGCCCGCTCCGCCGACGGCCTCTACGTCCAGCGCGAACTCAAGCGGGACTCCCTGGAGACCTGGGTCCCGAGGCTGGGGGCCATGACCACGGCCCAGCGTTCCGCACTCCCGGGAGTGTCGGAGGGCCGGTCGGGCCAGCTGGTGGCCGGTGCGCTGGTCGCGGAGGCCGCGATGGACCTCTTCGAGGTGGAGAACCTGGAGGTGTGTCCGTGGGCGCTCAGGGAGGGCGTCATCCTGCGGCGACTTGATCACATGGGATCGGCGTAGAGACGCAGGGGCGCGGGGCTGTATTCGATATGCGGCTCCGCCGCGTGGGCGCGATCAACCGCAACGCAGCCGCACTCGCCAACGCGACCCCGGTCACAACGGCGAGCAGGCGCCCCCTGCCCACTCACCCCCACCCCGTAACCTGTCCCTCGTGGCAAACCCAAGGGACGTCGTCCGCATCCCGGATGCGAAGGTCGCGCTCTCCACGGCCTCCGTCTACCCGGAGTCGACGGCGACGGCCTTCGAGATCGCCGCGCGCCTCGGTTACGACGGTGTCGAGGTCATGGTGTGGACCGACCCGGTCAGCCAGGACATCGAGGCCCTGCGCCGGCTGAGCGACTACCACCGCATCCCGATCCTCGCCGTTCACGCGCCCTGTCTGCTGATCACCCAGCGGGTCTGGTCCACCGACCCCTGGGTCAAGCTCCAGCGGGCCCGGGCCGCCGCCGAGAAGCTGGGCGCGAGCACGGTCGTCGTACACCCGCCGTTCCGCTGGCAGCGCCAGTACGCCCGCGACTTCGTCGAGGGGATCTGGCGCATGGCGAACGAGACGGAGGTGCGGTTCGCGGTGGAGAACATGTACCCCTGGCGCTACCGCGACCGCGAGATGCTGGCGTACGCCCCCGACTGGGACGTCACCAAGGACGACTACCGGCACTTCACGATCGACCTCAGCCATGCCGCGACGTCCCGCGTCGACGCGCTCGCCATGTTCGACCGCATGGGCGGCCGGCTCGGGCACGTCCACCTCGCCGACGGCCGCGGCTCCGCCAAGGACGAGCACCTGGTGCCCGGCCGCGGCACCCAGCCCTGCGCCGAACTGCTGGAGCGGCTCGCGGTCACCGGCTTCGACGGGCATGTCGTCATCGAGGTCAACACCCGGCGCGCGATGTCCGGCGCGGAGCGCGAGGCCGACCTCGCGGAGGCCCTGGCCTTCACCCGCCTGCACCTGGCCTCGGCGGTGAAGGTGACCCGCCGGTGACCGACGCCCCGACCGGCAACGGCCCGGGCACCCGGCGCCGTGGCCGCCCGCCGCGTACCGAGTCGGCCGGCACCCGGGACCGTATCCTCGCCACCGCCCGCGAGGAGTTCTCCGAACGCGGGTACGAGAAGACGTCCGTACGTGCCATCGCCAAGGCCGCCGGGGTCGACTCCGCCCTGGTCCACCACTACTTCGGCACCAAGGAACAGATCTTCGAGGCCGCCATCTCGGTCGCCTTCGCCCCCGCGCTCAACGCGCCCGTCGCGATCGCCGACGGTCCGCTGGATGGCGTCGGCGAGCGGCTGACCCGGTTCATCTTCGGTGTCTGGGAGAACCCCACCACCCGTGCGCCCCTCCTCGCGATCCTCCGCTCCGCCGTCAACAACGACACGGCCGCCGCCGTCTTCCGCCGCCTGATCGCCGCCCAGCTGCTGCGCCGGATCGCGGACCAGCTGGACCTCCCCGACGCGGAGCTGCGCGCCGAACTGGCGGGGGCGCAGCTGGTGGGCTGCGCGATGCTCCGCTACGTGATCAAGGTGGAGCCGCTGGCGTCCGCGGACCTGGAGCAGATCGTGGCCAGGGTCGCCCCGGTGGTGCAGGGGCATCTGACCGGGCCGTGAGCCCCGGCCGTGCGAGACGCGCGTCCCGCATTCCGGACACCTCGTCCCGAGGCCTGAACAACGGGCGTACGCTCGTTAGCAGCCCTATCTGTCTGAAGGAGCGAGCGACGATGCCCGAGCTGAGGTCCCGCACAGTCACCCACGGTCGCAACATGGCGGGCGCCCGCGCCCTTATGCGCGCCTCCGGTGTACCCGGTGCGGACATCGGCCGCAAGCCGATCATCGCCGTCGCGAACTCGTTCACGGAGTTCGTGCCGGGCCACACCCACCTCCAGCCGGTCGGCCGGATCGTCTCCGAGGCGATCAAGGAGGCGGGCGGCATCCCGCGCGAGTTCAACACGATCGCGGTGGACGACGGCATCGCGATGGGCCACGGCGGCATGCTGTACTCCCTCCCGTCCCGCGACCTGATCGCGGACTCGGTCGAGTACATGGTCGAGGCGCACTGCGCCGACGCCCTGGTCTGCATCTCCAACTGCGACAAGATCACCCCGGGCATGCTCATGGCCGCCCTGCGCCTGAACATCCCGACGGTCTTCGTCTCCGGCGGCCCCATGGAGGCCGGCCGCGCCACCCTGGTCGACGGCACGGTCCGCACCCTCGACCTGATCGACGCGATGGTCGACGCGGCGAACGAGAACGTCTCCGACGAGGACGTCCTCAGGATCGAGGAGAACGCCTGTCCGACCTGCGGCTCCTGTTCCGGCATGTTCACCGCCAACTCGATGAACTGCCTGACGGAGGCGATCGGCCTCTCCCTCCCCGGCAACGGCTCGGTCCTGGCCACCCACACGGCCCGCAAGCAGCTCTACGTCGACGCGGCCCGCACGGTGATGGACCTCACCCGCCGTTACTACGAGCAGGACGACGACACGGTCCTGCCGCTGAACATCGCGACCTTCGCCGCGTTCGAGAACGCGATGGCGCTGGACATCGCGATGGGCGGCTCCACCAACACGATCCTGCACCTGCTGGCCGCCGCCCAGGAGGCGGGCGTCACCTTCGGCCTGGAGGAGATCAACGAGGTCTCGCGCCGGGTCCCCTGCCTCGCCAAGGTCGCCCCGAACGTCGCGAAGACCCGCACCTACTACATGGAGGACGTGCACCGGGCCGGCGGCATCCCCGCCCTCCTCGGCGAGCTGCACCGCGGCGGCCTCCTCAACGAGGACGTCCACTCCGTCCACAGCCCCTCCCTCGCGGACTGGCTGAAGACCTGGGACGTGCGCGGCGGCTCCCCGTCCCCCGAGGCCGTCGAGCTGTGGCACGCGGCTCCCGGCTGCGTCCGCTCCGCCGAGGCCTTCTCCCAGTCCGAGCGCTGGGAGGCCCTGGACCAGGACGCGGCGGAGGGCTGCATCCGCAGCGTCGAGCACGCGTACTCCAAGGACGGCGGCCTCGCGGTCCTCAAGGGCAACCTCGCCGTCGACGGCTGCGTGGTGAAGACGGCCGGCGTCGACGAGTCGATCTGGACCTTCGAGGGCCCCGCGGTCGTCTGCGAGTCGCAGGAAGAGGCCGTCGAGAAGATCCTCAACAAGCAGGTCACGGACGGCGACGTCGTCGTGATCCGCTACGAGGGTCCCAAGGGCGGCCCCGGCATGCAGGAGATGCTCTACCCGACGTCCTTCCTCAAGGGCCGCGGCCTCGGCAAGAGCTGCGCGCTGGTCACCGACGGCCGCTTCTCCGGCGGTACCTCGGGCCTCTCCATCGGCCACGCCTCCCCGGAGGCGGCCTCCGGCGGCACCATCGCCCTCGTCGAGGACGGCGACCGCATCCGCATCGACATCCCGAACCGCACGATCGAGCTCCTCGTCGACGAGGCCGAGCTGTCCCGCCGCGAGCAGGCCCTGAACGGCGTGTACGCCCCGAAGAACCGCGACCGCAAGGTCTCGGCCGCACTGCGCGCCTACGCCGCGATGGCCACCAGCGCCGACAAGGGCGCGGTCCGCGACGTGACGAAGCTGGGCTGAGCGCCCGCAACCCACCCGAGGGGCCGCCTCCCAGCCGGGAGACGGCCCCTCGGACATGCGTCCTGCGTCCTGCGGTCTGCGTCTTGCGGCCAGGTCACCAGGCGGCGGGATCCGCCGCGGCCACGGCGAAGACGGTGCCGTCGGGGGCGGCGGCGTAGAGGTGGGTGCCGAGGAGCAGCGGGGCGGGTACCGAGGTGGCGACTGAGCCGGAGGCCGTTCCGAAGCGAGGCGAGGTCTGTCCGGCGGCCGCTCCGCTGCCCGCGTCGACGGCCATGAGCCGGCCGTCGGCAGCCGAGAAATACACGTGCCGGCTGTCGGCGACGGGTGCCGAGCCCCGGCTCACCGAGGTCTCCGTATGCCACGTGCGCCGGCCCGCCGTCATGTCGACGGCGTCCAGCGAGCCGGTGGCGGCCAGCACGTAGACCACGCCGCCGTGGACCCCGGCCTCCGCGTCCGCACGCGGTACCGGCAGCTTGACCCGGCGGGTGACCCCGGACTCCGGCGTGTAGCGGACCACGGCATCGGTGTCGCCGTACACCGGGTCGGTGGCCAGCAGGAAGACCGTCCCGTCCTGCGCGCCGACCGGCGTCAGCAGTCCCTGCAACCGGGTGTCCTCCCGTACGTCCCCGGTGGCCGG
The DNA here is from genome assembly GCF_053611985.1 of Streptomyces sp. NPDC054770. Taxonomy (NCBI): domain Bacteria; kingdom Bacillati; phylum Actinomycetota; class Actinomycetes; order Kitasatosporales; family Streptomycetaceae; genus Streptomyces; species Streptomyces sp. NPDC054770. The sequence continues at coordinate 32,519 of NZ_JBSHBL010000085.1, forward strand.
ATCCAGGACGGTGACCTGGGTGCTGGTCCCGTCCGCGGACGTACTGGTCACGAACGCCGACGACGGATCCGCGGGGAAGAAGTCGATCCGCGCCGTGCCGTGAGCCCCTGTCGACCGGCTCCACCTGGTGGTGCCGGTCGCGCTGTCCACCCCGGTGACCGTGCCGTCCGCGCGCGTGAGCAGGAGCATGTCGCCGGCGTACTTCATCCCCTCGTTCTCGGGCAGGTCTCGCTGCCATCGGCTCTTGCCCGAGTCCGGGTCGAGCGCCGTCACGTGCCGGGCTTCGTCCGTGACGAGCTGGACGAGGCCGCCGGAGAGGGCGGGGGGCCGGTTCCAGTGGGCGTTCGCGACGGAGTGCCGCCAGAGCACGGCACCCGTCACCGGATCCAGGGCGAACACCACCGACGCCGCGGTGCAGAACAGCCTTCCCTCACCGGTGGCGCACTGGGGAGTGGTCGCGCCCTTGGCGACGGGTTTCGCCTGCCAGGCAGAAAAGGCGGCGGCCGTCGTCCTCGGATTGCCCACCCGCGGCTGCGGGGTGCTCCCGCCGACCCACTCGACCAAGGCCGCGACCGCGCCGAGCGCGAGGACGACGGCACCCGTGGCCAAGGCGACTCGCCTGCCGAGCCGCGGCCTGCGCGGTTGCTGCGGCATCTCCTCCTCAGGAGACTCCGCCTCCTCCTTCGGCAGCTCCGACCTCGCTGCCTCGCCGGTGTCATCACCGATGGTGGTCCGCTGCGCCGGTATGAACGCCTGCGTGTCGTACGACGCCGACAACGACCGCAGCTCCCGCATCAGCTCGTCGGGCGTCGGCCGGTCCTCGGGCTCCTTGGCGAGACAGCGCAGCACCAGCGGAGCGAGCTCCTCCGGTACGTCGGTGAGGTCGGGCTCGTCATGCACGACCTGGTACGCGACGACGTAGGGACTGTCGGAGTCGAACGGCCCCCGCCCGGTCGCCGCGTGCACCAGCACCGAACCGAGCGCGAAGATGTCGGCGGCGGGCCCCACTTCACGCGGCCGCCGGAACTGCTCCGGCGCCATGAACGGCGGCGTACCGATCAACTTCCCCGTCTCGGTCCGCAGTTCGCTGTCTTTCGGCCGGGAGATACCGAAGTCGATGACCTTGGGACCGTCCTCGGCGAGCAGAACGTTGCTCGGCTTCAGATCCCGGTGCACCACGCCGACCCGGTGAATGTCGCGCAACGCCTCCGCCAGTCCGGCCATCAGCCGGCGCAACTGGGCAGGAGCCATCGGCCCGTTCCGCTTCACCTGCTCGGAGAGGGTCGGGCCGGGGATGAAGAGGGTGGCCATCCAGGGCCGGGCGGCCTCGGGATCGGCGTCCACCACGGGTGCGGTGAAGGCGCCGCTGACCTTGCGCGCGGCGGCCACCTCCTGCCGGAAACGGCCCCTGAACTCACGGTCCTTCGCGTACTCGGCGTGTACGACCTTCACCGCGAGCTTCAGCCCCGAGGTGCTGCGGGCCAGGTGCACCACGCCCATGCCACCGGACCCTAGGCATGACTCCAGGCGGTAGTGCCCGGCGTATTCGGGAAGTTCCGCTTCCGCGCCCGCTCCGGTGTTGCGCTGTGGCGTCAAGGGACCACCCCCGTGCTTTTTCCGCGGAGCGCGACGCACGGAGCCTAGTCGATGACGCGTACGAGACAGAGGCGGCTTGCTAGCCTCCGCGTGCGAGTTACGTACATGTGTTTCGTGGCTCGAATGAGGGGAATCAACGGGACTCCATGGCACTCATGGGTCCAGTGGGGGGAGCACTACATGTCTGTCGATCACGCGCAGGAAGCCGAGGGCAGCGGCGAGCAGGAGGCCGTCACGACGCTGGCCGCAGCCACCACGGTTCGCTACTACTCGGTCGCCCCGGGCGTCCGCCTGAACGTCCGCAGTGGTCCCGGCACCAGTTACGACATCACCCGGACGCTCTCCGAGGGCGCCAAGGTCCCGATCTACTGCCAGACGCCGGGTACCTCGGTGTCCGGCTACTACGGCACGTCGAACATCTGGGACAACATCAGCAACGGCGAGTTCGTGTCCGACGCCTACGTCAACACGGGCAGCGACGGTTACGTGGCCGACCGCTGCTCCTGACCGGTCCAGGAGGACTGGGATGACACCCTTAAGACGCGCTTCTGTCCTTCTCGCAGGCTCCGCCGGAGCCTTTCTCATGCTCATGGGGTCGGCCTCCGTCGCAAGCGCGGCCGCGACCGTCACCACGTACTCCGTGGCTCCGGGCGTCCGCCTGAACGTCCGCAGTGGTCCCGGCACCAGTTACGACATCACCCGGACCCTCCCTGAGGGAACCAAGGTCCCGATCTTCTGCCAGACCCCGGGCACGACGGTGTCCGGCTACTACGGCACGTCGAACATCTGGGACAACATCGACAACGGCGAATACGTCTCGGACACCTACGTCAACACGGGCAGCGACGGTTACGTGGCCGACCGCTGCGCCTGACCCGGTACGCCGGCCCCGACCCGGAGCCCGCGCGGCCCCCGGCGCCATAATCGTCCCGTGAGCGACGAACCAGGCACCCCGGACACTCCCGCGGGCTCCACCGGCGGACCCCGCCCCGAGCCCCTCCGCTTCTTCGGCACGTCCTGGGTGAACCACGACGACGGCTACACCGCCCGCCGGATCGGCGTGGCCGTGGGCTCGCTCGCCGCCGCCGTCGTCTCCTGCCTGGTCCTGCGCCTCGCCTACGAGGGGATCCAGCTCGCCGACACCGGCTCGTTCGTGACCGTCCTCGTCGTCGCGATGTTCGCCATCTGCAGCGCCCTGGCCTTCCGCAACACCTGGGAGTCCTTCGGCAAGCGCCCCGACCCCGAACGCCAGGCCTCCCTGCGCGGCCTCCTCGCCATCGGCTTCGTCGGTTCGCTCCTCGCCTACTTCTTCCGCTCCCTCACCGAGGCCCCCGGCGAGAAACTCCACCGCACCGAGTACGACACCGCCGTCCAGGAACACCAGCACCGCACCACCCGCCGCTCGGGCAACCCGTCGAAGAAGAAACGGAAGCGCTGAGACCGGCGCGCCGGTCGTACGGGGGACATCCGTCGGTCGCGCCGCGCGCAAGGAGCGTGCACCCGTGCGCCGAGGCCGGCCGTCGCTCGGTGGCCGCATCCGGCCCGTCCCTCGAAAGTCACTGTCGCCCCAGCCCCGCCCTCGGGACGATGGCCGCATGACCACAGGCCAGTCTCAGTCGCATCCCGGGACCCAAGCCCCGTCCCCTGCCCACGCTCCCTCCCGCGCCGCACGCGCCCGCTCCTTCAACGCCGCCGCGGCCCAGTACGCCGCGAACCGCCCCTCCTACCCGCCCGCCCTCCTCGACGCCGTCGAGGAGGAAGCCGGCCGCTCCCTCACGGGCGCCAGGGTGGTCGACGTCGGCGCGGGCACCGGCATCGCGACCGCGCTTCTGCACGCGCGCGGCGCCGACGTGGTCGCCGTGGAGCCGGGGGAGGGCATGGCGGCACAGTTCCACGCCACCCTCCCCGACGTGCCGATCCTTCGCGGCAACGGCAACGCCCTCCCGCTCGCCGCCGGCACCGCCGACTTCCTCACCTACGCCCAGGCCTGGCACTGGACCGACCCGGCCCGCTCCGTGCCGGAGGCGCTTCGCGTACTGCGTCCCGGCGGGGCGCTGGCGCTGTGGTGGAACACCCACGCGCTCGACATCGACTGGATCGCCGACTCCACCGACCGCATCAGCCGGTTCTTCGGCGTCGACGCCAGAACGGAGCAGAGCAAGTCCGCCGACCGCACCGATCTCGCCGACCCCAGCGGACGGCTCCGCTTCGCCCGCCGTGAGGTCCGCTGGAGCCGACGCGTCCCGGTCGACACCCACCTCGCCAACATCGGCAGCCACTCGGCGTTCCTCGTCACCTCCGAGGCCCGCCGCACCGCGTTCCTCGCCGAGGAACGCGCCCACGTCCTGAAGACCTTCCCCGACGGCATCGTCGAAGAGACATACGACGTCCTCCTCCTCGTCGCCCTCAACACCTGAGCGTTCCCGACCCCACCGGCCCACGGCAGCGACTCGGCCGCGGGCCGGTGGGGGTTGCTCGTGCAGTTCCCCGCGCCCCTTACGGGGCGCTTCGCCCGCCGCATCTCCTCAGCCGCGGGCAGGCGTGCCGCGGGGGCGGGAC
>NZ_JBSHBL010000085.1:36683-41001 GCF_053611985.1 Streptomyces sp. NPDC054770
GATCTCGCCGACCCCAGCGGACGGCTCCGCTTCGCCCGCCGCTTCTCTTCAGCCGCGGGCAGTCGTGCCGCTGGGGCGGCACGGGTGGGCGCGGGCGGCACCCGGCAAGCGCCGGTGAGTGTCCCCCCGGCCCCGGACCACCGCCCCTTGACGGCCCACCCCCTCCCCAGCATTATTCATCACATGGTGAATTACTCGCCGGAGCCACCTCAGGCCCCCGGCAACCCCGCCCTGCCCGCCGCCGTCCACGCCGCCGGACTCACCGCGGTCCGCGGCCCCCGTACCGTCCTCCGCGGCCTCGACTTCACCGTCCCGCGAGGTCAGATCACCGGCCTGCTCGGCCCCTCCGGATGCGGCAAGTCCACCCTGATGCGGTCGATCGTCGGCACCCAGGCCAAGGTCACCGGCACCCTGAACGTCCTCGGCCGGCCCGCCGGTCACCCCACCCTCCGCACCCGCATCGGCTACGTCACCCAAGCCGCCTCCGTCTACGACGACCTGACCATCCGCCAGAACCTCGACTACTTCGGCTCGATCCTCGACCCCACCCGCCCGACCCCCGACCGCCGCGCCGACGTCGACCGCGTCCTCGGCGAAGTCGACCTCACCAGCCACGCCGACGCCCTCGCCGGCAACCTCTCCGGCGGCCAGCGCAACCGCGTCTCCCTCGCCGTCGCCCTGCTCGGCAGCCCCGAACTCCTCGTCCTCGACGAACCCACCGTCGGCCTCGACCCCGTCCTGCGCCGCGACCTCTGGAACCTCTTCCACTCCATCGCCGCCACCCGCGGCGCCACCCTCCTCATCTCCTCCCACGTCATGGACGAGGCCGAACGCTGCCACCGCCTCCTCCTCATGCGCGAGGGCGAGATCCTCGCCGACGACACCCCCGAGGCCCTGCGCACCCGCACCGGCTCCGACACCGTCGAGGCCGCCTTCCTCCACCTCGTCGACGAAGCCGCCGCCAACTCCCGCACGAAGGAAACGGCACGATGACCACCCAGGCCCCGACCCCCACCGCCGACACCATTCCCGTCGGCGCCCTCAACCTCTCCCGCACCACCGCCACCGCCACCCGCGTCCTGCGCCAGCTCCGCCACGACCCCCGCACCATCGCGCTGCTGATCCTCATCCCCTGCCTGATGCTGGTCCTGCTCCGCTACGTCTTCGACGGCAGCCCGCACACCTTCGACAACATCGGCGCCTCACTCCTCGGCATCTTCCCGCTCATCACGATGTTCCTGGTGACCTCCATCGCCACCCTCCGCGAACGCACCTCCGGCACCCTCGAACGCCTCCTCGCCATGCCCCTCGGCAAAGCCGACCTCATCGCCGGCTACGCGCTCGCCTTCGGCATCCTCGCGATCATCCAGTCGGCCCTCGCCACCGCCCTGGCCGTCTGGCTCCTGGGCCTCGACGTCACCGGCTCCCCCTGGCTCCTGCTCCTGGTCGCCCTGCTCGACGCCCTGCTCGGCACGGCCCTCGGTCTCTTCGTCTCGGCCTTCGCGGCCTCGGAATTCCAGGCGGTCCAGTTCATGCCCGCGGTGATCTTCCCCCAACTCCTCCTCTGCGGCCTCTTCACACCCCGCTCCGAGATGCATCCCGCCCTCGAAGCCGTCTCCGACGTGCTCCCCATGTCCTACGCCGTCGACGGCATGAACGAGGTCCTCCACCACACCGACATGACCGCCACCTTCGTCAGGGACGTCCTGATCGTCGCCGGCTGCGCCCTGCTGGTCCTGGCCCTCGGAGCGGCCACCCTGAGGCGACGCACGGCCTAGCCGCCAGGCGACCTCCACCGACCTCCATCGACGTCCATCGACGTCCACCGGCGAAGTCCGGCCGGCGGACAAACGACCCCCGCCCCGACCCCCGGTGCCAGACTGAACCGCATGAGTCAGAAAGTCGCAGTCCTCGGCACCGGCAAGATCGGCGAAGCCCTGCTCAGCGGAATGATCCGCGCCGGCTGGGCCCCCGCCGACCTCCTGGTCACCGCCCGCCGCCCCGAACGAGCCGAAGAACTCCGCGCGCGCCACGGAGTCACCCCGGTCACCAACCCCGAGGCCGCGAAGACCGCCGACACCCTGATCCTCACGGTCAAGCCCCAGGACATGGGCGCCCTCCTCGACGAACTCGCCCCGCACCTCCCCGCCGACCGCCTGGTCATCAGCGGTGCCGCGGGCATTCCCACCTCCTTCTTCGAGGAGCGCCTCGCCACCGGCACCCCGGTCGTCCGCGTCATGACGAACACCCCCGCCCTCGTCGACGAGGCGATGTCCGTCATCTCCGCCGGCAGCCACGCCACCGCCGATCACCTTGCCCACGCCGAGGAGATCTTCGGTGCCGTCGGCAAGACCCTCCGCGTACCCGAGTCCCAGCAGGACGCCTGCACCGCCCTCTCCGGCTCGGGCCCTGCCTACTTCTTCTACCTGGTCGAGGCCATGACCGACGCCGGCATCCTGCTCGGCCTGCCCCGTGACAAGGCCCACGACCTCATCGTCCAGTCCGCGATCGGCGCCGCCGTGATGCTCCGCGACAGCGGCGAACACCCGGTCAAGCTCCGCGAGAACGTCACCTCGCCCGCCGGCACCACCATCAACGCCATCCGCGAACTGGAGAACCACGGCGTCCGCGCCGCCCTCATCGCAGCCCTCGAAGCAGCCCGCGACCGCAGCCGCGAACTCGCCTCCGGCAAGAAGGACTGAACGACTGAGGTCCGCGGGCCTACCGCGCCGCGTTCAACGCGGGCTCGGCGGTCACTGACCCCGACCCCGACCCTGAGCCCGACGGCGCCCCCGAGAAGGCGCCCGGCGGCAGCAGGCCGATCGCCCGGTAAGCCGTATCGACGATCGGCCGGGCGATCGCCCGAGCCTTCTCCGCCCCATGCCGCAGCACCTCCTCCACATATCCCGGATCGGCACACAACTCCTTGTGCCTGGCCTGCACGGGCCTGAGCGTCTCCAGCACCGCCTCCGCGGTTGCCTGCTTCAGAGCGCCGTACGAATCGTGAACGGTTGCCAGTGACTCAGGGTTCCCGCCCGTGCACGCAGCGAGAATCTCCAGCAGATTCGCGACCCCGGGTCGCTCCTCCCTGTCGTACACGACCTCCCGCCCGCTGTCGGTCACGGCCCGCATGACCTTCTTCCGGATCACGTCCGGCTCGTCGAGCAGATACACGATGCCGGGACCGGAGTCGTCGCTCTTCCCCATCTTCGACGTCGGGTCCTGAAGATTCATCACCCGCGCCGCCACCGGGGGCACGGTCGCCTTCGGCACCACGAACGTGTGCCCGTACCGCTGGTTGAACCGCACCGCCAGATCCCGGGTCAGCTCCACGTGCTGCGCCTGATCGTCCCCGACCGGCACCTCGTCCGCCCCGTACGCCAGGATGTCCGCAGCCATCAGTGCCGGATACGTCAGCAGGGACAGCCGCACACCCCGCCCGCGCGCCCCCTCGCTCGCGACCTTCTCCTTGTACTGGATCATCCGCCGCATCTCACCGTCGGTCGCCACGCACTCCATGACGTACGACAGCCGGGTGTGCTCGTCGACATGGCTCTGTACGAACACGGTGCACAGCTCCGGATCCAGCCCCGCCGCCAGCAGCAGCGTCGCCGCCTGCCGGGTGAGTCTGCGCAGCCGGGCCGGATCGTGGTCCACGGTCATCCCGTGCAGATCGACGACGCAGAACACGGCGTCGGCCTGGTGCTGGTCCACGGCGGCCCACTGCCGCATCGCTCCCAGGTAGTTCCCCAGTGTCAGGTGCCCGGTCGGCTTGATCCCGCTGAAGACCCGTGTCATTCCCTCTCCGCCTCCTGGTCGAGGCCGCCGTCCCGGCGGCCGGCCCTCAGAGGTTCTGGAGGGAGATACGCGAACGGCCGCCGAAGCGGCGGCCGTTGAATACGTACGTGAGCGCGGCCGCCGTCAGGCGGGCCACCACTGCTGGGTACACGTACGCGTAGTCATGCGGCCCACCATACGCTCCCGAGGCACCGTCCCGCCGCGGGTTTGACACGCCCCCGCCGGATACGTAGTGTTCTCCGAGTTGTCCGACGTGAGCGCCGACCCCGGTCGGTCCCCGGACAGCCATTCCGCAAGTACCTACCGGCAATCGGCGATACGTCGTCGCGCGCTTTGGTGTGCGTATTTGCGTAATGAGGAATCCACGTTCGAAAGGACGCGGCCCCCGATTAGCTCGGAGGCCGGGAATCCGCTAAAGTCTCACTCGTCGGAACGGCCCAACGGCCGGGAAGGCAACTCCCGCTGACTGGGAATCAGACGCCGAAAGGATCTGATAGAGTCGGAACCGCCGGAAAGGGAA
>NZ_JBSHBL010000086.1:0-40667 GCF_053611985.1 Streptomyces sp. NPDC054770
CGCCCGGCGCGATCGCCGGTGACTTCCGTTTCGACGGGGAGCGGGACGCCGTCGCCGCCGTGTACGACGCCGTCGCCGACCTCCTCGACGCGGTGGGCGGCGAGGCGGCCGGCCCCAAGCGCGTCGCCCTCACCGCCGCGCTCGACCACGCCCAGGACGCGCTCACCGGGCCCCGGCTGCGCCGGTACGCCAGTTCCGCCGCCGAACGCCGGCTGCACGCGCAGTACGCCGCGGCCCTGCCGCTCGCCGAGGCGGCCACCGCCCTCGCCTGGGCCGGGGAGCCGATATCCGCGCGGGCGGCTCAGGGGCCCCGGCGGCTCGCCGTCGCCGTCCGGGCGGCCGGCGGCACCGGACCGCTGCCCGCACCCTCCCGGTCCGCGCCCGCGCTGCGCGCCCTCGACGACGCCCTGCTGCGCGCCGCGGAGACCTTCGACCGGGCCGGGGACGGCGAGCAGCGGCCACCTGCCCGGCGCCGCCCCGCCCTCGACCTCGTACGGGCCGCGCTCGGCAGCGGCGGACGGGAGTACGGGCTGCGGGTCGCCCTCTGCTTCGGGGCCAGCGCCGCCATCGCCCAGGCCCTGCACCACGCCCGCTGGTACGGCGAGCACCAGCACTGGTACTGGCTGCCCGCCACCGCGGTCTTCCTCGTCAAGCCCGATCTCGGGCCGCTCGCCTCCCGGGTGCTGTGCCGGGCCGCGGGAACCGTGCTCGGCGCCCTCGTCTTCGCGGGCCTCGCCGCCGTACTGCCCCGGCCCGAAGGACTCATCGTGCTGGTGGCCGTCTGCGGGGCGGTCGTCCCGGTGTCCACCCGGCACTTCGGCGCCCAGACCGCCGTCGTCACCGTCCTCGTGCTCGCCCTGGTCATGGTCGGCGGCGAACCGCAGGCATCCGTCAGCCGCATCGGCGAGACGCTGCTGGCCTGCGCGATCGTGCTGATCGTCGGCCATCTGCCGATGGCGGGGAAGCGGGGCGGCACGGTACGGGCCCGGCTCGCGGCGGCCGGGCGGGCCGCGCACGCCTATCTCGACCACGTACTCAGCGAGTCCGGCGACCGCGGCGAACGCTGGGCCCTGCGCCGCGAGGCCTACCGCACCCTCGCCGAGGCCCGCACCGCCATCGCCCTCGCCGCCGCCGAACTCCCCGCCCTCGCCCGGCACACCGAGGGCACGGACGCGGTGGCCGCCGTACTCGAACGGCTGGTGGACACCACCACCGCGTGTGCCGTGCACCTCGACGAGACGGGACGGCTCACCGCCCGGCACACCCGGCAACTCGAGGACCTGGCCGCCGAACTGGAGCGGGACGGGCAGCGACTCGGGCTCGCGGTGCCGCGGATGCCGGTCGCCGCGTAAGCCGCATATATCCGCGCCTAACGGCGTAAAGCCAGGCAGATCAGCGCCCCAGGGTGCCCTCCAGGACCGTCACCGGGATGGGCGGGCGGTTCCAGAGGGCGAGGATCTCGTTGGCCAGGTCCACGATCGGCAGGGGCGGCCGGTCGCCGTGCACCTCGACGGCCGCCGCCGAGAGGCTGCGCGGAACCGCCGACGCGTCCAGCAGGACCCGCCAGTCCTCCGGACTCAGTTCCAGGAACTCCAGACCGGTCAGCTTCGCGATCTCCAGCGGGTCGGCGAGCGTGTCGGGGTAGGCGCTGAGGGTCCGCAGCCGGGGCAGCCCGATGACCGGGGCGAGGCCGAACCGCCGGCCCTCGTCCAGTACGCCGATGCTCAGCACCTCCAGGCCGGGGTGGGCGGCCTCCTCGACACTCCCGATGCCCCAGTGGTTGACGTGTGCCACGGCCGGCGGGTGGTGCCCGGCGTCGCCGCCGCGCCGTACGTCTTCCGGCAGGTTCACCACCAGGTCGGTCAGGGAGCCGGCGAGCAGACCGGCTCCGGTGTGGTCCTCGTGGCCGATCACGATGATCTGCCCGGTGTGGCCGGCGGGGCCCGGCGTGAGGTCCACCGCGATCCGGTCACCGCCGCCGTTGTCGCCGAAGACGACCCAGCCCGGTGAGCCGACCAGCCCCTGCACCGCCGCGTCCGGCGGGGTGACGACCGCGTCCATCGCCGCGAACTGCCAGTCGGTCGGACGGGTCGACGCGTCCGCGAGGTACACCTCGTCCAGCGGGAAGAGCTCGCAGCCGACCGCCTCGGAGCCGGCGTACGGGTCCTTCCAGTCCTCCCAGCGCGCCCGCGTCACCCGGTACAGCGCCCTGAGCTCCGCGGGCAGCGGGACGCCGAGCCGGGCCTCCGCCGCCGCGATCTCCGCCCCGGTCGCGCCGACCGCGTCGGGGAGGCGTTCGCGCAGTGTCCGCTCCAGCAGCCCCGGGTCCGCGGAGGGGTGCGGCACCGCGCCCGGCGTCGGCTCGGGCAGCCGGCGCCAGGGCTCGGGTACGGCGTCCTCGACCAGGATCAGCGAACTCGGGTGCGGATTCCCGATCCCCGGTGTCGCGGCGGGGCTGCGGCCGATGACGTGGAGCACGGTCCGCCCGTCCGGCCGGATCGCCGCGGTGAAGGCCACGTCGTCGACGTCGGCCTCGGCCAGCGCCTCCTGCACCCGCTGTACCGCGTCGAACTCGTCCTGCACGTCCTCCACCTGGGCAGCCCGCCCGGGCGGTGGGGTCGGGCGGGGCAGGTCGAGACTCCAGCCGAACAGGCCGATACGCCCCACCACTTGGCCGTCCGGTACGAGGAGACGCTCCGTGTGCGCGGCACGCAGCAGCCGCAGTACCGGCTCCCAGGTGGCGAAGTCGTGCAGTGCGGGCAAGGGGGACTCCAGTCGTTCGGGAAGGGAGGGAGGCGGCGGCGATGCGATACGCGATGTGATTATCACGGAGACCGCTGCGGCCCGGTCCGTCCGCCGTCGTCCGGTCCGTCCGCGGCTGCCCGGTCCGCCCGCTGCCGCCACCCGTCCCGGAGCTGTGGGCAGCGCCCCGTCTCAGTCCGCGAACCGCGCCCACACCGGCGCATGGTCCGACCCCGCGACCCCGCGCCGCTCGGCCGGGTCCTCGCCCACCGACGGCAGGTCCGGCGGGGCGGTGGTGCCCGGCAGACCCGTGCCCGCCTCCGACAACCGGTGCACCAGCCGGTGACTGAGGAGAATGTGGTCGATCAGTTCGTGGCGCCCGGAGTCGACACGGGAGTAGCGCTGCTCCTCCGGTATGCGCGGGGCGGTGTCCCACAGCCGTACGGCGTCGCCCTTGTCCGCGTGGTCGTAGCCGGTGGTGCCGAGTTCCGAGCCGGGCGGGCCGAGGAGGATCTGGGTGGTGGCCGCCTGCACCTCGTCGTTGAGGTCGCCGAGGACCGCGATGTCGCGGGACCTGCCCTGCCCGGCGAGGAGTTCGTCCGCCAGCGCCCGCAGTGCCGTCGCCTCGGCGGCGCGCCGGTAGAGGGCGTACGCCCCGTAGCGCGCCCGTTCGCCCTCGTCGTGCGGGTAGAAACGGTCCCCGGGGTAGGTCAGGAGCTTGGACTTGAGGTGGGCCACCGCCGCCGTGAGCGGTCCGGCCGGGGCCTGGACGGTGACCGCCAGGAAGCCGCGCCCGGCCTGGGCGGCGGTCCCGCCCGAGTCGTCCGTCTGCACCGGGCGCAGCCCGGCCGGGAACGCGGCCGTGTCGGCTGCCACCGTCAGCTCGGTACGGGCCAGGAAGCCGACCCGGATGCCCCGGCCGTCGGGTGCGAGGAGAGGGCGAACCGCCAGCCCGGGCCCAGTAGTTCGGCCAGGTCCGCCAGGGCGTCGGGGTCGCCGACCTCCTGGACGCCGAGCAGGGTCGGGTCGAGCGTGCCGATCACGGAGGCGAGGGCGGCGAGCTTCGCCTCGTAGGCGGACTTGTCCTTGGGGCCGTAGGGGCTGCCGGGCCGGTAGAGGTTTTCGAGGTTCCAGGTGCCCAGGAGCATGCCGGGCTCCTTCCAGGAGGTGGTGCGGCCAGCGTGCTCGTCCGATCCGCTCCGCGACAGAGCCGGGACCGGATGCGCGGTTCGGCTCACGCGGGCCGCGGACCCTGCCGTACGTTGGGCCGATGAGCTCTGCTCCCGCCGATCACGGCTCCGCTCCCGCCGACCTCGTGATCACCGGGTGCACCGCACTCGTCCACGACGAGCAGGAACGGGTCGGATTCCTCGAGGACGCCACGATCGTCGTACGGGACGGGATCATCGAGGCCGTGGGTCCACGCGCAGACGTCGGCGCGCGGACCGGGGCGGACGCCGTCGAGCGGATCGACGCGCGGGGGCAGGCCGCCCTGCCGGGGCTGATCAACTGTCATACGCACGCGCCCATGGTCGCGTTGCGCGGACTCGCCGAGGACCTGCCGACCGAGGCGTGGTTCAACGACGTCGTCTGGCCCGTCGAGTCCAACCTCACCGAGCGGGACGTGGAACTCGGAGCGCGGCTCGCCTGTGCCGAGCTGATCCGCGGCGGGGTCACCTGCTTCGCCGACCACTACTTCCACATGGACGCGGTCGCCGCCGTCGTCGCCGAGTGCGGGCTGCGGGCCCAGCTGGGAGAGGCCTACTTCTCCTCGCAGGGGGACGCGGGCCGGGAGCGGTCGCTGGAGTTCGCACTCCGGCACCGGGGGCGGGCCGGCGGCCGGATCACCACCGCCCTCGCCCCGCACGCGCCGTACACCGTCACCGACGCCGACCTCGCCGCGACCGCCGAACTCGCCCGCGCCCACGGCCTGCCCGTGCACCTGCACGCCGCCGAGAACCGCGACCAGACCGACACCAGCCTCGCCCGGCACGGCGCCACCCCCGTCGAGGTCCTGGACCGCGCCGGGCTCCTCGACACCGATCTGCTCATCGCCCACGGCACCGGCATCCTCGACCGCGATCTGCCCCTGCTGGAACGCACCGGCGGCCGTACGGCCGTGGCGACCGCGCCCCGCACCTACCTCAAGTTCGGGTGGCCCACCACCACACCGGTCCGTGCCCTGCGTGCCGCGGGCGTCCCGGTCGGCCTCGCCACCGACGGCGCCGCCTCCAACAACTCCCTCGACGTGTGGGAGTCGATGGCGCTCACGTCCCTGATCCAGAAGTCCAGTGAGGGGGACCCGCGCTGGCTGACCTCCCGGCAGGCCCTGCACCACGCCACGCTGCAGAGCGCGCGGGCGGTCGGGCTCGGCGCGAGCATCGGCAGCCTGGCGGCCGGCCACCGCGCCGACATCGTCCTCGTCGACCTCACCGGGCCGCACACCCAGCCCGTCCACGACCTCGCGGCCACCCTGGTGCACAGCGCCCGCTCCGCCGACGTCCGCACCACGATCGTCGACGGCCGCGTCCTGATGCGCGACCGCGAGCTGCTCACCCTCGACGTGCCCGCGGTCGTCCAGGAGTTGACGGACCGGCTGCCCGGGCTCGTCGACCGCGGACACGGACGGCGCATCCAGGAGTACGACACCTGAGGGCACCGAGAAGAATCCGAGGCGCGGAAAAAATTCTTCGGCCGCGCCGATGAGTTCTCTCCCCTCCCGCGGTCACCACCCGGAACCGACCGTTGTACAGGAGGGCCCATGTCGCTTCCGGAGATCGTCTCGCGTGAGCGGTGGCGTGCCGCGCGTGCGGAGTTACTGCTCAGGGAGGAGGCGCTCACACGGGCGCGGGAGGCGCTGAGCGCAGAGCGGCGCCGGCTGCCCATGGTCGAGGTGGACCCCGGGTACGTCTTCGAGGGCGGCGACGGCAAGGCGACCCTGCTGGACCTCTTCGACGGGCGGGCCCAACTCGTCGTCCACCACTACATGTTCGACCCGGAGTGGGAGGCCGGCTGTCCCTGCTGCGCCGCCTTCCTGGACCAGCTCGGCCACCTCGCCCATCTGCGGGCGCGCGGCACCTCGTTCGCGGCGGTCTCCCGGGCGCCGTTCACCAGGATCCTGCCGTTCAAGGCGCGGATGGGCTGGACGCTGCCCTGGTACTCCTCGTACCACAGCGACTTCGACCACGACTTCAACCGCGACTTCGAGGCGACCATCGTCGTGGACGACGAACCGGTCGAACGGCCCGGAATCAGCTGCTTCCTGCGGGAGCGCGACCGGGTCTTCCACACCTATTCGGTGTACGACCGCGGCCTCGACGGACTCGGTCCGGCCGGCTCCCTGCTCGACCTGACGGCCCTGGGCCGGACACCGGAGGGCAGCGACCGCATCCGCTATCACGACGAGTACGAAGACTGACACAGTCGGTCACGAACGTGGCCGAAAGTCAACGGACCCTCACCGTCCGCCCCTGCAGCGTGTCGGCTATGTCTCAGTAGTGTCACCGGGCGAGCCGTTCGCGTTCTCCAGAGCGTTAACTCCTACAGGTAGGACGCATTTCTGGAGGTGCAGGATGGTGAACGGGCGAACCGTGCTCGAACGCTTTCCCGCAGGCGGACCGCGAGGATCATGGCCTGCGGAGGAGTTCGCGCGGGCTCGGCGGCTGGAAGGGCTGCCCGCCGAGGTCGTCATGGATCTGGCCACGGACACGTTCCTGGTCATCGTGCGCGGCACCGGCGGTGCCGAGGGCTGACCGGGGGCTGACCGGCCGTGACGGCTAACCGGCCTTGCGGACCGGCAGTTTCGCCGTGAACTGGTCCGCCTGGAGCGCGTACAGCTCCGCGTAGACACCGCCGCTCGCCAGGAGTTCGTCGGGGGTGCCCGACTCCACCACCCGGCCCTGGTCGAGGACATGCACCAGATCCGCGTGCCGGACCGACGCCAGCCGGTGCGTGATCAGTACGACGGTCTGGCCGTTGCCCGCCAGCGCGCGGATCTTCTCGAAGACCTCCAGCTCGGCCCGGGCGTCCAGGGCGGCCGTCGGCTCGTCCACGATCAGGATGTGACCGCGCCGGTAGGCGGCCCGCGCGATGCCCAGCCGCTGCCACTGGCCGCCGGACAGCTCGTGGCCGCCGCTGAAGTTGCGGGCCAGCAGGGTGTCCAGGCCGCGCGGCAGGTCCTCGACCACCTCCTCGGCGCCCGCTTCCGAGACCGACGTCGCCAGCCGTTCGTCGGTGAGCGGTGCCGACGAGCGGCCGACGGCCACGTTGACCTTGGCGGTGAACGGCCAGCGCTTGAAGTCCTGGGCGACCATGGCGATGCGCTCGGCGAGCCGGTGCCGGTCGGCCCGCGCCGCGTCGACGCCGTCCCACAGGATGTGGCCGCGGTCCGGCTGGTACAGCCCGGCCAGCAGCTTGACCAGAGTGGTCTTGCCGGAGCCGTTCTCGCCGACCAGGGCGACGATCCGGCCGAGGGGGAGGGTGAGCGTGACGTCGTCCAGGGCGGGGCGGGTGGCGTCGTCCGGATGGTCGCTCGGGTAGGCGAAGGTGACGTTCTCGAAGCGGATCTCCCGCGGGTCCTCGGGGAGCGGGTCGCCGCCGACCGGGATCGCGCGGTCCGCCGCCTCGACGTACAGCCGCTCCAGGTCGCCCACGAACAGCGCCTCCTCGTGCAGTGTGTTGATCTCCAGCACGAGGGTGTTGAGGCTCGCCGAGCCGGACCGGATCGCGATCACCGCCGTACCGGCCACCGACAGCGCCATCGCCCCGCTCAGCAGCAGCCCGCCCAGCGTCGCGTACGTGGCGACGGTCGCCAGGCCGGTCCAGGCCGCCGCGATCAGGCCGGTACGGGCCGCGAGCCGGGCCAGCCGGGCCTGCTCCGCCTCCGCCGTCTCCGACATGGCCCGGAAGTGCCGGAGCAGGAAGGGGCCGACCCCGTGCACCCGGATCTCCGGCGCCGCCTCCGGCTCGGTGAGCAGGCTGCTGATCAGATGACCGGCGCGGGCGTGCTGCACCCAGGTGTGGAACGACTCGTAGCGGCGCCGGGCGTTGGTCAGGGCGCCCCAGGCGCTCGGGATCGTCATCGTGATCAGCAGCGGGAGCAGGGCCGGGTGCAGCACGGTCAGCACACCGGCCGCGGCGATCAGCGAGATCATCGCGTTCACCACGCGTGTGCCGTACATGATCATGCGGCGGGCGGAGGAGGCGCCGTACTGCGCGGTGTCCAGCAGTTTGTGGAAGGCGTGGTCCTCGATGGCGGCGAGCTCGACGGCCGCGGCCCGCTCCAGGTACATCTCGGTCGCCACCCGCTCGACCTTGGGTTCCAGGCGGCCGGTGGCGTACGTGGACGCGGCGCGCAGCAGGGCGGCCACGAACATGACGGCGGCCATGGTCACCAGGGCGGGGGCGGCGCCGCGCAGCCGTTCCTCGATGGTGCCGGTACCGATCAGCCGGCCCAGCACGCTGTTCACGGCGAGCAGGCTCACCGCCTGGGCCACGCCGACGCCCACCTGCGAGGCCAGCACGATCCGCGCGGCCCGGGCGTCCGCCTGCCGGGCCAGCCGCAGACTGGACGTGAGCATGCCGGGCAGCCGGGTCATCATGGCGCGGAAGTCCAGCTCCAGGAAGGCGTCCCGGTGCTGGTTCCAGCCCATGTCGTAGCGGAGCGGTCCCCCGAACAGCAACTGCTCCGACTCCGACACCTCGGGCGCCGCCGTGTCCCGCCTCTTCCTCACCGCGATCCTCCCCGGGGCCGTGGCCGTGGCCGTGGCCGTGGCCATGGACGAACGGCCACTATCGCGGGCGGAGCCGCCACCGGGCAGGGCGCGCGACGAGGCTCGCGGGGCGCGGGGGAGTGCGCGGGGGGTGCGGACCGAGGTGACCCCGGGCCGGCCGGTCCCACTCCGCTGCCGGGCCGAAGCCGCGCAGTGTCACGCGCGTCACGCGGTCAGGGGGCGGGACCACTCCGGCGTCGTCCCCGTCACCCGGCACAGGGCGAGGTACAGCGGTATCGGCGGGGTGTACGGCACCTTGCCCTCGGGGCGGTGGATCAGGCGGGCGGTGCCGGGAAGCGAGGCGCCCGCGCTGTAGTGGGCCGGGGCGGGCCAGGTGAGGGCGTCGTCGGAGTCCGACGGGACGATCCACCACCAGTGCGTGCCATCGGCGTACACGCATCCCACCCGCGGCAGCCGCGGTACGACGAGCGGCCCGAGCCGCGCGGGTACGGCAACGGCGTCGCAGCCCAGCGGCGCCGTCATGCCCTCGGGCACCGGGAACGACCCGCCGGTGCCGCCCGCCGGCCAGGACCGCCGGTCACGCTTCAGGCGGACCAGGGTGTCGAGGCCCAGCGGCCGGCCGGAACCGGGCGCGCCGTTCATGCCTGCCTCCGCCGGGGCACCGGCCCCAGCACGCCGGGCTGCCTCGGAGCCCCGGACTGTTCCGGCACGCCGGGGTGTCTCAGAGTCCCGGACTGTTCCGGCACGCCGGGGTGTCTCAGAGTCCCGGAGGGTCCCAGTGCCCCGGACTGTTCCTCCGCGCCGGAGCCCGACGACGGTGGATGCGCCGGAGTGTGCGCGGGCCCGTGGGGCGAGCCGTGCGACGGACCCGGTGCGGGGCGGGCGCCCCAGCCCAGGTCGTTGCGCGGCTCGGCGGTGTCCTGGGCGGCATCGGTCTGGCGGGGCAACTCCGCCCAGACCAGCAGCCCGGGCCCGTGCTCCTGAGCCCCCCAGGCCTGGCACAGCGCGTCGACCAGGAGCAACCCCCTCCCGTGCTCCTCGTCGGGGCGCTGCGGGGACGGGTGCGGCTCGTCGGGCGAACAGCCCTCGTCGTGCACGGCGATGCGCACCGTGTCGTCGTGGTCGTGCAGTTCGCACACGACGCGAGTGCTCGCGGTGTGCACGATCGCGTTGGTGACCAGCTCGGATATGACCAGGGCGGCGGTGTCACAGGTGTCCGCGCAGACCGACCAGCCGGTCAGCCGGGCACGCACCAGGCGTCTCGCCTGGGCGGGGGAGCCCGGATGGGCGGCCAGCTCGAACCGGAACCGGCGCTGGGCAGTGCCCTCACCTGGGGCGGCTGCCTCCCCCACGCTCGAAGGAGTTCGCACGGGAGGACCCCCATCAGCACCGAGACCGAGACGGTCTGCGGCGGCGTCTGTTCCTAAGGGCGCGGACGGAATCACGCTTGCCACTATCTCCCCGCCGTGAACACTTGGCAAGTGTCACTCTGAAAAATGCAGAGTGCTGTGTGACGCGGTGAAGGGCCGTGGCACACTGCTCGCAACAGCATGTCGAGCGGCGCCAGTTGGGATCAGTGAGGATCCGGCGGACCGATCCGGCCAATGCGACCGATATGACCGAACGGGATTGTTCCGGCTGTTCGGCCTGAATCGGCCCTTCTGGTCATTTCGGTCATATCGTCAGATCTTCGAATGAGTCTTCGAATGGCGCCGCTGGGTTGTCCGCATGCCGGGTGACACCTGTATGTGCATGGCAGCTGTTGTATGTGCATGGCGGCCATGACGCCGGCGAGCCCGACGGGCGGGCCGGGCCAGGGAACTTCGTGGAGGTGGAGCGTGAGCGAGCCGCGGTCCGCGCCGACGGTGGGTCAGGTGGTCCTCGGTCGGCGCCTCCTCGACCTGCGGGAACGCGCAGGGCTCAAGCGCGAGGAGGCCGCCCGTGTGCTCCGCGTGGCGCCCGCCACCGTCCGCCGCATGGAGATGGCCGAGGTCGCCCTCAAGATCCCGTACCTCCAACTGCTCCTGAAGGCCTACGGGGTGACCGACGACGAGGCCGACCTCTTCGTCCGGCTCGCCGAGGACGCCAACAGGCCCGGCTGGTGGCAGCGGTTCCACGACATCCTGCCGACCTGGTTCTCCATGTACGTCAGCCTGGAGGGCGCGGCGAGCCTGATCCGCTCCTACGAACCGCACTTCGTGCCCGGGCTGATGCAGACCGAGGACTATGCGCGCGGGGTGCTGAAGTCGGGCGCCGTCGGCCAGACGGAGCCGGAGGAGATCGAGCGCCATGTCGCCCTGCGCATGGAACGCCAGCAGTTGCTCACCCGTACCGACGCCCCCCGCGTCTGGGCGGTGATGGACGAGACCGCCCTGCGCCGCCCGGTCGGCGGTCCGGAGGTGATGCGCGCGCAGATCGACCGACTGTTCGAGGTCACGAAGCTGCCCAATGTGACGCTCCAGGTCGCCCCGTTCTCCAGCGGGCCGCACCCGGGGACGTACGGGCCCTTCGTGCTGTTCCGATTCGCCATGCCCGAACTGCCGGACATGGTCTACAGCGAGTACCTGACCGGCGCCGTCTACCTGGACGCGCGCACCGAGGTGGCGACCCACCTCGAGGTCATGGACCGCATGGCGGCGCAGGCCGCTACGGCACAACGCACGAAGGAGATCCTCCGGGATCTCCGCAAGGAGCTGTGAATGGATCGAATAAAGCCCCAGTCCGGGCCGCGGAACCGCACCGAGCGGATCTACAACGGCATGCCTGCCCGGGAACTGGGCAGCGAGGGCTGGCACAAGCCGTGGAGCGGCGGCAACGGGGGCAACTGCCTGGAGGCGATGAAGCTGGCCGACGGCCGGATCGCCGTCCGCCAGTCGACCGACCCGGACGGGCCGGCGCTGATCTACACCACGGACGAGATGACCGCCTTCATCGAGGGCGCCAAGGCGGGGGAGGCCGACTTCCTGCTCTCTTGACCTTCCTGATCTTCGTGACGCCCCTGACCTTCCTGTGTCGTTCTGTTGTTCAAGTAATCACATGTTCGATCTTCTTGTCCTGTTACTGAATTGATCATTGACCGCGTCAGGCGCTTACGCGCGGGCGTCACAGCCAGCACCACATCCGCCGGGGTGCGTCCACCAGCCGGCTGACGGCCATCACCGGGAACGGAGGCTGCCGCAGCCGGTCCCGGCCGAGGCTCAGTCCCTAGTAGATCTACTCGATCCGTAGTAGATCTGCTCGATCGACGGCGGTCCGACCGCGAGATCGCGCCGGACCGCCGTTCCCGGCGGCTACACCGTCATCGGCCGGTCGTACGGCGATATCGGCGACGGAAGTCGCGAACTCCCCGTCAGATAGTGGTCGACGGCCGCCGCCACCGCCCGCCCCTCCGCGATCGCCCACACGATCAGCGACTGCCCGCGCGCCGCGTCCCCGGCGGCGAACACGCCGGGCACGTTCGTGGCGAAACCGGCGTCCCGGGAGACGGTCCCGCGCGGCTCCGTCACCACCCCCAGCTGGTCGAGGAGTCCGTCCTCCCGGTCGGGCCCGGAGAAACCGAGCGCGAGCAGCACCAGGTCGACGGGGAGCGTGCGCCCGGTCCCCGGCACCGGCAGCCGCGCCTCGTCCACCTCCACCAGATGCAGCGACCGCACGTGCCCGCTCTCGTCGCCCGTGAAGCGAAGCGTCGACGCCGCGAACAGCCGCGCGTCCGCGTCCGCGAAGGGCGCCGTCTCCAGGTCCCGCGCCTCCTCGTGCGCCGCCGACAGCCGGTAGATCTTCGGATACGTCGGCCACGGCTCGAGGTCCTCGTCCCGCTCGGCGCCCGGCTGTGCGTAGATGTCCAGCTGGGTCACCGACGCGGCCCGCTCCCGCAGCGCCGTCCCCAGACAGTCCGCCCCCGTGTCACCCCCGCCCACGATCACCACATGCTTCCCGGCCGCCGACATCGGCGACTCGGCCAGATCCCCCTCGCACACCCGGTTGGCCAGCGGCAGATATTCCATCGCCTGGTGTATTCCGTCCAACTCCCGGCCCGGCACCGAAAGTTCCCGCCACGCCGTCGCCCCGGTCGCGATCACCACCGCGTCGTACCGGGACCGCAGCTCCGTTGCCCGCACGTCCCGTCCGACCGTCACCGACGTGCGGAACTTCGTCCCCTCGGCCCGCATCTGGCCCAGCCGCCGTTCCAGATGGTGTTTCTCCATCTTGAACTCGGGGATCCCGTACCGCATCAGCCCGCCCAGCCGGTCGTCCTTCTCGTACACGGCGACCGTGTGACCGGCCCGGGTCAGCTGCTGCGCCGCCGCGAGCCCGGTCGGCCCCGACCCGATCACCGCCACGGTCCGCCCGGACAGCCGCTCCGGCGGCCGCGGCGAGGCGAACCCCTGCGCCCACGCATGGTCCGCGATGGCGCACTCGACGTTCTTGATCGTGACGGCGGGCTGGTTGATCGCGAGCACACAGCCGGCCTCGCACGGCGCCGGGCACAACCGTCCCGTGAACTCGGGAAAGTTGTTCGTCGCGTGCAGCCGGTCGCTCGCCGCCCGCCAGTCCTCCCGCGACACCAGGTCGTTCCACTCGGGGATCAGGTTCCCCAGCGGACACGCGTCGTGGCAGAACGGCACACCGCAGTCCATGCAGCGGTCCGCCTGCTTGCTGATGATCGGCAGCAGCGCCCCGGGGACGTACACCTCGTCCCAGTCCCGGACCCGCTCCTCGACGGGCCGCCGCGGCCACTCCTCGCGCGGCGTGGTCATGAACCCCTTGGGATCGGCCATGGTCGTCTTCCTTGCGTGCGGTTACCCAGGCCGTGCTTCATCGGGCGGCACTCTTTCGGCCACGATACGTCCCCTCGGGCCCGCCCGCAGAGTGGCTGACAGCGCTTTCTGGCTGGGGCTTCCTCAGGCGGGAGCCAGCCGGGGGCCAGCTGGGATCCAGGCCGCTTCCAGGGTGCTTCAAGGCCCCGTCCAGGCTGTGTCCAGGTCGTGTCCAGTCGGGGGCAGTCCGCTCCCGCGTCTCCCTCAGGACAGGGCCAGTACGTAGACGACCGCCGCCGCGGCCGACGCGACGGTGCGCACGTGGTTCCAGAGCGTCCACTCCCGCACATACACCGGCCAGTAGGAGGCGGCCTCCGGCGTGCCCGGCTCCAGCCTGGCCAGCGCCTCGTTCCGCGGCACGTTCGCCATCGCGGTCAGCCCGAACGAGCCGAACAGATACAGCCCGCTGCCCAGCAGCAGCTCCGCCTTCCCGCCGTCCGGCCACACCACGAACGTCACCACCGCGATCATCGCGCACACCACCGCCGACCCCGCGAACACCAGCATGAACGCCGGGGTCAGAGCCGACCGGTTGATCGCGTTCATCGCGGCGACCCCCTGCGCCGGCGGCAACGAGGCCAGCCCGCGCATCACGAAGGTCGAGAACCCGCAGAACACTCCCGCCACCAGTCCGGCCCCCAGTACCCCCAGCAGGACCAGCACGTAATACGGCCCGTCGATCACGACCACCACACCCACTCTCGCCCCTGGACACCTCCGCCACTCAAGTCAATGCCCACGGGCCACCCCCTGCCATGACTGTGAAGCCCGTCCACATACACATCCGACCGGAATCACCCCCCACGCCCTCCTCCATCTCCGCCCTCACCTCTACACCCCTGCGCCCCTGCCCGTCGTCACCCGGTCAAGCGGATCTCCACCCCCGCCTCCCACTCCCGCAGCACCGCGGCCACCGTCCGCGCGATCCGCCGCCGCGCCTCGTACCGCGGCACCCCGCTCATCAGCAGCTGGTCGTACGGCGTGTCCACGTGTCGCACCCCCGCCACCACCGCCGAGACCACCGCGCCCTCCGACAGGGCCCGCCCGGCCGCGGTCCGCCCGACCCGCCCGCTGCCCCGCGCCGACGCGTGCGCAGCGATCGCCCGGGCCCGCCCTTCCGGGCAGCCCGGAAACAGGCGCAGGATCTCCGCCGCGAACGCCTCCGTGAACCGCACGTCCTCGGCCGCCCGCCGCTTCGCGTCCCGCGCCCGGCGCCGCCGCCGCGCCTCGGCGTCGGCCAGGCACCGCGCCTCGGCCCTGGCCAGCGCGGCCTCCTCGACCAGGACGCCCTGCCGCTCGTACCGGCTCTTGCGCCGGTTGAACCGCACCACCACCGCCGACAGCGTGCTCTCCTCCCGCGACCGCCGGGTCAGTGCCGTGTCGCCACGCGGCAGGAACACCAGATGCCCGAGGTCGGCACACTCCAGGCACCGCGGCACCCCGTCCTCCACCACCAGCAGCGACAACGGCCCCCGGCTGCACGCCGCGCACCGCTTGCGCCGCAGCGGCTGGACGACCAGAAGTCCACCGTGGTGAGGGGGAGTTGCGAGGCGGGTCACATGCGGTACTTTCCCCTTCCCGGGGACTGATCTCACGTCGTTTCACGCTGTCGCTGTCGCTGTCGCTGTCGCTGTCGCTGTCGCTGTCGCTGTCGCTGTCGCTGCCCGGCCCCGGGGCCGTCCCGGCGTGCCCGAACAGCCGACCCGGCATCATGATCCTGTGCGACTCGAAGCGATCACCTGGGACCGGCTCGCCGACCGTCTGGCCGAGCGGCTGGTCGAACTGAAGCCCGCCGACGGGAGCGTCTGGCCCCGCGTCGCCTTCGACGGTGCCCCGGCCGCGCGGCCCGGCGACCTCGCGGAGCGCGTCGGTGAGGCGCTGCGGGTACGGGGCCGGCCGTCGCTCGTCGTGGGCACCGAGGGATTCCTGCGCCCCGCCTCGCTGCGCCTGGAGCACGGGCGCCGGGACGCGGAGTCGTACTACGGCGGCTGGTTCGACACCAACGCCCTGTGGCGCGAGGTCTTCGGTCCTCTCGACCCCGGCGGGACCGGCCGTGTCCTGGCCGACCTGTGGGACCCGGCCACCGACCGCGCTACCCGCAGCCCCTATGTCCAACTCCCTCCCGGCGGCCTCCTGTTGCTGCACGGACCCCTCCTGCTGCGGCACTGGTTCCCGTTCGACCTGACCGTCCATCTCCTCCTGACTCCCGGCGCCCTGCGCCGCCGCACCCCCGAGACCGACCACTGGACCCTCCCCGCCTTCGAGCGCTACGCGGCCGAGTCCGATCCCGCAGGCACGGCCGACGTCCTGGTCCGGGCCGACGACCCACGGCATCCGGCGTGGAGCGGCTGAGGGGCCTCGCGGCGGGCGCTTTTATATGCGCGTGCATTTAAGTAGGGTGGTTCACATGCCGACCTCCTCGAATGCTCCGGTCACCTTCGACGACTCCCTTCGCGCCCTCCTCGACGCCAGGAACTTCGCCAGCGTCGCCACCCTCGGCCCCGACGGCGCCCCGCACAACTCGGTGGTCTGGATCAAACGCGAGGGCGACACCGTGCTCTTCTCGTCCACCGGCGGCCGTCAGAAGGTGCGCAACCTCCGCCGTGACCCCCGCGTCAGCCTCACGGTCTTCGACCTGACCAACCCCTACCACTCGGCCGAGATCCGCGGCACCGCCGAGATCCTCCCGGACGAGGGCAAGCGGCTCCCGTACGAGCTCTCCCACAAGTACCTCGGCATCGACCCGCCCGCGGAGAAGGACGACGAGACCCGCCTGATCATCAGGGTCGTGCCGCGCAGGATCGTCGCCTTCTCGGCCTGACGGGCCGCACGTCGCGGGCGAGCGGCTCAGAGCCAGCCGTTGCGCCTGAAGCCGCGGTACAGCACCAGACACGCCGCCGATATGACGCCGATGACGAGTGGATAGCCGAACCGCCAGTGCAACTCCGGCATGTGATCGAAGTTCATGCCGTACACACCGCACACCATCGTCGGCACGGCGATCACCGCGGCCCAGGCCGTGATCTTCCGCATGTCCTCGTTCTGCGCGACCGTCACCTGCGCCAGATGCGCCTGGAGAATGGAGTTGAGCAACTCGTCGAAGGCCGCGATCTGTTCCTTCGCCCGCATCAGATGGTCGAGCACATCCCTGAAGTAGGCCTGTATCTCGGGGGCGATCACCCGTATCGGCCGGGTGGTCAGCTCCTCCATCGGCCTGGCGAGCGGCACCACCGCCCGCTTCAGCTCCAGGAGTTCACGCTTCATCTGGTAGATCCGGCCCGGGTCGGTCCGTGCGCCGTTCTCCGCGAACACGTCCGCCTCGACCTGGTCGATATCGCCCTGCACCGAGTCCGTGACGCTCAGATAGTCGTCGACCACATGGTCAGCGATCGCGTGCAGCACCGCCGCCGGCCCCTTGGCGAGCTGCTTCGGCGTGGCCTCCAGCTCCTCGCGCAGCGGCCCCAGCGAGCCGTGCCGGCCGTGCCGTACCGTGATCACGAAGTCCTCGCCGACGAACACCATGATCTCGCCGGTGTCGACCACCTCGCTGGTCGCCGTCAGCTTCTCGTGCTCGACGTAGCAGACCGTCTTGAACACCGCGAACAGCGTCTCGCCGTACCGCTCCACCTTGGGCCGCTGATGGGCCTCCACCGCGTCCTCCACGGCCAGCGGGTGCAGGTGGAACAGCTCGGCGATGCCCGCGAACTCGCTGTCCGTCGGTTCGTGCAGCCCCAGCCAGACGAACCCCTCGCCCTTCTTGCGCACCCGTTCCACGGCGGAGAACAGGTCGCTGCACTCCGGGACCCGGACCCCGTCCTCGTACGTCACACAGTTGACCACCGAGGAGCCCAGCGGGGACCGCGCGTGGTGGTTCAGGTCGACGCGGGGCAGCCGCCGGGCCAGCCGCGCCACCCTGCGCAGGCCGCCGGCCCTGCCCAGCCCCGTGACCTTCCGCAGATTCCCTGCCACCGTCATCCGGATCTCCTTGCGTGGATCCACTCGCGCAACGCTTCCCGCCTTGCCCGGCAAGTCTGCCAGTCCGGTGTGAGACCCGGGTAAGCCTGTGGGAACAGCGAGTTCCGGTTGGTTCCCGCCTGTGGAAAACCGTGTCCCCGACTCGGATCCCCGACTCGGATCCCTGACTTGGTTGCCCGACTTGGTTGCCCGCCGGTCGGCCGCCCGGACAAGCCGGGCAACTGGGATCATCGCTTCATGACACAGGCCGACGGATACCTCCTCGACAACCGCCAGAGCGAGGCCGGACAGCGCTTCGACGCCTTCGCGAACCTCTTCGACCCCACGACCTTCCGCCACCTCGAGGCACTCGGTCTGGGACCAGGCTGGCGCTGCTGGGAGGTCGGGGCCGGCGGCACCTCCGTGGTGTCCTGGCTGGCCGGGAAGGTCGGGCCGACCGGTCGGGTCGTCGCCACCGACATCGACACCTCACTGCTCGCCGCGGCCGCCCACGCACCCGTCGAGGTCCGCACCCACGACGTCGGCGCCGAGGAGCCGCCGGGGGAGGGCTTCGACCTGGTGCACGCCCGGCTCGTCCTGGTCCATGTGCCGGACCGCGAACGGGCGTTGCGCTCCATGATCAAGGCCCTGCGCCCCGGTGGACGACTGCTGATCGAGGACGCCGACCCCGCTCTCCAGCCCCTCACCTGCCTCTACGAGTACGGCCCCGAGCAGCAGCTCGCCAACCGCCTGCGCCAGGGTTTCCGCAAGCTCCTCGCCGAACGCGGCGCCGACCTCTCGTACGGCCGCAAGCTCCCCCGGCTGCTCCGTGAGGCCGGGCTGGAGCAGGTGGAGGCCGACGCCTACTTCCCCGTCGCCTCGCCCGCCTGCACCGCCCTGGAGACCGCCACCGTCCGGCAGATCCGCGACCGGCTCGTCACGGCCGGCCTGGCCACCGACGAGGACATCGACCGGCACCTGGCCAACGTGGCGACGGGCAGCATGGACCTCGCCACGGCCCCGATGATCTCGGCGTGGGGCCGCAAGGCGTAGGCCCACCGCTCCTGGGCGCGGTGCGGTGACCGGTTGCGCCGCTTCCCGGCGGGTGCCGCGGTCAGTCCCGGGCGGGCGGTCTCGCCCCCACGCGTTCCACCGCCTGCGCGCCCGCCCGGCAGCCCCGCACCGCTGCCTCCTGAGCGTCCGCGCCGGCCACCAGCGCGGCGAGGAACGCCCCGGTGAAGGCGTCACCGGCGCCCGTGGTGTCCCGGGGCGTCGCAGGGACGGCCGGGATGCGCGCGAGGACGCCGCCCGCCCGGGCCACCAGCGCACCGTCCGCTCCCGCCTTGGCCACCACCAGCGGCACCTGACGGCTCAGCTTGGCCGCGGCGTCCGCAGGATCGGGCAGCCCCGTCAGCAGGCAGGCCTCGTCCCGGCTCGGCAGCAGGACGTCCACCCCCTCGGCGAGCGCGAGAAAACGGTCCACGCCCAGCGCCACGAGGAACCCCGCCGACGCCGGGTCCAGGCTCACCGGCACGCCACGCGCGCGTGCCGCCGCCAGCGCCACCGCCACCAGGGCCCGGCTCGCTTCGGAGAACAGCAGATAGCCGGAGAGGTGCAGCCGGGCCACCCCGTCGAGCAGCGCGTCCGACCAGTCGGCGGGCTCCAGCCGCAGGGACGCCCCGCTGTCCGTGAGGAAGGTGCGCTCGGCCGAGGCGCCGTTGTCCACCAGGCAGATCACGGTCCCGGTCGCCGCCTCCGGGTCCACCACGAGCCCGGGCCGCACCCCGGCGGCGACCAGTTCCCGCTCGTGCCACTGGGCCGCGTCCACGCCCACCCGGCCCAGCAGCCGGACGTCCGCACAGCCCGCGTGGGCGGCCCAGCAGGCCACGTTGGCGCCCGCCCCGCCGGGCAGGGTCCGGATCACGGCGGCCGTGTCGGTGCCGCCCGCGAGCGGCCCTCGGTACCGCGCGACGACATCGGTGACGACGTCCCCGACGACCAGCAGCGCCCCGCCGTCGCCGGGCGTCCGGTTCCCGCCAGGCATCGCCCCCTCGCCAAGGGCCGTTGCGGCACCCGGACCTGTCCCGCGCCCGGTCGTCACCCCCTGGCCCACGCCGAAGCGATCCGTGCCGCGAGCCGGACATTGCCGCGCACGGCCGCCAGGTTGGCCTCCAGCGAGGCGCCGTCCGTGTGCCGGACCAGATAGCCCAGCAGGAACGGCGTGATCGCCTGGCCGGTGATCCCTTCCGCGTCGCACGCGTGCAGCGCGTCGGCGAGCACGCGCGCGTGCAGCGCGGGGTCGAGCTGCTCCGCCTCCGGGACGGGGTTGGCGACGATCAGCGCCGTGTCCGCCGCGTCGAGCGCGTCCTGCGCCCGCATGACGTCCGCGACCTGCTCCGGGGTCTCGAGCGTCCAGTCGACCGGATGCCCGGAGTCGGACAGGTAGAAACCGGGGAAGCGGTCCGTGCCGTACCCGGCGACGGCCACGCCCAGGGTCTCCAGGCGCTGCAGGGTGGCCGGCACGTCCAGGATCGACTTCACGCCCGCGCACACCACCGTGATCCGGGTGCGTGCCAGCAGGCCGAGGTCGGCGGACTCGTCCTGGGTCACCGTCCACTCGCGGTGCACCCCGCCGAGACCGCCCGTCGCGAACACCCGGAGACCGGCCAGCGCCGCCAGCTGCGCCGTCGCCGACACGGTGGTCGCCCCGCTCGCCCCCACCGCCACGGCGAGCGGCAGGTCGCGGTGGCCCAGCTTGCGGATCGCGTCCTCGTTGGCGACCCGCTCCAACTGGTCCTTGTCCAGGCCGACATGGGGCCGCCCGTCCAGCACGGCGATGGTCGCGGGCACCGCGCCCGCGCGCCGTACCGTGTCCTCCAGCTCCAGTGCCACCTGGAGGTTGCGCGGGCGCGGCAGCCCGTGCGCGATGATCGTGGACTCCAGGGCGACCACCGCACGACCCGCGTCGAGCGCCTCCCTGACCTCTTCCGACACCACCAGCACCACGCCTGCCTCCTGTCCGTCGGTCTTCCCTCATCTCTGGCGGGGGGTACACCCGGCTAAACGCTTGCGGCCTGTGGGGGACGCCACCAGCCTGGGCAGCATGACCGAAAACCCGGTACGTCTGGACCACGTCGTCCTCTGGGTCGCCGACCCGGCCGCCGCGGCCGGCTTCTACCAACGGATGCTCGGCCTGGAGCCGCTGCGGGTCGCCGAGTTCACCGCGGGCGAGGTGCCCTTCCCCTCCGTACGTGTCAACGAGGAGACCATCCTCGACCTCGCCCCGCTCACCCTCGCCGAGCGCATGCCCGTACTCCCCGGCGCCGCCGACAGCGCGGGCCACCCCGTGAACCACGTCTGTGTGGCCCTGCCGTCCGACGCTTTCGACGCCCTGCGCGCCCGCCTCGCCGAGCACGCCGTCCCCATGACCGACATCGGACACGACTCCTTCGGTGCCCGCGGCGAGGCCCCGCGCAACTTCTACTTCCGGGACCCCGACGGCAACGTCGTCGAGGCACGGCACTACGGCTGACCGCGTCGGCGGGTCACCGCACGACCGGGGCTCGGGGGACCGCAGGCTCGGGGACCGTGCCTCAGAACAGCGGTTCGGGCAGCACACCCTCCAGGGCGAGCAGCTTCCGCTTGGTCTCCAGACCGCCCCCGAACCCGCCGATCCCGCCGTCGCTCTCCACCACCCGGTGACACGGCACGACGACCGGCAGCGGATTGGCGCCCATCGCGGCACCCACCGCCTGCGCGCCGCCGGGCTGCCCGACCCGCCCCGCCAGATCGCCGTACCCGACCACGGTGCCGTACGGCACGCCGGCGGCCAGCTCGCGCAGCACCTGCCGGTTGAAACCGGAGATCAGCGACCAGTCCAGCGGCAGGTCGAAGTCCTGCCGCCGGCCCGCGAAGTACGCCCGCAGCTGGGATATCGCCTCGGCCAGCACCGGCTCCGCGGGATCCTCGACGGGCTCGGTGCCCAGCCGGGCGGCCAGCCGCTCCACCGCCCGCTCCCGTACCGCGTCGGTGGCGTGGAACACCACGTTGACCAGGCCGCTGCCGGTCGCCGCGAGCAGCAGCGGACCGATGTCGGTGCCCACGACGGCCCACACCACCCGCTGCCCGTACTGCCCTTCGCTGTCCATGTGCCCCACCGTACGACCCGCCACTGACAACGCCTGCCGCCCGCCGTGCTCAGCTCGCCCGCAGCGCGGCCCGCACCACGTCGGGTCTGTTGCTGATGATGCCGTCGACGCCGTAGCCGACGGCCTTCCAGGTGGTGACCGCGTCGTTCACCGTCCAGGTGAAGACGCGCAGCGGCCTGCCGTGCGGCCCGTCGAACGAATGCACGGTCTTCACATAGCCGGCGGAGATCGAGTCCACCGAGGGGTTGATCAGGTCGGCGAAGCCCGCGTACCGGGGCAGGGACGCCGCGGACGGTGTGCCGAGGTAGCCGGTCGTCACGGCGGGCCGGAGACCGTGCACGATGCGCAGGCTGTCCGCGCTGAAGCTCTGCACGACGAGCCGGTCCAGGTGCCGGCGGTCCAGCCAGCCCTCGTTGCCCAGCAGCTTGAGGATCTGCTGCTCGATGCCGGGGTACAGCTCCGGGTTCTTGATCTCCAGGAGCAGCTTCTCGTGGTTGTGCTCGACCCGGCGCATGTACTGCGCCAGCGTGGGCACCCGCGTACCTGCGTAGGAACGGGTGAACCAGCTGCCCGCGTCCAGTCGGGCGATCTCGGCCGCGGTGAAGTCCTTCACCTTCCAGGGCGCCCGGCCGGGGAAGACCTGTTCGACGTCGGTGGTGCGCTGGAGACTGTCGTCGTGGATGACCACGAGCCGGCCGTCCTTGGTGCGCTGGACGTCGTTCTCGACCCAGGTGAAGCCCAGCGCGGCCGCCTTGTCGATGGCGGGCAGCGTGTTCTCCGGTGCGTAGCCGGAGGCACCTCGGTGGGCGAGCACCGTGGGCTCGGGGGCATCGCCGGCCCGGGCGGCCGGGACGGGGCTCAGCAGGGCGGCCGCTCCCAGCAGCGCGGTGGCCGTGGCGGCGACTGCGCGCGCGTGCATGTGTACTCCTCGTGTCGAGCGAACACGGACAGCACAAGAGTGACAGCAGTGAGTCAACAGCGGCCGGGTACGGGATGGCCACAGATCGAATGGAGTTGCCCAAGCCCGCTCACTGTTGCCGCACAACTGCGGCAAGGGCGTGTTTCTTTGCCGGAAAATCGTTCGACCATTCCGGTGCGGGTCATACTCTCTGCGTCAACCCTGACCGCTCGGGCGGTCCTGGGACGGGGCGCATTGCACATATTCCGGGTCGCAAAGGGTGAAGGGCAGCCGCGCATGCAGGGCACGGTCGACGGATTCAGCTACGGGGTCGTCACCCCGCTGGTGGCCTATCTGATGGCCTGCCTCGGTGGCGCCCTCGGGCTGCGCTGCACGACCCGGGCGATGCTCGTGGCCCACTCCTGGCGGCCCGCCTGGCTCGCCCTGGGCTCGGCCGCGATCGGCTCCGGCATATGGACCATGCACTTCGTCGCCATGATGGGGTTCAGCGTCAAGGAGACGCCGATCCACTACGACAAACCGATCACCTATGCGAGCCTCGGTCTCGCCATCGTCATGGTGAGCGTCGGGATCTTCATAGTCGGCTACCGGGGCGCCACCGGAACCGCGCTCTTCACGGGCGGCACCATCACCGGTCTGGGCATCGCCTCGATGCACTACCTGGGCATGGCCGGCCTGCGCCTCAACGGAAGCCTGGAGTACAACACGTTCACGGTGGCCGCCTCGGTCGTGATAGGCGTCGTGGCGGCCAGCTCGGCCCTGTGGGCGGCCGGGCAGGTCCGCGGCTTCCTGTGGAGCGTCGGCGCGAGCCTCGTCATGGGACTCGCCGTCAGCGGCATGCACTACACCGGCATGGCCGCCCTCACCGTTCACCTCCACAGCGCCGGCGTGACGTCCCCGGGCGACTCGCCCGCCTCCCTGCTCGCCCCCATGCTGATCGGCCCGCTGGCCTTCCTCTGCCTCGCCGCCGTCGTCGTGATCTTCGACCCGCTGATGGTCACGGGCAAGCCCGACCGGCTGCGCGCGGAGCACAAGCCGGGCGTCCCGGCCGACGAGGTCACCCACCACCCGAGCCGCCGCCCGCAGCCCCGCGTCGGCCGCCAGCAGAGCCACCACAGCTCGCGCACCCCACAGAACCGCTGATCAGAACCGGTTGTCAGTGCGGGGCCGTACGGTGGAACCCATGCGGCCCGTTTCCCACATCGAACGCACGGTGGCGCCCTTCGAGGTCGTCAGCCCGTACCAGCCCAGCGGCGACCAGCCGGCGGCCATCGCCGAGCTGGCCAAGCGCATCGAGGCCGGCGAGAAGGACGTCGTCCTCCTCGGCGCGACCGGCACCGGCAAGTCCGCCACCACCGCGTGGATGATCGAGAAGCTCCAGCGCCCCACCCTGGTGATGGCGCCGAACAAGACGCTGGCCGCCCAGCTGGCCAACGAGTTCCGCGAGCTCCTCCCGAACAACGCGGTCGAGTACTTCGTCTCGTACTACGACTACTACCAGCCCGAGGCGTACGTCCCGCAGTCGGACACCTACATCGAGAAGGACTCCTCGATCAACGAGGAGGTCGAGCGGCTGCGCCACTCCGCCACCAACTCGCTGCTCACCCGCCGCGACGTGATCGTGGTCGCCTCGGTCTCCTGCATCTACGGCCTCGGCACCCCGCAGGAGTACGTCGACCGGATGGTCCCGCTGCGGGTCGGCGACGAGATCGACCGGGACGACCTGCTGCGCCGCTTCGTGGACATCCAGTACACGCGCAACGACGTGGCGTTCACCCGCGGCACCTTCCGCGTCCGCGGCGACACCATCGAGATCTTCCCGGTCTACGAGGAGCTCGCCGTCCGCATCGAGATGTTCGGCGACGAGATCGAGGCGCTGTCCACGCTGCACCCGCTCACCGGCGAGATCATCAGCGACGACCAGCAGCTGTACGTCTTCCCGGCCTCCCACTACATCGCGGGCCCCGAGCGCCTGGAGCGGGCCGTCAACGACATCGAGAAGGAACTGGGGGAGCGCCTGGCGGAACTGGAGAAGCAGGGCAAGCTCCTGGAGGCGCAGCGGCTGCGCATGCGCACCACGTACGACATCGAGATGCTCCGCCAGATCGGCTCCTGCTCCGGCGTGGAGAACTACTCGATGCACTTCGACGGCCGCTCGCCCGGCTCCCCGCCGAACACCCTGCTCGACTACTTCCCGGACGACTTCCTGCTCGTCATCGACGAGTCGCATGTCACCGTGCCGCAGATCGGCGCGATGTACGAGGGCGATGCCTCCCGCAAGCGCACCCTCGTGGACCACGGCTTCCGGCTGCCCTCCGCCCTGGACAACCGCCCCCTGAAGTGGGAGGAGTTCCAGGAGCGGATCGGGCAGGCCGTGTACCTGTCGGCGACCCCCGGCGCATACGAGCTCTCCCGTGGAGACGGCGTCGTCGAGCAGATCATCCGTCCCACCGGCCTCGTCGACCCGCAGGTCGTCGTCAAGCCCACCGAGGGCCAGATCGACGACCTGGTGCACGAGATCCGCAAGCGCACCGAGAAGGACGAGCGTGTCCTGGTCACCACGCTCACCAAGAAGATGGCCGAGGACCTCACGGACTACTTCCTGGAGCTCGGCATCCAGGTGCGCTATCTGCACAGCGACGTGGACACCCTGCGCCGCGTCGAGCTGCTGCGCGAGCTGCGCTCCGGCGAGTTCGACGTCCTGGTCGGCATCAACCTCCTGCGTGAGGGACTCGACCTGCCCGAGGTGTCCCTGGTGGCGATCCTCGACGCCGACAAGGAGGGCTTCCTGCGCTCCGGCACCTCGCTGATCCAGACCATCGGCCGCGCGGCGCGCAATGTCTCCGGCGAGGTCCACATGTACGCCGACAAGATCACCCCGGCGATGGAGAGGGCCATCGACGAGACCAACCGGCGCCGGGAGAAGCAGGTCGCCTACAACACGTCCAACGGCATCGACCCGCAGCCGCTGCGCAAGAAG
This sequence comes from Streptomyces sp. NPDC054770, assembly GCF_053611985.1. Taxonomy (NCBI): domain Bacteria; kingdom Bacillati; phylum Actinomycetota; class Actinomycetes; order Kitasatosporales; family Streptomycetaceae; genus Streptomyces; species Streptomyces sp. NPDC054770. The sequence continues at coordinate 25,293 of NZ_JBSHBL010000086.1, forward strand.
ATCAACGACATCGTCGCCCAGATCGCCCGCGAAGAGGTCGACACCGAACAGCTGCTCGGCTCGGGCTACCGCAAGCTGAAGGACGGCAAGGGCGCCAAGGCTCCCGTTCCGTCCCTGGGCGACAAGGCGGCCAAGGGCGCCAAGGGCAAGGCCAAGGAAACGGTGCCCACCGACCGTCCGGCGGCCGAACTCGCCGAGCAGATCGAGGAGATGACGGAGCGTATGCGTGCCGCCGCCGCCGATCTGCAGTTCGAGATCGCGGCCCGGCTGCGCGACGAGGTCTCCGAGATGAAGAAGGAACTGCGCCAGATGAGGGAGGCGGGCCTGGCCTGACCGCTGATCCAATGCCCGACGCCGGCAAGTACGCGAAGTGTTGCAAGACCGACACAAAGCGCGGGCCGGGGTTCGGCACTGTCGGCGGCGCTGCATAGGGTTTTGGTCAACCGCGCACTCCGCGGCAGCAGGGGACATCCGACGAGGGGAAGCAGCCGTGACCGTCAACATGACCAAGGGTCAGGCCATCAGCCTGGAGAAGAAGGACGGCGGCTCCCTGAGCGCCGTCCGCATGGGTCTTGGTTGGAAGGCGGCACCCCGGCGCGGGCTGTTCGGCTCGCGCACCCGTGAGATCGACCTGGACGCCTCGGCGGTGCTGTTCGCCGACAAGCAGCCCGTCGACGTCGTGTTCTTCCGGCACCTGGTGAGCGACGACGGCTCGGTCCGCCACACGGGCGACAACCTCGTCGGCGGCGCGGGCCAGGGCGGCGACGACGAGGCCATCCTCGTCGACCTCGCGCGCGTCCCGGTCCATGTCGACCAGATCATCTTCACCGTCAACTCCTTCACCGGCCAGACCTTCCAGGAAGTGCAGAACGCGTTCTGCCGGCTGGTCGACGAGACCACAGGCCAGGAACTCGCCCGCTACACGCTCGACGGCGGCGGCGAGTACACGGCCCAGATCATGGCGAAGGTGCACCGGTCGGGATCCGGCTGGACGATGACGGCGCTGGGCGTCCCGGCCAAGGGCCGCACCTTCCAGGACCTGGTGCCGACGATCCTGCCGGTCCTCTAGCCCTTCGGTCCTCCGGGCAGGGCCCGGCGGCGCACGACGACACGACACACAGGGGGACGTGGGCAATGGCGGCCGAGCTGGTGCGCGGGCAGAACCATCCGCTCTCGCGGAACCGGATCGAGATCCGGATCTCGGCCGCCGTGCCGGTCGTGGCCGGGGCCACCCTCGCCGACGAGAGCGGCCGGGTGCGGGACACCGACGGGGTGGCCCATCCGGGCGCGCCCACGCTGGCCGGGATCGATGTCTCCCGGCAGGCGGCCGCCGAGCACCGGCTCGCCGTCGACCTCGACGCCATGCCCGAGACCGTGCACCGGGTCAGCGTCCTGATCGCCCTGCCCGCCGCGCCCGGCGGTCCGCTCCGCTTCGGCGCCCTCGCCGCACCACGAGCCGCGGTCACCGGCCTCGACGGCACCGAGGTCGCCGGCTACACCCTCACCGGCCTGGACGCCGAGTCGGCGGTCGTCGCTCTGGAGCTCTACCGCCGCCAGGCCGTCTGGAAGATCCGCGCGGTGGGCCAGGGCTACGCCGGGGGCCTCACGGCGCTCCTCACCGACCAGGGCCTGCCCCAGGCCGCCGAACTCGCCCGCGGGATCGAGGAAGCGGTGGCGCACGGCCTGGCCCGCGCCGTCCCGGCGCGCACCACGGACACCGACCGTTCCCGTCGCACGGCCGCCTCCGGCCCCGACCTGGCGGGCACCGCCTCCGACCTGGCGGGCACCGCCTCCGAGCTGGCGGGCACAACCTCCGCAGTCGAGTCTCCGTACGACGCCCAGGCCTCCGCCGGACCGGACGCACCAGCCGATGCCGCGCCCACCGTCGGCTCCATCGACTACACGCACCCGAGGCGCCGCCAGGAGTCCCCGGCCCCCTCTCCGGCCCCCGAGGCCCCCGCCGCGGCGGACGGCCCCGTGCCGCCCGTCGCGGGTGACGCGGTCGGCTGGTCCATGGACGAGCGGCTCTACAACCAGGTCTGGGGCATGTTCGAGGATCTGGCCCGCTCCACCGCCGCCTGTCGCAGTGCCGTCGACTTCGCCGAGTCGCGCATGGAGAAGGAGCTCGACCAGGCCCTCTCCGACCCGCGCAGCCGACTGGGCTCGGTGGGCGACGCCGCACGCCAGGCGGCCCAGGCCCGGCAGGCCCAGCTGGTCGACCAGGCCCGAGCCGCTCTCGACCGCGACCTCGCCCAGCTCACCGCCGAGGCCGAGGTCGTCGAGCCCGCGCTGCCGCCGGCGTACGCCCGCTGGGACAACCCGGTGTGGCAGGGCTACCGGGTCCCGGCGGAGCCGCCGATGGCCGTCCGGCTGGGCGACCTCCACCTCCCGGAGAGCGCCCCGTTGCGCATCCCGATGCTGGTCCGGCTGCCCCTGGAGCGGGGTCTGTGGATCGACAGCGGTGTGCCCGACGAGTCCCGGTACGAGGAGGCGGGTGAGCTGCGGCACCTCGCCCTGCGGACGGCGGTGGCGCTCGCGGCCCGGCTGCTCGCCGTCCACCCGGCGGGGGAGTTCGGCGTGCAGGTCATCGATCCGGCAGGTGCCGGCGCGTCCGCGCTCGCCCCGCTGACGGAGGCCGGCGCGCTGGACGCGCCGCCCGCGGCGGGCGCCGCCGGTGTGGCGGGCGTGCTGGGGCGGCTCACCGAGCGCGTCGACCTGGTGCAGATGGCGGTGCGCGGCGGTGCCTCCGACGCGCTGCCGGCCGGTCTGGACACCTCGCGGCAGCTGCTGATCGTGAACGACTTCCCGCACGGCTTCGACGACCGGGCCGTCACCCAGCTGCGCTATCTCGCGGACGAAGGCCCGGACGTGGGTGTCCATCTCCTGCTGGTAGCCGATCGGGAGGACGCCGCCGCCTACGGCCCGTTGCTCGATCCGCTCTGGCGTTCACTGATGCGACTCACGCCGGTGCCGGACGATCACCTGGCCGACCCGTGGGTGGGGCATGCCTGGACGTACGAGCCCTGCCTCGTACCGCCTGGCAGTCGTGTGCTCCAGCAGGTGCTCGCACAGGTCACGGCAGCCCGCACCAAGCGGATGTAAAGGCCTCTGATCAGGGAATTTGGCTTTTCTTTTACCAATCACTTTACCTTTCCTTGGTGATTGGGGTACTGTTCTCCGTACGGAGGGGAGTACTCCCTGTCTGCTGCGGCGTACCCGTCAATACGGATCCGGTCGGATCCCGGGGCGTCGGCCCATCCTGGGTGGAAGAGACCTCCGGTAGCGCAACGCCGAATCTTTGCCGTTCACTAACCGGAGGCAACAGTGGATGTATCCGTGACCCTGTGGGTCCTCACCATCCTGGGGCTGGCCGCCCTGATCGCGGTCGACTTCTTCATCGGCCGCAAGCCGCATGACGTATCCATCAAGGAAGCCGGAATCTGGACGGTCGTCTGGATCGCCCTGGCCGGACTCTTCGGCCTCGGCCTGCTCCTCTTCGGCGGCGGCCAGCCCGCCGGCGAGTTCTTCGCGGGCTTCATCACCGAGAAGTCGCTGAGCGTCGACAATCTCTTCGTCTTCGTCCTGATCATGGCGAAGTTCGCCGTGCCCTCGCAGTACCAGCAGCGGGTGCTGCTCGTCGGTGTCCTCATAGCCCTGGTGCTGCGGGCCCTCTTCATCGCCGCGGGCGCCGCGATCCTCGCCAGCTTCTCGTGGGTCTTCTACCTCTTCGGTGCCTTCCTGATCTGGACCGCCTGGAAGCTGATCCAGGAGGCCCGGGCCGACGAGGAGGAAGAGGAGTTCGAGGAGAACAAGCTGCTCAAGGCCGTGGAGCGCAGGTTCGGCGTGGCCGACCGGTACCACGGCACCAAGCTGTGGATCCAGCAGAACGGCAAGCGGGTCATGACCCCGATGCTGGTCGTGATGCTCGCGATCGGTACGACCGATGTCCTGTTCGCGCTGGACTCCATCCCCGCGATCTTCGGCCTGACGCAGGACCCGTACATCGTCTTCACGGCCAATGCCTTCGCGCTGATGGGTCTGCGGCAGTTGTACTTCCTCATCGGCGGACTGCTGAGGAAGCTGGTCCACCTGTCCTACGGCCTGTCGATCATCCTCGGCTTCATCGGCGTCAAGCTGGTGCTGCACGCGCTGCACGAGTCCGGCGTCCATGTGCCGGAGATCAGCATCCCGGTCTCGCTCGGCGTGATCTGCGGGGTCCTGATCGTCACCACGATCACCAGCCTGCGAGCCTCCGGCAAGCAGGCGGCGGCCGAGGCGGCGCGGGCCCGGAGCGAAGGCGCTCCGAAGGACAGCATCGACGTCTGACCACGTCGGACGTAGGAACAACCACCCCCGCAGCGGTGCGAAGCGCATTGCCGACCCACCGCTCCGGATGCTTCGTTTGGGTGGCGGAACGTCCCCGGTCCGGGGACGCCGCCACCCGGTGGAGGCAACCGTGACATTCGTCCAGATCATCGACTTCGAGACCGACCGCATCGACGAGATGAAGGCCCTCGCCGACGAGATGGGCAGCCGGCTCGCCGGCCGCGAGAACAGCCCCACGCGCCGTCTGATCCTCAGGGACCGGAGCCGGCCCGGCCACTACCTCGGCGTGATCGAGTTCAACTCCTACGAGGAGGCCATGCGGAACAGCGACGACCCCGAGACGAGCAAGTTCGCCGAGCAGATGGCCGCGCTGTGTACCCGGCCGCCGTCCTTCACCGACGGTGACGTCGTGGACCTGACCGACTTCACGTAAGCACCCGCCGCACCCGCCCGACCGCACCCGCCCGACCGGGGGCCGTGCCGCGCCGGCGGCGGGCCCCCGAGCCGGAAAGGACCGGAATGCGGAGCCTGTACGCCTCTGCCACCATCGCTGCATGATCACTCGGCTCAGGTCGCTCACCACCCAGTGGACGCTCCTCGTGCCGATGCTCGCGGTCGTCCTGCTCCTGTTCACCTGGGGCCGTGGTCTGCCCGGTGCGGTCGTCGCGCTGGTGACCGTGGTCCTCGCCGGATCGGTCCTCGCCGCGGTCCACCACGCCGAGGTCGTGGCCCACCGGGTCGGCGAACCCTTCGGCTCCCTGGTCCTCGCCATCGCCGTCACGGTCATCGAGGTCGCCCTGATCGTCACCCTCATGGCAGACGGCGGCGCCAAGAGCGCCACCCTGGCCCGGGACACCGTCTTCGCCGCCGTGATGATCACCTGTAACGGCATCGTCGGCCTCTGCCTCCTCGTCGCCTCGCTGCGCCACGGCACCGCGGTCTTCAACCCCGAGGGCACCGGCGCCGCCCTGGCGACCGTGGCCACCCTGGCCACGCTCAGCCTGGTGCTGCCGACCTTCACCACCAGCAAACCGGGCCCGGAGTTCTCCGGCGTACAACTGACCTTCGCGGCACTGTCGTCGCTGATCCTGTACGGACTGTTCGTGGCGACCCAGACCGTGCGGCACCGCGACTACTTCCTGCCGATCACCCGGCAGGGCGACGTGATCACCGCCGACGACCACGCCGCGGCCCCGTCCGCGCGCGCCGCCGGGATCAGCCTCGGCCTGCTCGGCCTCGCACTCGTCGGGGTCGTCGGACTGGCCAAGGGCGTGTCACCGACGATCGAGTCCGGCGTCGCGGCGGCCGGCCTGCACCAGGCCGTCGTCGGTGTCGTCATCGCCCTGCTCGTGCTGCTCCCCGAGACCATCGCCGCCCTGCGCTCGGCCCGTCGTGACCGGGTGCAGACCAGCCTCAACCTGGCGCTCGGTTCGGCCATGGCCAGCATCGGCCTGACCATCCCCGCCGTGGCCCTCGCCTCCATCTGGCTCTCCGGCCCTCTCGTCCTCGGCCTGAGCGCCACCCATATGCTGCTGCTCGCGCTGACCGTGGTGGTCAGCTCCCTGACCGTGGTGCCGGGCCGAGCCACACCGCTGCAGGGCGGCGTCCACCTGGTGCTGTTCGCCGCCTATCTGGAACTGGCGATCAACCCGTAGCCGGCCCGGAAGCCCTCACCCGGCGACCGGCTCGACCACCGCCACCGGTACCGGACGCGTCTCCGGCAGCAGCGCGAAGCACCCCAGGCTCAGCAGCGCGATCGCCGTCAGATACGCCCCCACGGCCCACGGCACACGCCCGCTGTGCTCCGCCAGCGCCGTCGCCACCATCGGCGTCAGCGCACCCCCGAGCACCCCGCCGAGGTTGTAGCCGACGGCGGCACCGGTGCAGCGCACCCGGGGCTCGTAGAGCTCCGGCAGATAGGCGGCGATCACCGAGAACATGGTGATGAAGGCGATCAGGGCACCGGTGAACCCGAGGAACATCAGCAGCGGCTGACCGGTGGCCAGCAGCGCGACCATCGGGAACATCCACAGTGCCGCAGCCGTGCACCCCGCCAGGCACAGTGGCCGCCGCCCGTAGCGGTCGCCCAGCAGGGCCATCACCGGGGTGAGTGACCCCTTCACCACGACGGCGGCCATGACGCAGGTCAGCATGACGGTACGGCTGACCCCGAGCCGCTCCGTCCCGTACGCCAGCGACCAGGTCGTCACCGCGTAGAACACCGCGTACCCGACCGCGAGCGCCCCCGCCGTCAGCAGCACCAGCCGCCAGTGATGCCGTACGACCTCGGCGAAGGGCACGCGCGCGGGCTCGTCGATCTCCAGGAACTGCGGGCTCTCGGGGAGTGACGAACGCAGCCACAGCCCGCCCAGCGCCAGCGCCCCGGCCGCCCAGAACGGCACCCGCCAGCCCCACTGCGCGAACTGGGCGTCCGTCAGGGACGCCGACAGGGCCAGCATCACGCCGTTGGCGAGCAGGAAGCCGATGGCCGGACCGATCTGCGGAAAGCTCGACCACAGGGCGCGCCGTCCGGGGGGTGCGTGCTCCGCGGTCAGCAGCACCGCCCCGCCCCACTCCCCGCCGACCCCCAGCCCCTGCAGGAAGCGCAGCACCAGAAGCAGCACGGGAGCGGCCACACCCAGCGTGCCGTACGTCGGCACGCATCCGACCGCGACCGTCGAGGCGCCGGTCAGCAGCAGGGACGCGACCAGGACCGGACGCCGGCCGCGCCGGTCCCCGATGTGCCCGAACAGCACCGAGCCCAGCGGCCGGGCCACGAACCCCACACCGAACGTCCCGAACGCCGCCAAGGTCCCCGCGAGCGGCGAGAACGTCGGGAAGAACAGCGGCCCCAGGACGAGCGCCGCGGCCGTCCCGTAGGCGAAGAAGTCGTAGAACTCGATCGCGGTCCCGGCGAGCGAGGCGGCCGCCAGCCGCAGCATCGAGGGGGCCCTTACGGTGCGTGCATCATGCATGCTCCGTCAACTACCCAGGGTGATCATGGGTTACGGGGGCGCACGGAGGTGAGACGCCCCGCACAGGAGCCGCCGCACACCGTGATACACCGGACCGAGCGGCGGTCCCTCCCGGGCCGTACGTCTTTCCCATGGATTTTCCACGGACCGGAGGAATCGTGCCCCGCACCCTGGCCAACGCCCCGATCATGATCCTCAACGGGCCCAACCTGAACCTGCTCGGCCAGCGCCAGCCCGAGATCTACGGCTCCGACACACTCGCCGACATCGAGGCCCTGTGCGCCAAGGCGGCGGCCGCGCACGGCGGCACCGTGGACTTCCGGCAGTCCAACCACGAGGGCGAACTGGTCGACTGGATCCACGAGGCACGCCTCAACCACTGCGGGATCGTCATCAACCCGGGCGCGTACTCCCACACATCGGTCGCGATCCTGGACGCACTCAACACCTGTGACGGCATGCCGGTGCTGGAGGTCCACATCTCCAACATCCACAAGCGCGAGTCGTTCCGGCACCACTCCTACGTCTCCCTGCGCGCCGACGGAGTGATCGCCGGATGCGGCGTGCAGGGCTACGTGTTCGGCGTGGAGCGGGTGGCGGCGCTGGTCGGCGCCGCGACCGCGGACGCGTAGCGCCTCAGAGCCGGCCGGCCTCCACGATCCGCCGCAGGAAGCGCCGGGTGCGTTCCTGCTGCGGGTCGCCGAACACCTGCTCGGCTGCGCCGCGTTCGAGTACGACGCCGCCGTCGAGGAAGCAGACCTGGTCGGCGACGTCCCGGGCGAAGCCCATCTCGTGCGTCGCCAGCACCATGGTCATCCCCTCGCCCTTCAGATCCCGGACCACGGTCAGCACCTCGCCCACCAGTTCCGGGTCGAGGGCGGCGGTGATCTCGTCGAGCAGCAGCAGCCGGGGCCGCACCGCCAGGGCACGCACGATCGCCACCCGCTGCTGCTGGCCGCCGCTCAGCCGGTCGGGGTAGGCACCGGCCTTGTCGCCCAGCCCGAGGCGCTCCAGCAGCTCCCTGGCCCGCTCCTCGGCCTCCGCGCGGGAGACGCCGTGCACCCGCCGCGGCGCCAGGATGATGTTGTCCAGCACGGTCATGTGCGGGAAGAGGTTGTACGCCTGGAAGACCACGCCGATACGGCGGCGCACCGCGTCCTGGTCGGCACGCGGGTCGGTGATCTCCTCGCCGTCCAGCCAGATCGCGCCGTCGTCGATCTCCTCCAGGAGGTTGGCGCAGCGCAGCAGCGTCGACTTGCCGGACCCGGAGGCGCCGATCAGCGCGGTCACCGTGTGCGGGGCGACCTGCAGGTCCACATCCCGCAGCACGACCGCATCCCCGAACGTCTTGCGGACGGACTCCATCCGCAGGACGGGCGCGTCGCTCATATGGATCCTCCCTGGGCCCGCTGCCGGTCCATCCGGGCCGTCACCCAGTCCGTGAAGCGGGTCATCGGGATGGTCAGTGCCACGAAGACCAGCCCGGCGACGATGTACGGCGTGTAGTTGAGACTGCGCTGGGCGATGATGTCGGACGCCCGTACGGCGTCGATGGCGCCGCCGATCGACACGAGCCCGGTGTCCTTCTGCAGCGACACCAGGTCGTTGAGCAGCGGCGGCACCTGACGGCGCACGGCCTGCGGGAGCACCACGTACCGCAGCGCCTGCCGGTTGGTCAGCCCCAGCGAGCGGGCCGCGGCGCGCTGCGAGGGGTGCACCGACTCGATGCCCGCGCGGAACACCTCGGCGACGTAGGCGGAGTACGTCAGCGTCAGCGCCGTACCGCCCAGCAGCACAGGGTCGACGGTGACGCCCTGGAGGCGCAGCGCCGGTACCCCGAAGACCACGATCATCAGGTTGATGATCAGCGGCAGACCGCGGAAGAAGTCCGTGTACGCCGCCGCCAGCGCCCGCAGGGGGAAGAAGACGGGCCCCGGCAGCGTGCGGGCGATGGCGATCAGCATGCCCAGGGCGAGCACCAGCACGCCGCAGATCAGCAGCAGCCGGACGTTGAGCCACAGGCCTTCGAGGACCTTGGGGAACGCCTCGCGCGCGTACTGCCCGTCGAAGAAGGTCTCCTTGGTGCGCTCCCAGCCCGGCGCGCTGACCACGACCAGGTACAGGACGACGGCCGTGACCAGGGTCGACAGCGCGGCGATCGCGGTCGCGCGGCGGGCACGGCCACGCTTGTAGCGCTCCCGCTCCAGCCGCCGTCCGGAGGGGGTGTACCCGTCGGTGCCCTCGGGGGCACCGACGGGCATGTCGCCCTTGTCGTCCGCACCTTCCTGGCCGGACTCGTCCTTGGTGACCGTCACTTGAGCACCGGAGCGTCGACGGCGTCGGACAGCCACTGCTTGTCCAGCTTCGCCAGGGTGCCGTCCTTGCGCAGGGTGTCGACGGCCGACGACACGCAGGACGTGAGGTCGCTGCCCTTGTCCAGAACGAGCCCGAACTGCTCGGGCGTACCGCCCTGGTTCTCGAACTGGCCGACGATCTTGGCGTTGGTCACCTGGGCAGCGGTGACGTAGAAGGCGGTCGGCAGGTCGGTGACGATCGCGTCCACCTGGCCGTTCCTGAGCGCCGAGATGGCCTGGTCGTTCTTGGAGTACGCGGCCGCCTCCTGGGACGGCTTCACCACGTCGCTGATGTAGTTGAGGCTGGTCGTGCCGACCTGGGCGCCCAGCTTGAGGCCCTTCAGGTCCGCGATGCTCGTCGCCTTCGCGGCCTTGCTGCCCTTGAGCGCGATGACCGCCTGGCGGACGTCGTAGTAGCCGGACGAGAAGTCCACGGCCTTCTTGCGCTCGGTACTGATGGACACCTGGTTGATGTCGAAGTCGAAGGTCTTCACACCGGGCGCGAACGCCTTGTTGAACGGCACCCGCTGCCAGACGACCGCGCTCTTGTCGTACCCCAGCTGCTTCGCCACGGCGTACGCGACCGCCGACTCGAAGCCCTCGCCGTTGGCCGGCTTGTCGTCCTTGAACCACGGCTCGTACGCCGGTTCGTCCGTCGCGATCGTCAGCTTGCCGGAGGTCTGGGTGGCCAACTTGCCCTTGGCGCAGGTGGTTCCGGCCGAGGAGGAGGGCCCGCCGGACGCCTTGTCGTCCGGCTGCGGAGCGCAGCCGACAGCGGTGGCGAGCAGGGCTATGGTGGCGGCGGCGACAGCGCGACGCAGTGCGCTCGGGGCAGGGTGCATGGCGGGAGAGTGACAGCGAACGCCGTGTTTGTCCACGTCAAGTGGGTATCTGTCCGCATATTGGGAACGGGTGTTGCGGTCTTGTGAACGTTGCCCGTGGGGGAGCGGACACGCCGGGGCCGCCGGCCGAGGGCGGGGAATGATGACCGGCGGCCCGTACCGCGCAGGAGCCGTCATCCTGTGCGGGGCTGCCACCAGTTGACTGCGTGACGACGTGCGCGGGGAGCGTGCGCTGGAGGCCGGCGCGTGCGAACTGTTCACACGGGGCGCGCGTGAAGGCACGCGCGCCCGTGCTCACCACCCGCGCCCGTGCTCACCACCCGCGCCTGTGCTCACCACCCGCGCGCGTGCCACTCCGGCAGGTGCGGGCGCTCCGTGCCCAGCGTGGTGTCGTTGCCGTGTCCCGGGTACACCCAGGTCTCGTCCGGCAGGACGTCGAAGATCTTCGTCTCGACGTCGTGGATCAGGCTGGCGAAGGCCTTCGGGTCCTTGCGGGTGTTTCCGACACCGCCGGGGAAGAGGCAGTCCCCGGTGAAGACGTGCGGATGGCCGTGCGGGTCGTCGTAGACCAGGGCGATGGAGCCCGGCGTGTGCCCGACCAGATGGCGGGCGGTCAGCTCGACGCGGCCGACCCGGATCACGTCGCCGTCGCCGACCGGGACGTCGGTGGTGACCGGGATGCCGGCGGCGTCCTCGCGGCCCGCGTACGTCCGCGCACCGGTCGCGGCGACGACTTCGGCGAGCGCCTGCCAGTGGTCGCCGTGCTGGTGCGTGGTGACGACGGACGCGATGCCGTCGTCACCGATCATGCCCAGCAGCGTCTCCGCGTCGTTGGCCGCGTCGATCAGCAGTTGCTCGTCGGTGGCGCGGCAGCGCAGCAGATAGGCGTTGTTGTCCATCGGCCCGACCGCGATCTTGGTGATCATCAGGTCCTTGAGCTCGTGCACGTCCGCCGGTCCGCCGACCGTCACCTCTCCGCTGTACGTCATGGCGATCAGCCTATAGCGGGGAGCGCGTGCCGATGCGCCGCGCGCTGCACGCGCGCTACAGCGGCGGAAGCGCGGGCAGGGCGCCGCCCTTCACTACCAGGGCCGAGCCGTCGCGGCGGCCGGCGAGCCAGCCCAGCAGGTCGGCGCCGGATCCCTCGACGGCGATCGGCCCCCCTGACGCGCCACCGCCCGTCGTCCAGACCCGGCCGCTGTCGCTGCGCAGTCCGGTCGACGGGACCTCCGGGTGCCCGCCGAAACGCTCCACGAGAAAGTCGGTCTCCCGCTCGGTGAACTCCGCCGGCAGGTCCTCCAGCTCGTACCCGATCCCGAGGTCGACATGGTGCAGCTCGACCTCGGCCCAGCGGCGGAACGGCACCCGGGCGGCACTGTCGGTGACCCCGTTGCGCAGCTCCACCGTGCGCGTCCAGTCCGCGGGCTCGGCCGCCCGGGCCCGGAATCCCGCGTGGCTCTCGCGCAGGTCGTCGAGCTGCACGTCGAGCGCGCGCGGCGCGTCCCGCTCGATGTCGGCGTCCCGCGCCTCGGCGGAGACGTACATGGGACGTCCGCCCAGGACGTTGCCGAGCGCGTCCGCGTTGCGGGCGAGGTGGGCCAGGACATGGCCGACCGTCCAGCCCGGCAGCCGTGACGGTCGAGCCCCGGCCGCGTTGTCCAGTGCGGCGACTGCGGTGAGGAGCCGTTCGGTCGCTTCGTGTACAGACGCCAGGTCATGAGCGTGATCAATCATGGGGCTGACAGTAGCCCCGCCACACCTTCGGGTGAAGGTTTTGCACCAGCTCCGTAAATCGAATGCGCGTGCTATATCGTCGGTGGCGGCGTCGGGCATGCTGGATGGTCCGGGATTGTTCACCCATCCAGGAATCCGACCGGCGTTGTCAGTGGCTCCCCCTAGTCTGAAGAAGCACGGGGCCCTGCCCCTGTCACTTCTCTCAAGAAAGGTGCGGACCGGCTGTGGCCGACCGTCTCATCGTCCGTGGCGCGCGCGAGCACAACCTCAAGAATGTCTCGCTCGACCTGCCTCGTGACTCGCTCATCGTCTTCACGGGCCTGTCCGGGTCGGGCAAGTCCTCCCTGGCCTTCGACACGATCTTCGCCGAGGGCCAGCGTCGCTACGTGGAATCGCTCTCCTCGTACGCCCGCCAGTTCCTCGGGCAGATGGACAAGCCGGACGTGGACTTCATCGAGGGCCTGTCCCCGGCGGTGTCCATCGACCAGAAGTCCACCTCGCGCAACCCGCGCTCGACGGTCGGCACCATCACCGAGGTCTACGACTACCTCCGGCTGCTCTTCGCGCGCATCGGCAAGCCGCACTGTCCCGAGTGCGGCCGCCCGATCTCCCGCCAGTCGCCGCAGGCCATCGTGGACAAGGTCCTGGAGCTGCCGGAGGGGAGCCGCTTCCAGGTGCTGTCGCCGCTGGTGCGCGAGCGCAAGGGCGAGTTCGTCGACCTCTTCGCCGACCTCCAGACCAAGGGCTACTCACGCGCACGCGTGGACGGCGAGACCATCCAGCTCTCCGAGCCGCCGACGCTGAAGAAGCAGGAGAAGCACACCATCGAGGTGGTCATCGACCGTCTCACGGTGAAGGACACCGCCAAGCGCCGCCTCACCGACTCCGTGGAGACCGCGCTCGGCCTCTCCGGCGGCATGGTCGTGCTCGACTTCGTCGACCTCCCCGAGGACGACCCGGAGCGCGAGCGCATGTACTCGGAGCACCTGTACTGCCCGTACGACGACCTGTCCTTCGAGGAGCTGGAACCCCGCTCCTTCTCCTTCAACTCGCCCTTCGGCGCCTGCCCCGAGTGCACCGGCATCGGTACGCGCATGGAGGTCGACCCGGAGCTGATCGTCCCGGACGAGGACAAGTCGCTCGACGAGGGCGCCATCCACCCCTGGTCGCACGGCCACACCAAGGACTACTTCGGCCGCCTGATCGGCGCCCTCGCGGACGCGCTGGGCTTCCGCACCGACATCCCCTTCGCCGGGCTGCCGCAGCGCGCGAAGAAGGCCCTGCTCTACGGCCACAAGACCCAGATCGAGGTCCGCTACCGCAACCGGTACGGACGTGAGCGCGTGTACACCACGCCCTTCGAGGGTGCCGTGCCGTTCGTCAAGCGCCGGCACAGCGAGTCCGAGAGCGACGCCAGCCGCGAGCGCTTCGAGGGCTACATGCGCGAGGTGCCCTGCCCCACCTGTCAGGGCACCCGGCTCAAGCCGATCGTCCTCGCGGTCACGATCATGGAGAAGTCGATCGCCGAGGTCTCCGGGATGTCCATCAGCGACTGCGCGGACTTCCTGGGCGAGCTCAAGCTCAACGCCCGCGACAAGAAGATCGCCGAGCGCGTGCTCAAGGAGGTCAACGAGCGGCTGCGGTTCCTGGTCGACGTGGGCCTGGACTACCTCTCGCTGAACCGCGCGGCCGGCACCCTCTCCGGCGGCGAGGCCCAGCGCATCCGCCTGGCCACCCAGATCGGCTCCGGTCTCGTCGGCGTCCTGTACGTCCTGGACGAGCCGTCGATCGGCCTGCACCAGCGCGACAACCACCGGCTGATCGAGACCCTCGTCCGGCTGCGTGACATGGGCAACACGCTCATCGTCGTCGAGCACGACGAGGACACCATCAAGGTCGCCGACTGGGTCGTCGACATCGGCCCCGGCGCCGGCGAGCACGGCGGCAAGGTCGTGCACAGCGGTTCCCTCAAGGAGCTGCTGGTCAACGAGGAGTCGCAGACCGGCCAGTACCTGTCCGGCAGGAAGGCGATCCCGCTGCCCGACATCCGCCGCCCGCAGGACCCGTCCCGCCGGCTCACCGTGCACGGCGCCCGGGAGAACAACCTCCAGGACATCGACGTGTCCTTCCCGCTGGGCGTGTTCACGGCCGTCACGGGCGTGTCCGGCTCCGGCAAGTCGACGCTGGTCAACGACATCCTGTACACGCACCTGGCCCGCGAGCTGAACGGCGCGCGGAACGTCCCCGGCCGGCACACGCGCGTGGACGGCGACGACCTCGTCGACAAGGTCGTGCACGTCGACCAGTCGCCCATCGGCCGCACCCCGCGGTCCAACCCGGCGACGTACACCGGCGTCTTCGACCACATCCGCAAGCTGTTCGCCGAGACCACCGAGGCGAAGGTCCGCGGCTACCTGCCGGGCCGCTTCTCCTTCAACGTCAAGGGCGGCCGCTGCGAGAACTGCGCGGGCGACGGCACCATCAAGATCGAGATGAACTTCCTCCCGGACGTCTACGTCCCGTGCGAGGTCTGTCACGGCGCCCGGTACAACCGGGAGACCCTGGAGGTCCACTACAAGGGCAAGTCCATCTCCGAGGTCCTGAACATGCCGATCGAGGAGGCCACGGGCTTCTTCGAGGCCGTCCCGTCGATCGCCCGGCACCTCAACACGCTGAAGGACGTCGGCCTCGGCTACGTCCGCCTCGGCCAGTCCGCCACCACCCTGTCCGGCGGTGAGGCGCAGCGAGTGAAGCTCGCCAGCGAGCTGCAGAAGCGCTCCACCGGGCGCACGGTCTACGTCCTCGACGAGCCGACCACCGGTCTGCACTTCGAGGACATCAGCAAGCTGCTGAAGGTCCTCGGCGGCCTCGTCGACAAGGGCAACACGGTCATCGTCATCGAGCACAACCTCGATGTGATCAAGACCGCGGACTGGGTCGTCGACATGGGTCCGGAGGGCGGCGCCGGCGGCGGACTCGTCGTCGCGGAGGGCACGCCCGAGGAGGTGGCCGGCGTCCCGGCCAGCCACACCGGCAAGTTCCTGCGCGAGATCCTCGGCGCCGACCGCGTCAGCGACGCCAGCTCGGTGAAGGCCCCGCGCAGGACGGCGGCGAAGAAGACGGCCGCGGCAAAGAAGACGGTCG
>NZ_JBSHBL010000086.1:40677-40986 GCF_053611985.1 Streptomyces sp. NPDC054770
GCTATTCTGCCGGCGGCGGAAATCTCGCGGGTGGGGGCTCTGTCGCGGGCTAATTGGCGGGCGACCGCTGCCCCCGCCGACGACACGGCGACGAAGAAGGCGGCCGGAGCCACGAAGAAGGCGACGCCCGCGAAGAAGACGACGCGGGCCCGCAAGGCCTGACGCTTCTGGGCGACGGGTTCGGAAAAATCCAGAAAAGTGGGGTGGCCCCCCGGGACACCCCCCCGGGGGCCCCGCGGTTCCCCAACAACCCCCCCCTGGCCCCCGGCCCCCCGGGCCCTTGCAACGGAACAGACGGGAAGGCCGCAG
>NZ_JBSHBL010000087.1:0-40787 GCF_053611985.1 Streptomyces sp. NPDC054770
AACCGCTATTTTTTTTGGTGTGGGGGGCGCGTTTTTGTTAATAAGCCCCCGCCCGGCCAGCGCGCCACACCGCCACGACGGCGGCGCCCCCTCACGGAGAGGGGCCGCCGCCTTCGTGTGTGCTCAGCCCAGCTGCGGGTTCAGAGTCGTCGCCTTCTCCTTCGGGACGGCCCTGCCGTCCGTGCCGACCACCTTCCGGCCGTCCAGCGGCGCGTCCAGGCGCACCGTCTGGTGGTACTGCTTGGCGATCATCACGCAGATCTTGTCCGGCCAGGGCGTCGCGGTCACCTTCACCACCACCTGCTCCGAGGTCTCGTCCGCCGTCACCTTGTAGTCGGCGCACACCCCGCCGGTGAACGCGACGACCAGCTCGCGGTCGTCGGTCGTGTACCCGTCCACCTTCACGTCCTTCGTGCTCCCCGCCGAGGCGCTCGCGCTCGCCGAGGGCGTCGGCGCTGAGGAGAAGACCGCGGCCGAGGCCAGGTACTTCGGGTCCACCGCCGGATAGGTCACGGTGTACGCGTCCGCCGCCCCGCGCACCTGGAACAGCCAGGACGGCACCAGTGCCTGCCGCCCGGCGACGGACTGCGCGGCAAGCCCGAACACCGCCTTCTCGATCAAGGCCGAGGACGTGGACGAGGACGTGGACGACGCGGACGGCGTCGACGCGGCGCACGGCTGTTCCAGCCGGTCCTTCGGCGATACGGAACTGATGCAGCCGCCGATGCCCATCCGGTGGTCGTAGCGCGGCGCCGCGTTCATCAGCTTCAGCGTCTTCGCGGCGCCCAGCACCGGATACGTGTCGCCCTTCGCCGGCGTCGCGAGCATCCCGTTGCCGCCGACCACCTCGCCCTGCTTGCTGACGGTCAGCCCGGTCGTCCAGCCGTACGTCGGCAGCCCGCCGACCACCGGATCGGCGTTCACCACCCGCTGGGCGCCCATGACCTGGCTCGTGTCGAGCTTCGCGGCGTCCTGGCCGAGCGCCTTCA
This sequence comes from Streptomyces sp. NPDC054770, assembly GCF_053611985.1. Taxonomy (NCBI): domain Bacteria; kingdom Bacillati; phylum Actinomycetota; class Actinomycetes; order Kitasatosporales; family Streptomycetaceae; genus Streptomyces; species Streptomyces sp. NPDC054770. The sequence goes on from NZ_JBSHBL010000087.1 coordinate 990, forward strand.
GCACCGGCGCCGCCGCCTTCTCGGCGTCGGCGACGCTCACCGGGTCACCGGCCGGCGCCACCGGGTCGTGCGGCGTGCACACCAGGCCCCTCTTGCAGTTGTCGGTGCCCGGGGCGTAGCGGCTGTACGTCCAGATGCCCGGGGCGGTCCGGTTCACCTGGAGACTCCCGCCGGAGCCGTCGTTGTCCGTGCCGACCTTCCAGACCTGGCCCTCGGCCACCGGGGTCCCCTCGATCCCGAGCGACTTCGCCAGCGCGGCGACCCGGTCCTTGGAGACCTCGCCGGAGGGCTGGTACACGGTGGCCGAGCCAGGGCCCGCGGGGAGCGTCCCGCTCGCCCTGTAGGTCACGCCGTACGGATTGGGCTCGCCCGGGGCTATGCCGTTGCCGCCGGAGGAGTAGCCGTCCAGGAGGAGGGGCGGGGGAGTGGCACCGCCGGACGCGCCGGTGTCCGTACCGCCGGATCCGGAGCCGGAGCCGGTGTTCGCGGCGAGGAAGGCACCACCGCCGCCGATCAGGAGGACGGCGGCGGCCACGGAGGCGATGACGAGGGCGGGGGAGCGGCGGCGGGGGGCGAGGTCATCGACCTCGGCGTCGGCTTCGATCTCGGGCGCGGCTTCGGCCTCGGGCGTCTCGGGCGCAGGGGGAGCGTCGGGGGCCTCGGCGGCAGGGGCCACGTCCGGCTCGGGGGCCTCCTCCGGCTCGGGGGCTTTCTCCAGCTTGGGGGCCGCATCGGGCTCGGCGGCCTCCTCCGGCTCGGCGGCCGCTTCCGGGGCAGGCGCCTTCTCCGGCTCCGGAACCTCTTCCACGGCTCCCTCGGCGGACTCCGCGACGGGCTCCGGGGCGGCCTGTGCGTCGGCCTGTGCGCCGACCTCCGCGGCCTCGGCCGTTTCCGCAGCCTTCGCCGACTGGGTGGCCTGCCGGGCCTCGGGGTGCTCCCCGGTGCTGCCCGCGGCCGCGTCGTCGGCGTTCTCGGGTCGCTCGCTCTTCACCGCATCGCTCCTTGCCTGCGTCGTATCCCGCCTCCCCTTCACGGGGGACGGCGATGGGACGCGGGAGGGGGGCGCGCGGTTCCCTGGAAACGCGCCGGGCGAGACTCAGTCGCCGTAGTCGGACATCGCGTCCAGGAGCCTGGCGGACTTCTTCGGCACGGTCACCCCGTGGATGAGTGACGGCGGCACCGGACGGGCATCGCTGTGAGCAGGAACCGTCCAGTGCGGAGCCATCCGGGCGCAGTCCCCGCGCAGCGACGCGAGGTCGCCGTCGAGGTCGGCCGGAGCGGGGGCGTGGACCTTGAGGTTCGTCATGACGGAACCGTAAGCACGCCGGGCATCGCGAAGAAAGATCTACTATCGGGTAGTTTTGGCACCTTCAGGGTGCCCACGCCGACCCGGTAGCGTTAACTGTCAATCACGCCTCCCCCTCAGGAGAGTCCCAGCCGTGCGCATCGCAGTCACCGGCTCCATCGCCACCGACCACCTCATGACCTTCCCCGGCCGCTTCGCCGACCAGCTCGTCGCGGACCAGTTGCACACGGTCTCGCTGTCGTTCCTGGTGGACAACCTGGACGTGCGCCGGGGCGGTGTCGGCGCGAACATCGCGTTCGGCATGGGACAGCTCGGCACCCGGCCGGTCCTGGTCGGCGCGGCGGGCTTCGACTTCGACGACTACCGGGCCTGGCTCGACCGGCACGGCGTCGACACCGACTCCGTCCGCATCTCCGAGACCCTGCACACCGCGCGCTTCGTGTGCACGACCGACGCCGACCACAACCAGATCGGCTCCTTCTACACGGGTGCGATGAGCGAGGCCCGCCTGATCGAGCTCAAGACGGTGGCCGACCGGGTGGGCGGACTCGACCTGGTCCTGATCGGCGCCGACGACCCGGAGGGCATGCTCCGCCACACGGAGGAGTGCCGGACCCGGTCGATTCCCTTCGCCGCCGACTTCTCCCAGCAGATCGCCCGGATGAACGGCGACGAGATCCGGATACTGCTGGAGGGCGCGACGTACCTCTTCTCCAACGAGTACGAGAAGGGGCTCATCGAGACGAAGACCGGCTGGAGCGACGAGGAGATCCTCGCGAAGGTCGGCCACCGGGTCACCACGCTGGGGGCGCGCGGCGTCCGTATCGAGCGGGTGGGCGAGGACCCGATCGAGGTCGGCTGCCCCGACGAGGAGCGCAAGGCCGACCCGACGGGCGTCGGCGACGCGTTCCGGGCGGGGTTCCTCTCGGGCCTGGCGTGGGGGGTCTCGCTGGAGCGGGCGGCCCAGGTGGGCTGCATGCTGGCGACGCTCGTCATCGAGACCGTGGGTACGCAGGAGTACCAGCTGCGTCGGGGGCACTTCATGGAGCGGTTCACCAAGGCGTACGGGGACGAGGCCGCCGAAGAGGTCCGGGGTTATCTGGTCTGAGTCTCGGGTGCGGGTGCGGGTGCGTGGGGGCTGGTCGTGCCCACGCGGCGGCAGCCGCAAATCGACACAGCCCCGCGCCCCTAAAAGAGGGGGTGCTCAGCTCACCCGGCGGACCAAGTACGCCGTTCCCCGTTCTGCGGGTTCCTCGCCGACGTACTCCTGATTCCGCATCTCGCACCACGCCGGGATGTCCAGGCGTGCCGCCTCGTCGTCCGACAGGACCCGCACCGTGCCGCCCACCGGCACGGTGCCGATGACCTTCGCCAGCTCGATGACCGGGATCGGGCATCGCTTCCCGAGCGAGTCGACGACCGTCACCTCGGACCGGACCGCCGTTGTCGGCATCGGGGCCCCCAGCTTCTCCCGCACCCCCGCCACCACCCCCGGCAGCACCTCCAGGAACCGCTCCACGTCCCCCTCCGCCGCCCCCGCCGGCAGCGACACCCGCACGTTCCCCTCGCTCAGCACCCCCATCGCCTTCAGCACATGGCTGGGCGTCAGTGTGCTGCTCGTGCAGGACGATCCGGACGAGACGGAGAAACCCTCCCGGTCCAACTCGTGGAGCAATGTCTCCCCGTCGACATAGAGACAGGAGAAGGTGACGATCCCGGGCAGCCGCCGCTCCGCGTCGCCCACCACCTCCACGTCCGGCACCGACTCCGGCACCCGCGCCCGGATCCGTGCCGTCAGCTCCCGCAGCCGTACGGCCTCCTGCTCGGCCTCCGCCCGTACGGCCCGCAGCGATGCGGCGGCCGCGACGATCGCCGGCAGGTTCTCGAAACCGGGCGCCCGCCCCGACTCCCGCTCGTCCGCGGCCCCTTGGACGGCGAACCGCACGCCCTTGCGCACCACCAGCAGCCCCACCCCGCTCGGCCCACCCCATTTGTGCGCGCTGGCCGTCAGCAACGACCAGTCGCCCTCGACCCGCCCCCACCCCAGCGACTGCGCCGCGTCCACCAGCAGCGGCACCCCGGCCGCCCGGCACACCTCGGCCACCGCCGCCACCGGCTGCACGGTGCCCACTTCGTGGTTGGCCGACTGGAGGCAGGCGAGCGCGGTGTCCGGCCTCAAAGCAGCCTCGTAGGAGCCGACGTCGACGGCTCCCTCCCGTGACACCGGCACCTGGGTCACCTGGCCGCCGTCCGCCTCGAACACCTCCGCCGAATGGAGCACCGAGGAGTGTTCGACGGCTGACACGATCAGGTGACGTCCGACCCGACGCCGACCGGCCAACGCCCCGGCGAGACCCGTGTGGACGGCCCGGGTACCGGACGAGGTGAAAGTCAGTTCGTCCGCCCGGCAACCCACAGCCTCGGCAGCCGCCTCCCGCGCAGCATCCAGCAGCATGCGCGCCTTACGCCCTTCGCGGTACAGCCGGGAAGGGTCCGCCCAGCCGTCGTCCAAGGCGGCCAACAACGCCTGACGGGCAACTGGGTGAAGTGGAGCGGCCGATGCGGCGTCAAAGTAGGACACGCAGCAACGTTAAGGCGTTCCCGGGGACAGCCGACCAAGGGGCGCGGGGCTGTGCCCATATGCGGCTCCGCCGCGGGGCGCGACAAGCCACAACGCACCCGCACCCGCGCACGAAACCGCAGCAACCCGAGCTATCGGGCGCCCAATCCCACCCTTAAGGAGTGACCCGCGGCGCGTATGCCCCCCTCCCCGCGACCCCCCGAATCGCGTCGGCTAGGGTTTGGTCCGCATAAACATCCAAACCCCTGCCCGACGCAGGGCGGCGACCGACCAGCGAGAAGGCCGCAGCCGAGTGCGCGGGCGAGACTCTCGGGAAGGCGCTACGTGAGTCCCAACGGCTCCGACCGCTCGCCGCGGCGCCCGATGCGGCGGAAGCTGCTGCAGGCAATGACCGCGGGCCTGGTCCTTGCGACCGCTACCGGTTGCACATACAAGGACTTCCCCCGCCTTGGTATGCCCACCCCGACCACGGAAGAGGCTCCGCGGATCCTCTCCCTGTGGCAGGGCTCCTGGGCCGCCGCGCTCGCCGTCGGCGTGCTGGTGTGGGGTCTGATCATCTGGAGCGCCATCTTCCACCGGCGCAGCCGCACCAAGATCGAGGTGCCGGCCCAGACCCGGTACAACATGCCGATCGAGGCCCTGTACACGGTGGTGCCGCTCATCATCGTCTCGGTGCTGTTCTACTTCACGGCCCGCGACGAGACGAAGCTGCTCAGCCTCAGCAAGAAGCCCGACGTCACGGTCAACGTGGTCGGCTTCCAGTGGAGCTGGGGCTTCAACTACATCACGCCTGTCGACGGTGTCTCCGGCGACGCGAAGACCGACCCGAACCTGGACGCCATTCCGGACCGGTTCAAGAAGGACTTCCCGGCGGCCGCCGGCGGTGTCTACGACGTGGGTACGCCGGGCACGAAGAACCCGGAGACCCACAACCCCGGTCCGACGCTCTGGCTCCCCAAGGGTGAGACCGTCCGCTTCGTCCTCACCTCGCGTGACGTCATCCACTCCTTCTGGGTGGTGCCGTTCCTGATGAAGATGGACGTCGTCCCGGGCCACACCAACGCGTTCCAGGTGACTCCCAACCAGGAGGGCACCTTCCTCGGCAAGTGCGCCGAACTCTGCGGTGTCGACCACTCCCGGATGCTGTTCAACGTGAAGGTCGTCTCGCCTGAGCTCTACCAGGAGCACCTCAAGGACCTCGCCAAGAAGGGGCAGACCGGTTACATTCCCGCCGGCATCGCGCAGACGAGCCACGAGAAGAACCGGGAGACGAACAACCTGTGAGCATCCTCAACGAACCCCAGGGTGCCGCGGCAGCTGAGGACTCGTACGAGAACGAGCTGCCGGTCAGGCGCAAGCAGCCCGGCAACGTGGTCATCAAGTGGCTCACCACCACCGACCACAAGACCATCGGAACGCTGTATCTGGTCACGTCGTTCGCGTTCTTCCTGATCGGCGGTGTGATGGCGCTGCTGATGCGCGCCGAGCTCGCCCGCCCCGGTCTGCAGATCATGTCGAACGAGCAGTTCAACCAGGCGTTCACGATGCACGGCACGATCATGCTGCTGATGTTCGCGACGCCGCTGTTCGCCGGCTTCACGAACTGGATCATGCCGCTCCAGATCGGCGCACCCGACGTCGCCTTCCCGCGGCTGAACATGTTCGCCTACTGGCTCTACCTGTTCGGCTCGACCATCGCGGTCGGCGGCTTCCTCACCCCGCAGGGTGCCGCGGACTTCGGCTGGTTCGCCTACTCCCCGCTGTCGGACGCGGTCCGCTCGCCGGGCATCGGCGCCGACATGTGGATCATGGGTCTGGCCTTCTCCGGCTTCGGCACCATCCTCGGTGCGGTCAACTTCATCACCACGATCATCTGCATGCGCGCCCCCGGCATGACGATGTTCCGCATGCCGATCTTCGTGTGGAACGTGCTGCTGACCGCCGTCCTGGTCCTGCTCGCCTTCCCCGTCCTCGCCGCCGCGCTGTTCGCGCTGGAGGCGGATCGGAAATTCGGGGCACATGTCTTCGATGCGGCGAACGGCGGAGCACTGCTCTGGCAACACCTCTTCTGGTTCTTCGGACACCCAGAGGTGTACATCATCGCGCTGCCGTTCTTCGGCATCATCTCCGAGGTCATCCCGGTCTTCTCCCGCAAGCCGATGTTCGGCTACATGGGCCTGGTGGCGGCGACCATCTCCATCGCCGGCCTGTCCGTGACCGTGTGGGCGCACCACATGTACGTCACCGGCGGTGTGCTGCTGCCGTTCTTCTCCTTCATGACCTTCCTGATCGCGGTCCCGACCGGTGTGAAGTTCTTCAACTGGATCGGCACCATGTGGAAGGGCTCGCTGTCCTTCGAGACACCGATGCTCTGGGCCACCGGCTTCCTGATCACCTTCACCTTCGGTGGTCTGACCGGTGTCATCCTGGCCTCGCCGCCGATGGACTTCCACGTCTCCGACTCGTACTTCGTGGTGGCGCACTTCCACTACGTGGTGTTCGGTACGGTCGTCTTCGCGATGTTCTCCGGCTTCCACTTCTGGTGGCCGAAGATGACGGGCAAGATGCTCGACGAGCGGCTCGGCAAGATCACCTTCTGGACGCTGTTCATCGGCTTCCACGGCACCTTCCTGGTCCAGCACTGGCTGGGTGCCGAGGGCATGCCCCGCCGTTACGCCGACTACCTCGCGGCCGACGGCTTCACCACCCTGAACACGATCTCGTCGATCAGCTCCTTCCTGCTCGGCCTGTCGATCCTGCCGTTCCTCTACAACGTTTGGAAGACGGCGAAGTACGGCAAGCCGGTCGGCGTCGACGACCCGTGGGGTTACGGCCGTTCGCTGGAGTGGGCGACCTCCTGCCCGCCGCCGCGGCACAACTTCGTCACCCTGCCGCGGATCCGCAGCGAATCCCCGGCGTTCGACCTGCACCACCCTGAGATCGCCGCCCTGGAGCAGCTGGAGCACGGCCACGCCGCCGCCGCTGTCACGGGCAGCAAGGAGGCCGGCAAGTGAAGATCCAGGGCCGCATGTTCGTGTGGCTGAGCGTCTTCGTCCTCGCCATGGCGATCGTCTATGGCGTGTGGTCGAAGGAGGCGGCCGGCACCACGGCACTCTTCATGGCCTTCGGCCTGTGCATCATGATCGGCTTCTACCTGGGCTTCACGGCCTCGCGGGTGGACGCCGGTGCCCAGGACAACAAGGAGGCCGACGTCGCGGACGACGCCGGCGAGATCGGCTTCTTCAGCCCGCACAGCTGGCAGCCGCTCGCCCTCGGCGTCGGCGGCGCGCTGGCCTTCCTCGGTGTGGCCGTCGGCTGGTGGCTGCTGTACTTCGCGGCGCCCATCATCGTGATCGGCCTCTTCGGCTGGGTGTTCGAGTACTACCACGGTGAGAACCGCACCCAGTAGGCCCGCTCCGAGCGCACCGGGAGCCCGGATCCTCCGTCAGGGGGGTCCGGGCTCCCGCCGTTTCCGGCCCGCTCCCGCCTTCGGCGCAGTGCCGGTCCCCCATCCGGACTACCTGCCGCGCCGGTACGGAAAACCTCTCATAGCGTGACAGTATGAGTCACTCTCCGTGCGCCCGTACCGTCGTCAGCTGCGCGCTGCTGGTGATCGCCCTCGGCGCGGGCGTCACCGCCTGTGGTTCGGACGGCAACCCCCTCGCGGACAAGCCGTACGACGCGGCGGACCAGATCTCCTTCAACACCCCCACGGGTGCGGGGAAGCGAGCCGACCCCGACAAGCCCCTGGAGGTCGTCGCCAAGAGCGACGAGGACCGCATCACGGACGTCACGGCCGAGGACGCCACCGGTCGCTTCGTGGCGGGCGAACTCGACGCCGACGGCCACCGCTGGCACAGCACCTCACCGCTGGCCGCAAACGCCCATTACACGGTCCAGGTCAGTACCGAGGACGAGGACGGCGCGCCCGGCCGCAAGGTCCTCACCTTCGACACCAGCGTGCCCACCACCCGGCAGCGGCTGAAGGTCACCTTCGGCCCCAAGGCGGGCGAGTACGGCGTGGGCCAGCCGGTCACCGCCCAACTCGACCACGAGGTCAAGGACAAGGCCCAGCGCGCCATCGTCGAGCGTGCCCTCAGGGTCGACTCCGTCCCGGCCGTGCAGGGTTCCTGGTACTGGGTGAGCGACAAGGAACTCCACTACCGGCCCAAGGACTACTGGCCCGCCCACGCCACCATCCAGGTGCACAGCAACCTGGACGGCGTGAAGATCAGCGACCGGCTGTGGGGCGGCGCGGCCAAGCCCCTCACCCTCACCACCGGGGACAAGCTCCTCGCCGTCACGGACGCGGGCGCCCACCAGATGACGGTCTACCGGAACGACAAGGAGATCAACCAGATCCCCATCACCACCGGCAAGCCGGGCTACGAGACCCGCAACGGCGTCAAGGTCGTCCTGGAGAAGCAGTACTTCGTACGCATGCGCGGCACCACGGTCGGCATCGCCGAGGGCACCTCGGACTCGTACGACCTCCCGGTCTACTACGCCACCCGGGTGACCTGGTCGGGCGAGTACGTGCACGCCGCGCCCTGGTCGGTGGGCTCCCAGGGCTACGAGAACGTCAGCCACGGCTGCACGGGCATGAACACCTCGAACGCCGAGTGGTTCTTCGACACCTTCCACCCGGGCGACCTGGTGAAGGTCGTCAACTCCAACGGCAAGGAGATGGAGAACTTCGGCAACGGCTTCGGCGACTGGAACATCACCTGGCAGAACTGGCGCAAGGGCAGCGCCCTCACCAACGGCACCCCGGAGACCCAGAACCCCCAGGACGCGGCGAGAGTGCAGCCAGCCGCACTGTGAATCGCCCCCGAGGGCAAGCGCCCCGTAAGGGGCGCGGGGCGGTAGTCGACATGCGGCTACCGCCGCGCGGGCGCGACCAGCCACCCACGACCGGCACTCGCGCACGCACCGCGCCCCACCCCCTCCTAGGCGCTCAGCAGCCTCTTCTGCCGCAACAGCGACGCCAGAGCCGAGGCGAACTCCACCGGCTCCACAGGCAGCGTCACAGCCGCATCCGCCCGGCTCCACGTGGCGAGCCACGCATCCTGCGGCCGCCCGATCAGCACCAGCACCGGCGGGCAGTTGAACACCTCGTCCTTGATCTGCCGGCACACCCCCATGCCCCCCAGCGGCACGGCCTCGCCGTCGAGCACACACACGTCGATCCCGCCCTTGTCGAGCTCGGCGACGACCGCCTCGGGCGTCGCGCACTCCACGAACTCGACGAACGGCACATCGGGAGCCGGCCGACGGCCGGCGGCGAGCCGCACCTGCTCGCGGGTGTTGGAGTCGTCGCTGTAGACCAGCACCGTGGCGGTCGGCTGCATTGTTCCTCCGATACGCGGGGACGGGAGTCGTCGTACGGACAGGACCGATGCGCCGGATGCTACTCCCCTGAACACCTCGTCAACACCTGTTGGAACACCGCTTCGATGGGCCATCCGGGCACTACACAGGGGGCGGACACTCCGAACGGCACCCCCCGGAGTGAGCGCGAGATAAGCGACCGACATAATGTCGGTCGTGGCGACAGCAACGACAGTAGAAACCGGGCACGCGCACCCGTCGGTCAACAGGCCGAACCTCACCAGCGTCGGAACCATCATCTGGCTGAGTTCCGAGCTGATGTTCTTCGCGGCCCTCTTCGCGATGTACTTCACCCTGCGATCGGTGACCGGCGAGGCTCACTGGAAGGAGATGGCGAGCCATCTCAACCTTCCGTTCGCCGCGACCAACACCACGATCCTGGTGCTCTCCTCCCTCACCTGCCAGCTCGGCGTGTTCGCCGCCGAGCGCGGGGACGTGAAGAAGCTCCGGGGCTGGTTCATCGTCACCTTCATCATGGGTGCGATCTTCATCGGCGGTCAGATCTACGAGTACACGAACCTGGTCAAGGAAGACGGGATCTCCCTCTCCTCCGACCCGTACGGTTCGGTGTTCTACCTGACCACCGGCTTCCACGGCATGCACGTGACGGGCGGTCTCATCGCCTTCCTGTTCGTCCTGGGGCGTACCTACGCGGCGAAGAGGTTCACGCACGAGCAGGCGACCGCGGCCATCGTCGTGTCCTACTACTGGCACTTCGTCGATGTCGTCTGGATCGGCCTCTTCGCCACGATCTACCTGATCAAGTAGCCGGGCCGGCACCGCGCGCCGCAGAAGCGCACTTTCCAGAAGCATCGACGCAGAAGATCCTGACACCGGGGTAATCCGTGAAAAAGCTCTCCGCACGACGACGCCATCCGTTGGCGGCTGTCGTCGTCCTACTCCTCGCGCTGGTGGGTACCGGGGGGGCCTACGCCCTTCTCGCACCCACGAGCAAGGCACAGGCCGATGAGACCTCCCAGTCCCTGACGATCGAGGAGGGCAAGAAGCTCTACTCGGTCGGCTGCGCCAGCTGCCACGGCACCGGGGGTCAGGGTTCGTCCGACGGCCCCAGCCTGGTGGGCGTGGGCGCCGCGGCCGTGGACTTCCAGGTCGGCACCGGCCGTATGCCGGCCGCCACCTCGCAGGGCCCGCAGGTCGTCAAGAAGAAGAACATCTACACCCAGGCCCAGATCGACCAGCTCGCGGCGTACATCGCCTCGCTGGGTGCCGGCCCCGAGGTCCCGACCTCGGAGCAGTACGGCCCGGACGGCGCCGACATCGCCAAGGGTGGCGAGCTCTTCCGCACCAACTGCGCGCAGTGCCACAACTTCGTCGGCTCGGGCGGCGCACTCACCAAGGGCAAGTTCGCGCCGAGCCTTGAGGGCGTCGCTCCGAAGCACATCTACGAGGCCATGCAGACGGGCCCGCAGAACATGCCGTCCTTCCCCGACACCACGCTGTCGGAGAAGAACAAGAAGGACATCATCGCGTACCTCGACGCGGTCAACAGCCCCAACACGGAGAACCCCGGTGGGCTCAACCTGGGCGGCATCGGGCCGGTCAGCGAGGGTCTGTTCGCGTGGATCTTCGGTCTCGGTGCACTGATCGCGGTCGCCGTCTGGGTCGCCGCTCGGACCGCAAAGGCCAAGAAGTCATGAGTAGCCAAGACATTCCAGAAGAGAACCTGCCCGCTGAGCAGGAGCACGCGCACGGCGCCGTGAGCGTCGCGGACGAGAGGGACCCGTTCACGGATCCCGGTCTGCCGCCCCACGAGCACCGCATCCAGGACATCGACGAGCGGGCCGCCAAGCGGTCCGAGCGCGTCGTGGCCATGCTGTTCACGGTGTCGATGCTGGCCACCGTGGGCTTCATCGCCTCCTATGTGACCATCCCGAAAGACAAGTCGATCTTCGTCTTCCCGCTCGGTCACATCAGCGCGCTGAACTTCGCGCTGGGCCTGACCCTCGGTGCGGCGCTGTTCTGCATCGGCGCGGGCGCGGTCCACTGGGCCCGCACCCTGATGTCCGACGTGGAGGTCGCCGACGAGCGGCACGCCATCTCGGCCGAGCCGGAGGTCAAGGCCAAGGTCCTGGCCGACTTCAAGCAGGGCGCGAAGGAGTCGGCGATCGGCCGGCGCAAGCTGATCCGCACCACGATGTTCGGCGCGCTGACCCTGGTCCCGCTCTCCGGCCTCGTGCTGCTGCGCGACCTCGGCCCGCTGCCCGGCACCTCGCTGCGCCACACGGCGTGGTCGAAGGGCAAGCTGCTCGTCAACATGAACACCAACGAGCCGCTGCGTCCCTCCGACGTCGCCGTCGGCTCGCTGACCTTCGCCAAGCCCGAGGGCGTCGAGGAGTCCCAGGAGGACTTCCAGAACGTGATGGCCAAGGCGGCCCTGATGATCATCCGGCTGCAGCCGGACAACATCAAGGACAAGCGCGAGCTGGAGTGGTCGCACGAGGGGATCGTCGCCTACTCGAAGATCTGCACCCACGTGGGCTGCCCGATCTCGCTGTACGAGCAGCAGACCCACCACGTGCTCTGCCCGTGCCACCAGTCCACCTTCGACCTCTCCGACGGAGCCCGAGTGATCTTCGGCCCGGCCGGCCACGCCCTGCCGCAGCTGCGCATCGGCGTGAGCGAGGAGGGCTACCTCCAGGCGCTCGGCGACTTCGACGAGCCCGTCGGTCCTGCCTTCTGGGAGCGCGGATGAGCACTAACGAGAACTCTGAGTCCCGCGAGCGCGGGAAGGCACCGGCCGGCGAGCGCGTCGCCGACTGGGCCGACGGACGGCTCGGGATCTACTCCCTGGCCAAGTCCAACATGCGCAAGATCTTCCCCGACCACTGGTCGTTCATGTTGGGCGAAGTGTGCCTGTACAGCTTCATCATCATCATCCTGACGGGTGTGTATCTGACGCTGTTCTTCCACCCGTCGATGAACGAGGTGGTGTACCACGGCAGCTACGTCCCGCTGCAGGGACAGATGATGTCCGAGGCGTTCAACTCGACCCTGCACATCTCCTTCGACGTGCGCGGTGGTCTGCTCATCCGGCAGATCCACCACTGGGCCGCGCTGATCTTCCTCGCCGGCATGTTCGTGCACATGATGCGCGTGTTCTTCACCGGCGCGTTCCGCAAGCCGCGTGAGATCAACTGGCTGTTCGGCTTCCTGCTGTTCGTCCTGGGCATGTTCACCGGCTTCACCGGTTACTCGCTCCCGGACGACCTGCTCTCCGGCACCGGTGTCCGCTTCACCGAGGGCGCGATCCTGTCCATGCCGATCGTCGGCACGTACATCTCGTTCTTCCTCTTCGGCGGGCAGTTCCCCGGCCACGACTTCGTCGCCCGGTTCTACTCGATCCACATCCTGCTGCTGCCGGGCATCATGCTCGGCCTGGTGGTGGGCCACCTGATCCTGGTCTTCTACCACAAGCACACGCAGTTCGCGGGTCCCGGAAAGTCCGAGAAGAACGTCGTCGGCATGCCGCTGCTGCCGGTCTACATGGCCAAGGCCGGAGGCTTCTTCTTCCTGGTCTTCGGTGTCATCGCGGCCATCGCGGCGACCACCCAGATCAACCCGATCTGGGCCATGGGCCCCTACCGTCCGGACCAGGTGTCCACCGGCGCCCAGCCCGACTGGTACATGGGCTTCGCCGAGGGTCTGATCCGCTACATGCCCGGCTGGGAGATCAACTTCTGGGGCCACACCCTGGTCCTGGGCGTCTTCATCCCACTGGTCCTGTTCGGGCTCGTGCTGGGCGCGATCGCGCTCTACCCGTTCATCGAGTCCTGGGTCACCGGCGACAAGAGCGAGCACCACATCCTGGACCGCCCGCGCAACGCCCCGACCCGTACCGGGTTCGGTGTCGCCTGGGTGACCGTGTACATGGTGGGCCTGATCGGTGGTGGCAACGACCTCATCGCCACCCACTTCCACCTGTCGATCAACGACGTGACCTGGTTCGTCCGGATCTTCTTCTTCGCCGGACCCGTGATCGCGTTCATCGCGACCAAGCGCATCTGCCTCGGCCTCCAGCGCCGCGACCGCGAAAAGGTGCTGCACGGCCGCGAGACCGGCATCATCAAGCGGCTGCCGCACGGTGAGTTCATCGAGGTCCACGAGCCGCTCTCGCAGGAGCAGCTGCACACCCTCACGGCGCACCACCAGTACGAGCCGGCCCAGGTCGGCCCGGCGGTCGACGAGAACGGTGTCGAGCGCAAGATCAAGGGCTCCGAGAAGCTCCGCGCCAAGCTGAGCAACGCCTACTACGGCGAGGACAACCAGATCCCGAAGCCCACCGTCGAGGAGTACAAGGAGATCACGAGCGGCCACGGCCACCACTGATCGAAGGCGTCGCCACGCCACAGCCGAAGGGCCCCCGTCCGGTGTACGGACGGGGGCCCTTTGCGGTGCCCGGAGCTGGATAGGGTGGGCCCTGGGAAAACCGGTTAATTCGCGTACGGCGAATTCGACGACGATGACGACGATCAGGAGCGGCCTTATGAGCGCTGTGACCCCCGCTGGAGGCGACATCGCGGCGGGCCGTTCCTGGCCCGAGGTACTGAACGCGCTGCTGTACGGCCAGGACCAGAGCGCCGACGCGACCGCCTGGGCGATGGACCAGATCATGCGCGGCCAGGCGACCGACGCCCAGATCGCGGGCTTCGTCGTCGCCCTGCGGGCGAAGGGCGAGACGGTCGAGGAGATCAACGGTCTCGTCCGCACGATGTACGACCACGCCAACGTCATCGAGGTGCCGGGCCGCACGGTCGACATCGTCGGCACCGGCGGGGACGGCGCGAAGACGGTCAACATCTCCACGATGTCGGCGCTGGTGGTGGCCGGCACCGGGGCGAAGGTCGTCAAGCACGGCAACCGCGCGGCCTCCTCCGCGTCCGGGGCCTCGGACGTCCTGGAGAAGCTCGGCGTCAACCTCGACCTGACCCCGCAGCGGGTCGCCGAGGTCGCCGAGGAGGCCGGCATCACCTTCTGCTTCGCCATCAAGTTCCACCCGGCGCTGCGCTACGCGGGCGCCGCGCGCGGCCAGCTGGGCATCCGCACGGTCTTCAACATCCTCGGCCCGCTGACCAACCCCGCGCGGGTGCGCGCCCAGGCCGTGGGCGTCGCGGACCCGCGCATGGCCCCGGTCGTGGCGGGCGTCTTCGCGGAACGCGGCAACTCCTCCCTGGTCTTCCGCGGCGACGACGGCCTCGACGAACTCACGACGACGGCCACGTCCCACGTCTGGATCGTCCGCGACGGCAAGGTCACGGAGGAGACCTTCGACCCCCGCGACGCCGGCATCGACCTGGTCCCCGTGGAGGCGCTGCGGGGCGGCGACCCGTCGTACAACGCGGAGGTCGCCCGCCGCCTCCTGGACGGCGAGCCGGGCCCGGTACGGGACGCGGTCCTGCTGAACTCGGCGGCGGCCCTGGTGGCCCTTGACCCCGGCACGGGGACCCTGGCCGAACAGCTCCGGACGGGCATGGCCAAGGCGGCGGAGTCGATCGACTCGGGCGCCGCCAAGCGGGCGCTGGAGCGCTGGGCGGCGGCGACGAACAGGTAGGGGCCGCGGTCGGCGGGCTCAGGCACGGTACGGCACCGCCGGACTACGCCGTCGTGGCCGATCGCCGTTGCGGCGGAAAGAGGAGTCCGGCGTCGGTGCCGATGAATTCGGACCGGCATCACCTTCTTCTCCGCCGCAACGGCGAGCAACAACACCGGCCTTCCCGGCGGTGCCCCACTTCGCGCGGGAGCCGTCGCCGCTTCCTCTTTCCGTCGCGTCCTCTGCCGGTCTCTTCCGTTGGGCGGTCGTGATTTTCCGCCGCAACGGCGCGCAACCGCACACGGCCTTCCCGGCGGTGCCGAGCCGGCGTCGGTTTCTGGCGGTGTTCCGTCATCCGGACAGGAGTTGCGCGGCGGCGATCACTTCACTTACGTTTCTTCCCAGGTCATGAGTGACAGTCATGAGGCCCCGGCCGACTGTCCGGCAACCCTCCGTCCGTGGCGGGGTGCCCCGGGTGAAGACCAGGTCGTAGGCAGCGAGGTCTACGGCAAGCGCGGACCCCTCACGCTTCTTCGAGCAGGCACAGCCCAGGGGTCCTGGTCGTCGAGGGAGTCCTCTGTGAGCAAGCGAATGCGATAGGGCGTCGAGCCCCGCCTCCGCACACCCCTTTCACCTTTCCCCGTGCCGTCGACGCACCGTCCGTCCGGCCCGGCGATTTCGCTCAGCTCTCACAGGAGTTCGCCATGTCTGTCACCACCGCTGCCGCCGCCCAGTCCCTTTGTGCCCCACTGCCCGTTCTGGGCCGGGATGTCACCGTCCCGCTCGTCACCGGCGGCGAGGTCACCTACGCCGCCCTCGACTACGCGGCCAGCGCCCCCGCCCTCCAGCGGGTCTGGGACGACGTGGCGGCGTACGCGCCCTACTACGGCAGCGTCCACCGCGGTGCCGGCTACCTCTCCCAGCTGTCGACCGACCTCTTCGAGAACGCCCGGAACACCGTCGCCGAGTTCCTCGACTGCCGCCCCGACGACCAGCTGATCTTCACCCGCTCCACCACCGACTCCCTCAACCTGCTCGCCGCCGCCGTCCCCGCCGACTGCCAGGTCTTCGTCTTCGAGACCGAGCACCACGCGAGCCTGCTCCCCTGGAAGGACGCCCGGGTCACCTACCTCAACGCGCCCCGCACCCCGCGGCAGGCCGTCGAGACCCTGGAGCGTGCTCTCGCCGACCGCGACCCCTACGGCCCGGCCCTGGTCTGCGTCACCGGCGCCTCCAACGTCACCGGCGAGCTGTGGCCGGTACGGGAGCTGGCGGCCGCCGCGCACGCGCACGGTGCCCGGATCGTCCTGGACGCCGCCCAGCTGGCCCCGCACCACCCCGTGTCCGTCCGGGACCTGGACGTCGACTGGGTCGCCTTCTCCGGCCACAAGCTCTACGCCCCCTTCGGCTCCGGCGTCCTGGCCGGCCGCGCCGACTGGCTGCAGGCCGCCGAGCCCTACCTCGCGGGCGGCGGCGCCAGCCGCAAGGTCACCCGGCGGGAGGACGGGGGAGTGGCCGTGGAGTGGCACGAGAGCGCGGCGCGGCACGAGGCGGGCTCCCCGAACGTCATCGGCGCCTACTCCATCGCCTCCGCCTGCAAGGCGCTCACCGAGGCCGGCTTCGACACCCTGGTCGCCCGCGAGCAGCACCTGATCGAGAAGGTGCGGGCCGGGCTGGCCGAGGTTCCCGAGGTCCGGGTCCTCTCCCTCTTCGGCGACGACGCCCCGCGCGTCGGAGTGATCAGCTTCGTGGTCGACGGCTGGAACAGCTCCCACTTCGCCGCCGCCCTCTCCGCCGAGTACGGCATCGGCGTCCGCGACGGCCTCTTCTGTGCCCACCCGCTGGTCAGGACCCTGCTGGGCTCCGACCCGCAGACCCAGGGCGAGTGCGGGGCGCCGGAGGCGGCACCGGGCGAGAAGTCCCTGAACGCCATCCGGGTGAGCTTCGGCGCGGGCACGCCGGACGAGCACGTGGAGCGCTTCGTGACGGCGGTGCGGGAACTGGTGACCGACGGCGCGAAGTGGTCGTACCGCACGGAGGACGGCCGCTGTGTCCCGGCGGTGAGCTGACCCACCCGCGGGGGGGTGTCGGCAGGACCACCCCCGGGTCCGGTGTCCAGGCCCAGCGACGGGAAGCGTCGTGAACGCCAGGATTCAGGTAGTCGGCAACGGGCCGACGAGGAATCCGACACCGGGAACCGGGGGACACACCCATGAACGAGACCCTCGCGAGGCGCCTGACCGGCCTCGCCGCCATCACCGCCGCGGCCGCCTTCATCGTCGACGTACCGCTCTACTTCGTCTACTCCGGTTCGCCGCCGGACTCGAACGTCCTGACCAGGTTGCTGCTCCAGATCGTCGGACTGGCGTTCGTCGTCGTGTTCGTGACGGCCTTCCGTGAACTGGTCAAACGGGCCGACCCGGCCCGCGAATGGATCGGCTCGATGGCCTTCGCGACCGGACTGGTCTACGCGACGGTCACGCTGGTCTCCAGCGGGCTGGAAGGCGGTGCGGTCATCGCCGCGGACCATCCGATCGACCCGACCGTCGCGGTCAGCGGCACGTACATCCTCTACGGGGCGATCAGCCGCCTGATGCTCGCCCTCTGCCTGACCGCGGTGGGTCACGGGATCTCGCGCACCGGCCTGCTGCCGCGCTGGACCGGCCGCTCCGCCTGCACCCTGGCGGCGGTCAACCTGGCCTTCGTGCCGTCCGTGTTCTTCGGCAACGACCCCGCGCACTTCTACGCGGCGAACGGCTGGGGCACCACCGCCCTGATGGGGGCGTTCCTCAGCTACTGGCTGCTCGCCCTGGGTATCTCGGCCTACCGCAGCGCCGCGCGGCGTACGCCCGCCGGCGCACCGGCCCTGCGGCACTGACGCCGCCCGGCCCGGACCGCTCGGTTCAGCTGTCCAGGCCGATGGCGAACGCCGCCTCCAGGTCGTGCTGGGAGTACGTGCGGAACGCGACGTGCGTGTCCGTGGCCTCCACGCCGGGGATCTTGCTGATGGAGCCGGGGATGACCTCGGCGAGATCCTCGTGCTGCTTCACCCGGACCATGGCGATCAGGTCGTAGGTGCCGGTGACGGAGAAGACCTCGCTGACGCTCTCCAGCGCGGCGATCCGTTCCGCGATCTCGGGGATCCGGTCCACGCTGGTCTTGATGAGGACGATCGCGGTGATCACGGCTGGTTCTCTCCCTCGGGTGCCGGAGCTGGGGCGGATCTCACTTTAGTCGTACGGCCGTACCGCACCCACGCGTAGCCGAAGCCGAGTCCGAAGCCGACCAGGTGGGCGAGGTAGGCCACGCCGGGGCCGGAGGAGGCCTGGTTCAGGGCCAGCCACTGGAGGGCCGCCCAGAAGGGGAGCACCACCCAGGCCGGGAAGCGCAGCGGGAGGAAGAAGAGAAAGGGGAGGAGACTGGTCACGCGGGCGCTGGGGAACAGGTACAGGAACGCTCCGAGGACCGCCGAGATCGCCCCGGACGCCCCCACCAGCGACTGCTGGGAGGTGGTGTTGGCGGCCGCGTAGCCGAGCAGCGCGAGATAGCCGCAGCCGATGTAGAAGAGAGTGAACTCGACGCGGCCCATCCGTTCCTCGGTCATCGCCCCGAAGACGAAGAGGAAGAGCATGTTGCCGAGCAGGTGCACCCAGCTGCCGTGGATGAACAGCGCCGTGGCCGGGGTGAGCGCCTCCCGCGCCGGACCGTCGAACAGGTCGGCGGGGACCACCCCCCAGTGCCGGAAATACGCCCGCTGGGCGGTCGCGAGGGCCTCTCCGGTGCCGTAGGACGGGGTGAAGCCGGAGGCGGGGCCGAGCACGAAGATCAGGCAGCACACGGCGATCAGGCTGTACGTCATGGGCGCGGACGTGCCCCGCAGACCCCGCAGGGTCCGGGCGGCCGTCGTGTTCCAGTTGCCGATCATGGACATAGAGCATGGCGTAACGGGACGCACTGGTGCAGACCGCCTCGCCGCCGCAGACGGGGCGGCATCGAGTACCCGCCAGGCCGTAGGGTACGAGCCACACGCGTCGGGACGGCGCGTCACGGACACTAGAAGGAAGCGAACAAGCCACGATGACGGTTCCCCTGCCGACCGCCACGACGCGGTGGCGCTGCACCCTCTGCGGCAACCTCACGCGCTTCGACGTGACCCGCTCGTCGAAGGTGGTCGAGTACGTACACCTCGACCTGGCCGGTGAGCCCAAGGTCGAGGAGCGCGAGGTGGTCAGTGAGACCATCGAGTCGGTGCGCTGCCGCTGGTGCAACGCGGTGGACCAGGTGGAACTCGTGGACAGGCCGGGCGCCGACTCCTGATACCGGGAGCCGGCCCCGTACAGGTGATGGGGTGTGACGGATGGTGGAGACCACAGGCGGGGGGCCGGGCGACGGCACCGCCGAGGTGCTTGACCGTCCGTTGCCCGACGGTGTCCGGCGGCGGGTCGTGCAGATCGTGTCGGACGGGTTCGGTGGCCTGACCGTCGCCGAACTGCCCGCACAGCTGCGGCAGTACGCCCGCTTTGCCCCGAATCGCCGGGCCAAGTTCGCCGGAAACGCGATGGCCGCCGCGCTGGAGACGGACACCCTCTTCCGGCAGCGGATCGGGGAGAAGCTGAGAGAGACCCAGCCGGAACTGGCCGGCGCCCTGGACTCCGGCTCCCCGCCCCCGGCCGCGGACCCGCTCGATGTGGCGGCCGCGGCCTATGTGCTGCGCCCCACGGGCTGGGTGAAGCTCGTGGCGGCGGCCGGCGAGGAGGCCCAGCGGGCCGACGCCGAGCGGGCCGACGAGGAGAGCCGGGCCGAACTGGAGCGGCTGCGCGAGGAGCTGGACCGGGCGCGGGAGCAGACCCGGGCCGACACGGAGCGGCTGCGCTCCGAGCTGGACGCGGCCAAGAAGGAAGCGGAATCGCTTCACCGCAAGCTGCGGGCCGCGCTGAGCGACGTCAAGCGCGGTGAGGCGGCGCTGCGCAAGCTGCAGGCCGAGACGGAGGCGGGGCGGGCCGAGGGGCAGTCCCAGCTGTCCGCCGCCGAGAGCGAGAGCCGGCGGCTCAAGTCCCGGCTCGGCGAGGTCGAGGCGGCCCTGGAGGCCAGCCGCCGGGCCGCCCGCGAGGGACGCAGCGTCGAGGACATGCGGCTGCGGCTGCTGCTCGACACCGTCCTCGACGCGGCCCAGGGGCTGCGCCGGGAGCTGGCTCTGCCGCCGGTCTCGGTGCGGCCCGCCGAGACCGTGGACGCGGTCGAACCGGGACGAATGACCCCGAAGGACATCGCGGCGCGCGCACTCTCCGAGAACGACCCGGCCATTCTCAACCAGCTGCTCGCCCTGCCTCAGGCGCACTTGGTGGTCGACGGCTACAACGTGACCAAGACCGGCTATCCGCAGATGCCGCTGGAGAAGCAGCGACTGCGGCTGCTCGGCCAGCTCTCCCAGCTCGCCGCCCAGACCGGCGCCGAGGTCACCTGTGTCTTCGACGGCGCCGAGCTGGCCGCGCCGGTGCTGCTGGCCCCGCCGCGCGGGGTCCGGGTCCTCTTCTCCAAGCCCGGTGTCACCGCGGACGAGTTGATCCGCCAGCTGGTGCGCGCCGAGCCGCCGGGCCGCCCGGTGATCGTCGCCTCGACAGACCGCGAGGTCGCCGACGGGGTCGCCCGGGCAGGCGCCCGTCCGGTCGCTTCTGCGATGCTTCTGAAGCGACTGTCCTGAACGTTCAATCCGCATATGCAATGCCCGAATTGACCGAACCGTCACGCAACGTAGCGTCAATCGCGCATTACTGCTCGTGAGTTATATGCAAAGAGTGCGTTGCGTGACCACTTTTTTGGCTGCTGGGTTTGAACTGATCACAGGTAGGTCACTAGGGTCTGACCCCGAACCTCCACACGGGTGATCACTCAAACGAAGGAGCCCGTCTCCGTGGCGTCCCATCGTCGACTGAAGCAGCCGAGTCGTGCGCGCGTGACCGTGCTCACCACCGCAGCCGCCGCCGCTGTAGTCCTCAGCGCCAACGCCGCCAACGCGGCGCCCAGCGAGAAGCTGACCAAGGACGAGGTCAAGGCGAAGGTCGACAAGCTCTACGAGGAGGCCGAGCAGGCCACCGAGAAGCTCGACGGGGCCAAGGACAAGCAGCAGAAGCTGCAGAAGGAAATATCCACGATCCAGGACAACGTGGCCCGTGGTCAGGAAGACCTCAACAAGCTGCGGGACAGCCTCGGTTCGCTGGCCACCGCGCAGTACCGCTCGGGCGGCATCGACCCGTCGGTCCAGCTCTTCCTCTCGTCCGATCCGGACGACTACCTCGACAAGGCGTCCACGCTCGACCAGTTGAGCAGCCAGCAGGTCGAGGCCCTGAAGAAGATTCAGGACAAACAGCGCGAACTCGCCCAGGAGCGGGCAGAGGCCTCCGACAAGCTCAAGGACCTCTCCGCCACCCGCACCGAGCTGGCCAAGCAGAAGTCGGCCGTCCAGGGCAAGCTCGCCGACGCGCAGAAGCTGCTCAACACCCTGACGGCCAAGGAGAAGGCCGCGCTCGACGCCGAGCAGGCCCAGGCCGCCAGCCGCGCCTCCTCGCGCGTGGACCTCGGCAACACGGGCTCCGCCTCCGGCCGGGCCGCCAGCGCCTTCGCCGCCGCCCAGTCCGTGATCGGCTCGCCGTACGTCTACGGCGCCTCCGGCCCGTCCTCCTTCGACTGCTCGGGCCTGACCTCCTGGGCCTACGCCCAGGCCGGCGTCACCATCCCGCGCACCTCCGAGGCGCAGGCCAACGCCGGCACCCGCATCTACAGCGAGAGCGACCTCAAGGTCGGCGACCTGGTCATCTTCTACGGCGACTACCACCACGTCGGCCTGTACGCCGGCAACGGCCAGGTGCTGCACGCCCCGCACACCGGCGCCGTCGTGCGCTACGAGGCGATCAGCGACATGACCTTCGAGTTCGGCGTCCGGATCTGATCCGACCCCACCGGGTTACGCCGACACCCGTACGGCCGAAGATCAACTTGCCGTGGCGCCCGAACGGGCGAATCCCGGCAACCGGAACTGACTCCACGCCCCGCCGGTGACCTGCGTCAGCGGCGGGGCGTCACGTTGCGTGGCCGCCGAGGTCTTTGGCCGGGGTGTGTTCACGCGGCTACTGTCTGGCGCGTTTCCTCCGGCGCCGGGGCACCCCCGTCCCCGCGCCGGGGGAAGCGGTACCTGTCCGCCAGCAGAAGGACCGCCGTGGGGTCTCATCGTCGTCTTGCATCGTCGTCCGGGTTCAACCGGGGCGCCGGTGCCGCTCTCTGCGCGCTGTCGGCCGCGGCCGCCGCGCTCGGTGCCGTACCGGCGAGCGCCGCCCCGCGCGCCGACAGCCGCGCCGAGGTGGACCGGCTGTACCAGCAGGCCGAGGAGGCGACCGAGGCCTACGACAAGGCCGACGAGCGGGCCGGCACGCTGCGCCGCGAGGTGAACGACTCCCAGGACCGCATCGCCCGCCAGCAGCAGCGCATCAACACCATGCGGGAGGCGCTCGGTTCACTCGCCGGCGCCCAGTACCGCTCCGGCGGCATCGACCCCACCGTGGCCCTGCTGTTCTCCGACGACCCCCAGGAGTACCTGGACCGGGCCTCCCTCCTCGACCGGATCGACGTCCGCCGGGCCGGGCAGCTCAGGCAGCTCCGGACCGCGATGCGCGAACTCGCCCAGGAGCGCACCGAGGCCGCCGGCAAGCTCGGCGAACTGGAGCACAGCCGCAGGGCGGTCGCCTCCCACAAGGCCGTCGTGGAGCGGAAGCTCGCCAAGGCCCGGCAGCTCCTCAACGCGATGCCCGCCGTCGACCGCGCCGCCTTCGAACACTCCTCCCGCGGCGACGACCGGGCCGACCTGCCCGACCTCTCCGACGCCACCGCCCCCGACGGCCGCGCCGCCGCCGCGATCGCCGCCGCCCGTTCCGCCCTCGGCAAGCCGTACGTCTGGGGCGCCAGCGGCCCCTCCGGCTTCGACTGCTCGGGCCTGATGCAGTGGTCGTACGCGCACGCCGGGATCCACCTCCCGCGCACCTCGCAGGAGCAGCGCTACGCCGGCCACCAGGTCCCGCTCTCCCAGGCGCAACCCGGTGACCTGGTCGTCTACCGCTCCGACGCCAGCCATGTGGCCATGTACGTCGGCAACGGCCAGGTCATCCACGCCCCCTACCCGGGCGCCCCGGTCCGCTACGACCCGGTCGGAATGATGCCCGTCTCCTCCGTCACCCGGCCCTGACTTCCGGGCTGCTGCCCGTACGATCGGAAAGTGGCTGGTCGTGGACGGGCGTGGCGCTCAGGAGCGGTGGGGCTGTGTCTGCTGCTCCTGCCGCTGGCCGGATGCGGCGGCGGGCGGTCGTCGACCGGTACGGCGATGGCCGAGGTGCAGCAGGTCCTGGACCGCCGTTCGGCCGCGGTCCTCGGCCACGACGAGCAGGCGTACGCCGAGACCGGCACCCGGAGTTCCTACGCGGACCTGCGCGCCGTACCGCTCGCCGACTGGAGCTACCGGCTGACCTCCCTCCACGCCGACGGCGCCGGAGCCACCGCCGACGCGCGGCTCAGCTACCGGATAAAGGGCTACGACAAGGCGCCGGTGACGACGGACCGTGCGCTCACCCTCAGCCGCACCGTCGACGGACAGTGGTATGTCACATACGACAAGCCCGCCGGGAAGTCCGGGCAACAGCTCTGGGACCAGGGCAAGGTGACCGCTGTCAAGAGCTCCCACGCCCTCGTCCTCGGCGTCGGCCAGTCCACGGCCACGCTGCGCGGCTACGCCCGGCTCGCCGACACCGCCGTCCCCGAGGTCTCCAAGGCCTGGGGCACGGACTGGACCCGGCGGGTGGTCCTGCTCGTGCCCGGTTCGCTGAACGGCATGGCCGGCCTGCTGGGCGCTCCCGCCTCCAACTACAAGGGCATCGCCGCCGTCACCACCGGCGAGGCGGGCGGCTCCGGCCAGGCCCCGGCGGACCGGGTCATCCTCAACCCGGAGGCGTACGCCGTCCTCGGCCCGGTCGGCAGACAGGTGGTCCTCACCCACGAGACGACCCATGTGGCCACCCGCGCCCACACCACGGCCGCCACCCCGCTCTGGCTCTCCGAGGGGTACGCCGACTGGATCGGCTACCTCGACACCGGCCGTACGCCCACCGAGGCCGCGCCGGAACTCGCCCGCGCCGTCGAGGCGGGAGAGGTCCCGGCGAACCTCCCGGCGGACAAGGACTTCGGCTTCACCGACGACCCCACCAAGCTGGCCCAGGCCTACGAGGGCGGCTGGCTGGCCTGCCGGATGATCGCCGCCCACTGGGGCGAGGAGAAGCTCGGCGCCTTCTACCGGGCCGTGGGCGCGCACAAGGACCGGGCGGGCGCGGTGGAGGACGCCCTGAAGACCGAACTCGGCACGACCCTGGCGGACTTCACCGCACGCTGGCGGGACTACCTGACGGCTCAGCTCGGCGACTGAGCCAGCCGCTCGATGGCCTCCGCCAGCCAGGCCCGCTCGGCCGTGCCGGTCGCCCGCGCGACCCGCAGCATCCCCTCCCGGAACAGGTCTCCGCTCTCCTCCGCCCGGACCGGCTCGCCGTCCCGGTAGAAGAAGCTCGACGGGGTCTGAAGGAAGTCCAGCCGGCGGCGCAGCACGGCCGCCTGCTCCGCCGGGTCCGGGAGATGGCGCAGGAAGGCCAGGACCGTGTTGAAGCGGACCTGGTCGGTGATCTCCGCCTGCTTCGGGTGGCGCAGCCGGCCGAGCAGGTCCGCCCGGCCCTCCTCGGTGAGCGAGAGCACCCGGCGCGGGGCCGCGCCCGCCCCTTCCTCGGTGTGCTGGTCGAGCAGGCCGGCGGCGACCAGCCGGGCGATCGCCGGATAGAGGGCGCCGTCACTGACCGGGCGGACGTGCCCGCTCAGCGCCCTGATCCGCTCCTTGAGCTGGTAGCCGTGCAACGGCTCCTCGGCCAGGAATCCCAGGATCGACAGTTCCAGCACGCTGCATTCCTCCTTGCGGGCGTCGCGACCCTCATGTTACCTCTATTCGAGATACCTCGATTAGAGGTACAGCACTCCAGGGGGATCGCCGTGAACACCGTGAACGTCCACCGCAAGCAGCTCGTCTCGCTCGCCCGCCCGGTCTACTTCTCGCTGCTCGCCTCCGTCGCCGCCGGGATCATCAACACCGTCTGGGTCTCCCGGCTCGGCTCCGCCGCCGTGGCCGCCGTCGCCGTCGCCACCAACGCCGAGAACGTGTTGCTCGGCATCGCCCTGGTCTTCGCCTCCGGGACGACCGTGCTCGTCGCGCACGCCCGAGGGGCCCGGGACCCCGGCGCGGTACGGGCCGCCGTACGCGGGGGCTGGGCGCTGTGCGGCCTGGTCACGCCGGCGGTCGTGGCCGGCGGGCTGCTGCTGCGCGAACCCCTGGCCCGGCTGGTCCTCGGCGGCCCCGGCCCGGCCCTGCCCCTCGCCACCGCCTACTTCGCGATCTCCCTGCCGGGCATGACCGTCTTCTTCGCCCAGCAACTGGTCGACGGCATCCTCAAGGGCACCGGCGACACCCGCACCCCGCTGCGCCTGGCCCTCCTCGCCAACGCCCTGATCCTGGTCTGCGACCCGCTCCTCATCCACCGCTACGGCGTCCGGGGCGCCGCCGCCTCCACCGTGCTGTGCCGGTGCGTGGCCCTGGGCGCGGGACTGCGGGCCCTGCGCCGCAACGCCCTGCTGCGCACCGCGGCCGCGTCCGAGGCCGCCGAACCGGTACCGGCCGCCCTGCGCCGGACCCTGCGCACCGGGCTGCCCATGTCCGCCGACTTCACCGTCCGGCAGGGCGGCGCGCTGGCGCTGGTGGCGATCGTGGCCCGGCTCGGGGTGCCGGCGGTGGCCGCCTACGCGATCGCGTACAAGGTCATGTACGTCGCGACGATGGCCTTCTACGCCGTGCGCCAGGCGGCCGCCATCCACACCGCGCACACCCGCGGCGAGGGCGGGGACGCCCGCGGACAGATCGGCCGGCAGGCGGTGCTGGTGGCGGGGACGGTCGGGCTGGCCGCCGCCGTCCTGCTCGCCGCGACCGCACCCTGGGTCATGGCCGCCTTCGGCGCCGGACCCGCCGCCGCGCACCAGGGCGTGCTGTTCCTGCGCTGCGTGGGACCGTACCTGCTCCTGACGGCCGGCTTCATCGCGCTCGGCGGGGTCTTCGAGGGCAGTGGCGGGGCGCCGGCGCTGCTGCGCGTGACCCTGCTCGGCACGGCCGTCCAACTGCCGCTCGCCCACGCCCTGTCCGGGCTCGGGCTGCCCGGGATCTGCCTGGCGCTGGCCCTTTCCATGGGGGTGCAGTGCGCGGCCGTGGCGCTGCTGCTGTCCCGGGCCCGGGCTCAGGAGGAGACCGGGGTCTCCTTCGTGCGGGTGGCCTGAGACGGGAAGGGGGCGACGGGGACCTCGGTCACCGTGGCGCGCCACAGGACGCGGGCCGCCGAGACCGTCGCCGCGACCAGCAGGCCGTTGCGCAGGAGCAGCAGGGTGATGCCGTACCAGTCGCTGACGACCACGTGCGAGAAGCCGACCGGGAACTCCAGGACCGTCACGAGGGTCGCCAGGAGGACCAGGACGGCCGGGAGGGTCATGCGGCCGGCCCGGTAGCAGAGGCAGACGGCGGCCAGGCCCACCAGCCACACCAGGTACTGCGGGCTGATCACCCGGCTGGTGACCGTGAACATCAGGACGGCGGTGAAGGCCGCGTCCGCGAGCGTGTGGGACCGGAAGCGGACCGCCGACAGCCGCCACAGCAGCAGCCAGCCGAACGCGAGCGCGGTGAGCAGCAGGGCCGCCGTGCTCACCGCCCGCACGTGCGGGCCGAGGAATTCGATCGAGCCGTAGTTGAGCAGCACCTCGCCGTGCCAGCCGAAGTGCCGGGCGATGTGGAAGACCAGCGCGCCCAGCGACTCCACCTCGGTGCCCCGGTCCCGCTGGAAGGTCAGGAACGAGAACGCGCCGGGCATGGCCACCGCGAACAGGACGCCGACCGCGCCCGCCGTGACGGCCGCCGACGCCCAGGCCCGCCGTCGTACGGCACCCACGAGCAGCAGCGCAGGCCACACCTTGACCATCGCGCCGAAGCCGGCCAGCGCCCCCATGAGCCGGGGGTGCCGGGCCCCGGCGAGCAGCGCGGCGACGGCGACGGCGGTGACCATCAGGTCGTAGCGGGAGTAGACGGTCGGGCCGAGCAGCGGGACGCCGAGCACCCAGACCCAGGCGCCGCGCAGGGTGCGCCCGGGGCGCAGGCCGGCGTAGCCGAGGAGCGAGAGGACCACCAGGTCGGCCAGGCAGGCCAGCACGAAGAAGGCGGTCGGGTAGGCCAGGAAGGGCAGCAGCGCGGGGGAGAGGATCGCCAGGGCGGCCGCGGGCGGGTACTGCCAGGTGACGTCGTCCAGCGGAAACGTTCCGTGCCGCAGGACCTCGTACCAGCCCTGGTAGATGACCGACACGTCGGTGGTGACGTCCGCGCCCGGGAACACGAACACCTTCAGGACGAACAGCAGCAGCACCAGCCGGGTGGCACCCCAGACGGACAGCAGCGATGCCAGGGCACGTGTCACGCCCGTCCTGTCCACCTGAACCCCTGTCCGTCGGCAGCGCCGTGTCGAGTGGGCCACATGATCTCCCGACGTCCTGTGCGGGGGCCATGAAGCACGGCCGAACGCCCTGTGCAGGTATGGTCTGCGGCGATGCACAAGACGCTCATCGTGACCAATGACTTCCCGCCCCGGCCGGGCGGCATCCAGGCCTTCCTGCACAACATGGCCCTGCGGCTGGACCCCGAGCGGCTGGTCGTCTACGCGTCCACGTGGAAGCGGGGCCGGGAGGGCGCCGAGGCCACCGCCGCGTTCGACGCGGAGCAGCCCTTCACCGTCGTACGCGACCGTACGACGATGCTGCTGCCGACGCCCGGGGCGACCCGGACGGCGGTCGGGCTGCTGCGGGAGCACGGGTGTACGTCCGTGTGGTTCGGGGCGGCGGCTCCGCTCGGACTGATGGCGCCGGCGCTGCGGAAGGCCGGGGCGCAGCGGCTGGTCGCCACCACCCACGGGCACGAGGCCGGCTGGGCGCAGCTGCCCGCGGCCCGGCAGCTGCTCGGGCGGATCGGGGACACGACCGACACGATCACCTATCTCGGGGAGTACACGCGGTCCCGGATCGCGACCGCGCTGAGCGCCGGGGCGGCGGGGCGGATGGTCCAGCTGCCGCCGGGCGTGGACGAGAAGACCTTCCACCCCGGCTCCGGGGGCGCCGAGGTGCGGGCGCGACTGGGGCTGAGCGAGCGGCCGGTGGTCGTGTGCGTGTCGCGGCTGGTGCCGCGCAAGGGGCAGGACACGCTGATCCTCGCGATGCCGCTGATCCTGGCCGCCGAACCGGACGCGGTGCTGCTGATCGTGGGCGGCGGGCCGTACGAGAAGGAGCTGCGGCGGCTGGTGCGGGAGACCGGGGTCGAGGCGTCGGTGCGGTTCACGGGGGCCGTGCCGTGGGCCGAGCTGCCCGCGCACTACGGCGCCGGGGACGTGTTCGCGATGCCGTGCCGGACCCGGCGGGGCGGGCTGGACGTGGAGGGGCTCGGGATCGTGTACCTGGAGGCCTCGGCGACCGGGCTGCCGGTGGTGGCGGGGGATTCGGGCGGGGCGCCGGACGCGGTGCTCGACGGGGAGACCGGGTGGGTGGTGCGGGGCGGCTCCCCCGAGGAGGCCGCCGAGCGCATCGTGGTGCTCCTGGGAGACGCCGAACTGCGTCAGCGGATGGGGGAGCGGGGGCGGCGGTGGGTCGAGGAGCGGTGGCGGTGGGATCTCCTTGCGGAGAGGCTGAAGGCGTTGCTCTAGAGGGTTGGGGCGCCTTTCGTCTGCGGGTGCGTTCTGGCTGGTCGCGCCCACGCGGCGGCAGCCGCATATCAAATACAGCCCCGCGCCCCTTTTGGGGCGCGTTGTCACTAACTCTGTCGCAGCTCTAGGCGGAACCGGAAAATCCGCACATGCTGCGCGCATGACAGTAAAACTGATGCAGCGTCAGCTGACTAGACGTCACATCCTGGGCATGATCGCCCTCCAGACCGCCGCCGCGGCCGGTCTCAGCCGGGTCGGGCTCCAGTCGGCGCAGGCCGCCGAGGAAGCGGCCGACGTCACCAACGCCCCGGCCATCGTGGTCGGTTCCGGGTACGGCGGGGCCGTGGCCGCGCTCCGGCTCGGGCAGGCCGGGATCCGGACCGTCATGATCGAGATGGGCCGGCTGTGGAACACGGCCGGCTCCGACGGCAAGATCTTCTGTTCCACCGCCGCCCCGGACAAGCGGTCCATGTGGTTCAAGACCCGCACGGAGGCCCCGCTCGCCACCTTCCTCTGGCTGGACGTCGTCAACAAGGACATCGACTCCTACGCGGGAGTGCTCGACCGGGTGCACTACGACAACATGTCCGTGTACGTGGGGCGCGGTGTCGGGGGCGGGTCGCTGGTCAACGGCGGGATGGCCGTCACCCCGCTCCAGTCGTACTTCGCCGAGCAGTTCCCGACCGTGGACGCGAGCGCGATGTACAACACGTACTTCCCGCGCGCCCGCACCATGCTGGGCGTCAACACCATCGACGCCACCTGGTTCGAGTCGACCGAGTGGTACCAGTTCACCCGGACGTCCAGGAAGGCCGCCGCCAACACCGGGCTCAAGACCACCTTCGTACCGAACGTCTACGACTTCGGCTACATGGAGCAGGAGGCCGCCGGCACCGCCACCAAGTCCGCGCTCGCCCAGGAGGTCATCTACGGCAACAACTACGGAAAGAAGAGCCTCGACAAGACCTACCTGGCCGCCGCCCTCGGCACCGGGAACGTCACCATCCACACGCTGGAGAAGGTGAAGGCCGTCACGAAGGCGAGCGACGGGTCGTACGTGCTGAGCGTGGACCGGATCGACACGACCGGGGCCGTCGTCGAGAGCAAGCAGTACAGCTGTACCTATCTGTTCCTGGGCGGCGGGAGTCTCGGGACCACCGAGCTGCTCGTCCGGGCCCGGGACACCGGTGCGCTGCCCGCGCTCAACTCCAGTGTGGGGGGCGGCTGGAGCACCAACGGCAACACCATGCTCGGGCGCGCCAACCACATCTGGGACACCACCGGCGCCAACCAGGCGACCATGCCGGTCATGGGCATCGACGACTGGGCCAACACCGACAACCCGGTCTTCGCGGAGATCGCCCCGCTGCCCATCGGGTTCGAGACCTGGGTGAGCCTGTACCTGGCGATCACCAAGAACCCGCAACGGGCGTCCTTCACCTACGACTCCGCGAGCGGCGCGGTGAAGCTGGGCTGGACCGCGGCCCAGAGCGCGGTCTCGGTCGCCATGGCCAAGAAACTGTTCGACCGGATCAACTCGGCCAACGCGACGATCTACCGGTACGACCTGTTCGGCTCGGCGAGCAAGGTCTTCGCGGACGACTTCTGCTACCACCCGCTGGGCGGCTGCGTCCTGGGGCAGGCGACCGACGACTACGGGAGGGTGAAGGGGTATTCCAAGCTGTACGTCACGGACGGCTCGCTGGTGCCCGGGAACATCGGCGTGAACCCGTTCGTCACCATCACCGCGCTCGCCGAGCGGACGATGGAACGGGTTCTCGCCGAGGACTTCTGAGCACCCCCCGAGCGCCGTTCTACTTCTGGTAGATGGCCTCGATCTCGTCCGCGTAGTCCTTCGCCACCACGTTGCGCTTGAGCTTCAGGGACGGCGTCAGGTGGCCCGACTCCTCCGAGAACTGGGAGGACAGAATGCGGAACTTCCGCACCGATTCCGCCTTCGACACCGCGGCGTTGCCGTCGTCGACAGCGGCCTGGATCGCCGCGATCAGATCCGGGTCGTCACGCAGCGACGCCGCGGTGGAGCCCGACGGCTTGCCGTGGTCGGCCGCCCAGCGGCCCAGGAACTCGTCGTCGATGGTGACCAGCGCGCCCACGAACGGCCGCCCGTCGCCCACCACCATGCACTCCGCGACCAGCGCGTGCGCGCGGATCCGGTCCTCGATCACGGCCGGGGCGACGTTCTTGCCGCCCGCGGTGACGATGATCTCCTTCTTGCGGCCGGTGATCCTGAGGTAGCCGTCCTCGTCCAGGGTGCCGATGTCCCCGGTGTGGAACCAGCCGTCGGCCAGCGCCTCGGCGGTCGCGGCCGGGTTGTTCCAGTACTCCTTGAACAGGTGCTCGCCGTGCAGCAGCACCTCCCCGTCGTCCGCGATCCGGATCACCGAGCCGGGCAGCGGCTGCCCGACCGTGCCGATCTTGGTCCGGTCCCAGGGGTTGAACGCGGTCGCCGCGCAGGACTCGGTCAGGCCGTAGCCCTCCAGGACCGTGAAGCCGATGCCGCGGAAGAAGTGGCCCAGGCGCTCGCCGAGGGGGGCGCCGCCGGAGATGGCGTACTCGCCCTTGCCGCCGAGCACCGCGCGCAGCTTGCTGTAGACGAGCTTGTCGAAGGTCTTGTGCTTGATCTTCAGGCCGAGGGCCGGGCCGGACGGGGTGTCCAGCGCCTTGCTGTACGCGATCGCCGTGTCGGCGGCCTTGTCGAAGATCTTGCCCTTGCCGTCCGCCTGCGCCTTGGCGCGCGCCGAGTTGTAGACCTTCTCGAAGACGCGCGGGACGCCGAGGATCAGCGTCGGCCGGAAGGCGGCCAGTTCGTCGGTGAGGTTCTTGATGTCCGGGACGCAGCCCAGCTTGATCGGCGCCATCATCGGGGCGATCTGGACGAGCCGGCCGAAGACGTGCGCGAGCGGGAGGAAGAGGAGGACCGAACACTCACCGGTGCGGAACAGGGGGCGCAGGCGCTCCACGATGTTCCCGCACTCGGCGAAGAAGCTGCGGTGGGTGAGCACACAGCCCTTGGGGCGCCCGGTCGTTCCGCTCGTGTAGACGATGGTCGCCGGGTCGTCCGCCTTCGCCTGCGAGCTGCGCGCGTCGACGGTGGCGTCGGTGACGCCCTGGCCGAGTCTGCCGAGTTCCTCCAGGGCGCCGGCCTCGATCTGCCAGACGTGCTTGAGGGCGGGCAGCGTCTCGCGTACCGACTCGACGGCGGCCGTGTGGTTGTCGAGTTCGACGATGCAGGCGGTCGCGCCGGAGTCGCTGAGGATCCACTGCACCTGCTCGGGCGAGCTGGTCTCGTACACCGGCACGGTGACCGCGCCGGCGCTCCAGATCGCGAAGTCGAGGAGCGTCCACTCGTAGCGGGTGCGGGACATCAGGGCGACCCGGTCGCCCGGCTGGATCCCGGAGGCGATGAGGCCCTTCGCGGCCGCGTGCACCTCGGCCAGGAAGGCGGTGGCGGTCACGTCCTGCCAGACACCACCGACCTTGCGGGCCATGACGGCGACGTTCGGATGCTGCGCGGCGTTTCTGCGGACGATGTCGGTCAGATTGCCGTCCGCGGGGACCTCGTACAAAGCCGGAAGGCTGAACTCGCGCAAGACTGCTGCTCCTCATAGGGCGCCGACGCCACGACGTTGTGCGATGCGACGGTGCGGTCCAAGGCTCGGGCAGGTGCTCAGGGCTTCGCCACGGGTTGGAGGATCCGTTGGTTGAAATCCTGAGCACGACTGGACTGCCCGGACGTTACCCGCCGGTATGGCTTCTTCGACAGGGGGGTCCGGCGAGATGTTCGGTGCGTCACACAGGTTGGTGTTCCTTCGCGTACGGTAGTCCACGGCCTTAGTGACTGACCAGTAACCGCAGGCCCGCCCATCGCCTGTTCACGTTTGCCGCACAGGCCTACCCTTGATCACCATGGCAGCCACACCCTCCGGGATCCCGAGGACCCGCGTCCACGTGGTCAGCGACGTGCACGGCAACGCCCGTGACCTGGCCAGAGCCGGCGACGGCGCCGACGCCCTGATCTGCCTCGGCGACCTCGTCCTCTTCCTCGACTACGCCGACCACTCCCGCGGCATCTTCCCCGACCTGTTCGGCGTCGAGAACGCCGACCGTCTCGTCGAACTCCGTACCGCCCGCCGCTTCGAGGAGGCGCGGGAGCTCGGTGCCCGGCTGTGGGGCGGGGTCGGCGTGGACCGGGCGGCGGCGATCGAGAAGGCGGTGCGCAAGCAGTACGCCGAGATGTTCGCGGCGTTCCCCGCGCCGACGTACGCGACATACGGCAATGTCGACATGCCGATGCTGTGGCCGGAGTACGCGGGACCGGGCACGACGGTCCTGGACGGCGAGCGGGTGGAGATCGGGGGGTGGGTCTTCGGCTTCGTGGGCGGCGGGCTGCGCACCCCGATGCGCACCCCCTACGAGATCTCCGACGAGGAGTACGCGGCGAAGATCGAGGCGGTCGGCGAGGTCGACGTGCTCTGCACGCACATCCCGCCGGAGGTACCGGAGTTGGTGTACGACACCGTCGCGCGCCGTTTCGAACGGGGCAGCCGGGCCCTGCTGGACGCCATCCGCCGCACCCGCCCCCGGTACTCGCTCTTCGGACATGTCCACCAGCCGCTGGTGAAGCGGATGCGGATCGGGGCCACCGAATGCGTGAACGTCGGGCACTTCGCGGGTACCGGACGGCCCTGGGCGCTGGAATGGTGACGACCCCGGACGGGGGGTGAAGTCGGCTGGTCGGACGCGCGGTAGCCTTCACGCTGCACACACGTGCGCACGCTCGCGCACGGCGACCCCCTTCTACCGGTCCGACCGGCCCGCAACTGGAGGAGCCACGGCGATGGCGGAACACACCAGCTCGAACATCACGATCGAGGCGGCCCCGGACGACGTCATGGCGGTCATCGCCGACTTCGCCCGTTACCCGGACTGGACCGGCGAGGTGAAGGAGGCGGAGGTCCTGAAGACCGACGCGGCGGGCCGCGCCGAGCAGGTCCGCCTCGTCATGGACGCCGGTGCGATCAAGGACGACCAGGTCCTCGGATACACCTGGACCGGCGACAACGAGGTCTCCTGGACGCTGGTGAAGTCCCAGATGCTCCGCTCCCTGGACGGCTCGTACCTGCTGAAGCCGGCGGGCGCGGGGTCGACCGAGGTCACGTACTCGCTGACGGTGGACGTGAAGATCCCGATGCTCGGCATGATCAAGAGGAAAGCCGAGAAGGTCATCATCGACCGGGCGCTGGCGGGGCTGAAGAAGAGGGTGGAGTCGGGGGAGCAGTGAGGTAGGGGGCGCGTCGCGGGGGTACCCGTGGTCTCCCGGGTGCGGATCCGCCGTGGCCGGTCGCGCAGTTCCCCGCGCCCCTGAAGGGGCGCTTCGCCCGCCGCTTCTTCCCAGCTGCGGGCAGGCGTGCCGCAGGGCGATGGGGGTCCCCCCGCTCGAGCGAAGCCGAGAGTGGGGGAGGGTGGGCGCAGCGGCACTCTGCCGACGCCGGTAAGTGACACCCCCTCCCCCCAGCCACGGGCACCTACAGGCAAGGCCCGCTTCAGTTACGGTTCACCCTCATGCGCACCATCCTGATCACCGGGCCGGGCGGCAGCGGCCGTACGACCGTCGCCGCGGCCACCGCCCTGCGCGCCGCAGGCGAGGGCACCCCCACCCTCGTCCTCAGCGCCGACCGCACGGACACCCTCGGCGCCGCCCTGGGCGCGGCGACAGGACCGGAGCCCACCCGCCTCACCCCCACCCTCACCGCCTGGCGCCCCGACGCCGCCGCCCGCTTCCGCGAGGACCTCACCGCCTTCCAGAGCCGCGCCGCGAACGTCCTCGACCTGCTCGGCGCCTCCCGCCTGGACGCCGAGGAGCTCACCCCCCTCCCCGGCGCAGAGGAGCTGTCCTTCCTGCGCGCCCTGCGCGACGCCGCCCTCTCCGAGCGGTACGAGCTGCTCGTCGTGGACCTCCCGCCCGCCCCCCAGGCGCTCGCCCTCCTCGCCCTCCCCGAGGAGCTGCGCCGCTATCTGCGCCGCCTGCTCCCGCCCGAGCGGCAGGCGGCCCGCGCCCTGCGCCCGGTCCTCGGCCGCCTCGCCGGTGTCCCCATGCCCGCGGACTGGCTCTACGAGACGGCCGCCCGCTGGGACGTGGAGCTCGCCGCGGTCGAGGCCGTCCTCGCCGACCGCCACACCGCCGTACGCCTGGTCGCCGAACCCGGCCCGGCCGGCGCCGACGCCGTCCGTACCGTCCGCCTCGGCCTCGCCCTGCGCGGCCTGTCCGCCGCGACCCTGGTCGCCAACCGGGTGCTGCCCGAGGCCACGCCCCTGCACGCCCTCGTCGCCCAGCAGCGCAAGACCCTCGCCGAGTGGGGGGAGGCGTACGAGGTCACGGCCGTCGCCCACCTGGGGCACGACCCGCGCGGCACCGACGACCTGGCCGCGCTCGCCGTACCCGGTGTCAACACCGCGCCCGCCCCGGTCGAGTGGCCCGTCGCCGACCGGATCGAGGCGGACGGCGTCCTCGTCTGGCACATCCCGCTGCCCGGCGCGATACGGGACGGCCTCGACCTCGTCCGGCGCGGCGACGAGGTCGTCATCACCGTGGGCGGCTTCCGCCGCATCGTCGCCCTGCCGTCGGCCCTGCGCCGCTGCACCGTCGCCGGGGCCGCCCTGCGCGACGGCGAGCTGCGGCTGCGCTTCGCGCCGGACCCGGAGCTGTGGCCGCGCTGACGGTGAAACCGGTACGCCCGTTCGGGTAACGTCGTAGAGACGAACCGTAGTCAGGAGTCCGCCATGAGCGAAGAGCGCCCCACAGCTGACGCCTCCGAGGCCGCGGACGAGGTACGGGCGACGGACTCCGACGCCTGGGCCACCGCCTGCGCCGAGGACCTGGAGGCGGAGAAGGCCCGCCGCCGCGCCCAGTACGGCCCGCCCCCCGGGTCGGCCGCCGAGGAACTGCGCAAACTCGTCGACGCCGTCGCCGACAAGCTCTCCGGCATCCAGAGCCCGCTGCTCGGGGCGGTCGCGGGTCCCGCCGCCCAGCAGGTGGTCCGGCAGGTCGTCCAGCAGGCGAAGAACGCCGTCGAGCCCGTCATAGAGCGCAACCCGGACGTCTTCGACCACCTGGCCGCGGCCGGCAGCGAACTCCTCGCCGCCTACCGCTCCGCGGTCCAGGCCCAGGAGACCCGCTGGACCTCCGGCAAGCCCGACCCGGGGGACGACGCCGGCCCCGGTGAACGCATCGACTTGGACTGACAGCCAGGGCGCATCCCTCCGTCCCGCGCCCCGCACCGCCGACCGGTCCACCCACCGGACGGACGACGAGAACCCGACGCCAGGGCCTCGGGTACGGTTGGCCGTAGCGGGGCTCGACCGAAACTGAGGGATTCATGGGACTCACCATCGGCGTCGACATCGGCGGCACGAAGATCGCGGCCGGCGTGGTCGATGAGGAAGGCAACATCCTCTCGACCCACAAGGTGCCGACCCCGGGCACGCCCGAGGGCATCGTGGACGCCATTGCTTCCGCCGTAGAGGGCGCCCGCGCCGGGCACGAGATCGTCGGTGTGGGCATCGGCGCCGCCGGTTACGTGAACCGGCAGCGCTCCACGGTCTACTTCGCGCCCAACATCGACTGGCGCCAGGAGCCGTTGAAGGAAGAAGTCGAGGCCCGCGTCGGCCTCCCCGTGGTCGTGGAGAACGACGCCAACGCCGCCGCGTGGGGCGAGTACAAGTTCGGCGCCGGCAAGGGCCACCGCAACGTCATCTGCATCACCCTCGGTACCGGCCTCGGCGGCGGCATCATCATCGGCAACAAGCTGCGCCGCGGGCACTTCGGCGTGGCGGCCGAGTTCGGACACATCCGGATGGTCCCGGACGGGCTGCTGTGCGGCTGCGGCTCGCAGGGCTGCTGGGAGCAGTACGCCTCCGGCCGCGCCCTGGTCAGGTACGCCAAGCAGCGCGCCAACGCCACCCCCGAGAACGCCGAGGTCCTCCTCGCCCTCGGTGACGGCACCCCCGAGGGCATCGAGGGCAAGCACATCTCCGTGGCCGCCCGGCAGGGCGACCCGGTCGCCGTCGACTCCTACCGCGAGCTCGCCCGCTGGGCCGGCGCCGGCCTCGCCGACCTGGCCTCCCTCTTCGACCCCTCCGCGTTCATCGTCGGCGGCGGCCTCTCGGACGAGGGCGAACTGGTCCTCGACCCGATCCGCAAGTCCTACAAGCGCTGGCTGGTAGGCGGCAACTGGCGCCCGGTCGCCGACGTCATCGCAGCCCAGCTGGGCAACGAGGCAGGCCTGGTGGGCGCGGCCGACCTGGCGAGAGAGCCCGACCCGATCATGTAGCGCCCCGAAGGGGCGCGGGGGCGGTAGTCGATATGGGGCTACCGCCCCGCGGGCGCGACAAGCCACCCACAACCGGCAGTCGCGCACCGACCTCGCGCCCCGAGCCATTGGGCACGCGGCCCCTTCCATCGCCGCGTACATTGATCCACATGGTGTCGCTCCCCAACTCCCACACAGAGCCCGACGGTTCCGCCGTCATCCGCGTCCTCAGCTACAACATCCGCTCCATGCGGGACGACACCGACGCCCTCGCCCGCGTCATCAAGGCGTGCGCCCCCGACCTGGTCCTGATCCAGGAAGCCCCCCGCTTCTTCCGCTGGCGCAAGAAGCTCGCCCGCCTGGCCTCGGCCTCGGACCTGGTGATCCTCACCGGGGGCGGCACGGCGGCCGGCCCGGCGATCCTCTGCGACCTCCGCGCCACCGTCGAGCGCACCGAGGACGTCCTCCTCCCGCTCACCCCCGGCCTGCACCGCCGCGGCCTCGCGACCGCCGTCGTCCGGTTCGGCGGCGCCCGCCTCGGCGTCACCAGCTTCCACCTCAGCCTCCAGCAGGACGAGCGCTACGAGCAGGGCGGCCTGCTCCTCGACCGGGTCGCCGGCATGGGCGTGCCGCACGCCATCGCCGGCGGCGACCTCAACGACCGCCCCGACGGCCGCACCTTCCGCCGCCTGGCCGAGGCCTTCCAGGACTGCCGTACCACCGCACCCTGGGGCGGCGAGTTCACCTCCGGGTCCACCGACCCCCACCAGCGCATCGACGCGATCTTCGCGACGAAGGGCATCGAGGTACTCGGCTGCGGCGTACCGACCGGCCTGCCCGGCCTCGCCGACACGGATCTGAGGGCGGCCACCGACCATCTCCCGGTCCTGGCCGCCCTCAGGGTCCCTGTCGTCCTCTAAGCGGTTCCTGCGAAGTCCGCTGCCGTTCGGCAGCGCCCCGAAGGGGCGCGGGGCTGTATCAACATGCGGTTCCGCCGCGTGGGCGCGACCAGCCACGACGGTGCCTCAGACGGCAGATCGCGGCACTTCCAGCGGAGGGCTCAGCCGGTCACGGCCGCTGCTTCACCTTGTCCACGACGGCCCAGCTGTCGAGATACGAGAGCTGGGTGTACGTCTTCATGGCCGCGCCGTCCCCCGAGGTGCGCACGTCGCGGAAACCGAGGAATTCGTACGTCACGGGGTCGAAGATGAAGTAGCCGCCGAAGCCCACCGAGCCCTTCGGGAGCGTCGGGTCGTCGTACGTGATGGCCACCCCGGTGCGCCCCTTCGCGTCCTTCTGGCCCGGCACGACCTTCACTCCAGGCACCATGCCGAGCGCCTCGTACGCCGCCGGACGCAGCCCCTCCGGCATCACCGGGACCAGCTTCAGCAGCCCGGCGAGGCTGAAGTGGATCTGCGACCAGTCCTCGTCGCCGATGTCGTCGAGCGAGGTCGTCCTGCCGCCGAACTCGTTCGCGATCGACAGGATCAGCTGCTTGGGGTCGGTCGGCAGCTTCCGCAGCGTGCCCCAGTCCTGCGGCGGCCAGACGTGCTCGTTCTTCTTCAACGCCGGCGACCACCAGCCCTTGCCGATCTCCATCGTCCAGCCCCGCTCGGAGCCGTCCACCGAGCGCCAGTTCTCGTCGGTGTAGCTCCTCGTGGCACCGGTCTTCTGGTTCGTCTCCTTGATGATCTCCTTGGTGTAGATGAACTGGTCGTCGCGCGGGCGGACCGTCCGCTCGTGCTCGCGTGCGTAGGCGGCGGCCCCCTTGAGCACCGTCTGCGCGCTCACGTTCCGCATGGCGGGCGCGCTGGTCGCCGGCGGTGTCGCGGTGCGGTGGGTGCGGGCGCCGTCGTCGTCCCGTACCGCGACCAGGACGCCGGCCGCGACCGCGGTGGCCAGCCCGGCCGTCAGGGCGACGCGCAGGACGGGACGGCGGGGCCGTACCCGCGGGGCGGCCCCGTTCACCGCGGTGAGCAGCCGGGCCCGGGCCCGGCGCCTGGTCTCGTCGTCGAGCGGGGGAGCCCCCGTGTCGAAGTCCCTCAGTTCGCGCAGTTCGTCGATGTCACGCATGGGCGTCTGCCTCTCGGAAAGCCGTCGGATCGGTTCCGCCCAGTGCTTCGCGCAATCTGCTGCGAGCCCGGTGCAGCCGCGATCTGATGGTGCCGACCGGCACGCCGAGCGCCTCGGCGGCCTCCTCGTAGTCGAGGCCGGCCCAGGCCACCAGCAGGACGACGTCGCGATGGCGGGCGGACAACCCGCCCAGCGCGGCCGCCAGTTCCCGGCGCACCCCCGTGGCACCGGCCCTGGCGACCGCGCGGTCCGCGACCGGCTCCTCGTGCTCCACCGGCTCCGGCAGCCGGGACAGCGCCTTGAAGCGGCGTGCCTCGGCCCGGCGGTGCCGGCCCACGAGGTTGGTCGCGATGCCGAACAGCCACGGACGGGCGTCGGCACGTGCGAGGTCGTACGTGTGGCGTCGCTGGAAGGCGGTGACAAAGGTCTCCGCCATCAGATCCTCCGCCGCCTCCGGACCCAGCCGCCGGGCCGCGTATCGGTGTACGGCGTCGGCATGCCGGTCGAAGAGCACGGCGAACTGCTCGGGCTCGTCCCGGGACCGTGCGATCACCCGGGCGTCGCTGTCCTCGCGATCCTCGTCGCGGGTGCCGGTGCCCGGTGGTCCGACGGTCATCGGGGCTCCTTTCGTTCATTCGAACGCCTCGAAGGCTTGGGCTCTGTGTTCACCTCTCCTTCGCCGGTCGCCGGATCCGAGTTCCCTTTTCGGGGAAAGGGGG
>NZ_JBSHBL010000088.1:0-40746 GCF_053611985.1 Streptomyces sp. NPDC054770
CTCTACGGCCGCCGGACCGGACCCGGTGCTTCGTCGTGGGGTAATCGGCAGTCGGGCGGGAAATGGCAGGAGACGGTGTGGCCGGCGGCCGGTCCGGCCGGCCGCCCGCGGGGTGTCTCCTCCGCGCAGCGCCGCCGTTGCGCGGCGGAGAGCAGGGCCTGCACGGGACAGCGGGCCCGGAACCCGCACCCGGCGGCGCCGGGCGGGCCCGGCCCGGGATCACCGGGCAGCACGATCCGGCGCCGGGCGCGCTCGGCGACCGGGTCCGGCAGCGGGACGGCCGAGAGCAGGGCCCGGGTGTAGGGGTGGCGCGGCCGGCCGTACACCTCGGCCACGCCGCCCGTCTCCACCGTCCGGCCCGCGTACATCACCGACACCCGGTCGGCGAGCTGCCGGACCACCGCGAGGTCGTGCGAGACCAGCAGATACGCCGGGCCCTGCTGCCGCTTCAGCCGCAGCAGCAGGTCCAGGATCCCGGCCTGCACCGACACGTCCAGCGCGGACACCGGCTCGTCGAGCAGCAGCAGTGCGGGGCCGACCGCCAGGGCCCGGGCGATGGCGATGCGCTGCCGCTGGCCCCCGGAGAACTGGTGCGGGTAGCCGTCCGCGTCCGCGGGGCGCAGCCCCACCTGGGACAGCAGCCGCGGCACCCGCGCCGCCACGACGGCCGCCGGCACCCGCGCGGCGTGCAGCGGCTCGGCCACGATGTCGCCCACCGGCATCCGCGGATCGAGGCTCGACATCGGATCCTGCGGCACCAGCTGCACGGCCGTGCGCAGCTCACGTGCCGCGCGGCGGGACAGCAGCGCGGTGTCCTGCCCCAGCACCTCCACCCGCCCGGCCTGCGGCGCCGCCAGCGAGGCGATCTCCCGCAGCGTCGTACTCTTCCCGGCCCCGGACTCCCCGACGAGCGCCAGCGTCTGCCCGCGCCGCACCTCCAGATCCACCTGCTCGACGGCACGCACCACGGGACCCCGTCGCCGCGGTCCCGCCGCCGGGTACGACCGGCCGAGCCCGGAGACCCGCAGCACGACGTCGGCGGCCGGGCCGCCCGGGGTGCGGTCCCGGTCCGGGGGCAGCGCCGGCGGCCCGAACAGCTCGGCCGCGGTCCAGTGCCGGACCTCCGGGATCCGCCGGCAGGCCGCCTCGTGGGCGTCGGGTGCCGAGGCGTCGGCGCGGGAGGGGCTGTCCACCCCGGTGAGCGGGGGCTCGGCCGCCTGGCACTCCGGCTCCGCCAGCGGGCAGCGCGGGGCGAAGGCGCAGCCCGGGCCCGCGGTGCCCGGGGCGGGGGCGGTGCCCGGGACCGGTACCGGCGGGACCCGGGCGTCCAGGCGTGGCACGGAGCCGACGAGCCCGAGGGTGTACGGCATCCGGGGACGGCACAGCACCGCCTCCGCCGGGCCCGTCTCCACCACCCGCCCCGCGTACAGCACGGCGACCCGGTCCGCGGCGCCCGCGACCACCCCGAGGTCGTGGGTGACGAGGAGCAGCGCCGCCCCCGTCTCCCGCCGGGCGGCCCCGAGCGCCTCAAGGACCTGGGCCTGCACAGTAACGTCCAGCGCGCTGGTCGGCTCGTCCGCGACCAGGACCGCGGGCCGGTTCGCCACCGCCATCGCGATCATGGCCCGCTGGAGCATCCCGCCGGACAGCTGGTGGGGCAGGGCGCGGGCGGCGCGGGACGGCTGCGGCACCCCCACGAAGTCCAGCAGCTCCACGGCCCGCCGCAGGGCCGTCTCGCGGCGCGGGCGCGGGCGTTCGTGGATGCGCAGCGCCTCCGCGAGCTGGTCGCCGACGCGCAGTACGGGAGTGAAGGCGTGCAGCGGGTCCTGGAAGACCATGGCGATCCGGCGGCCCCGGAGGCCGGCCAGCTCCCGCTCCGGCCGCCCCAGCACCTCCTCGCCCAGCAGCCGTACCGAACCGCCCACCTGGGCGCCGGGCGGTGCCAGGCCGAGCAGCGACAGCGCGGTCAGCGACTTGCCCGCGCCCGACTCGCCCACCAGGCCCAGGACTTCACCGGGGCGCAGCACGAGGTCCACGCCGCGCACCACGGGGACGGCCGGCCGCCGTCGCCCGCCCCCGAAGGCGACCGTCAGACCGCGCACCTCCAGGACCGGGCCCGCCGGTCCGCGCGCCGCCGGACCCGCGCCCATCAGGCGAGCCCCGACACGGCACCGCGGGGCGGGCCGGCCTGCCGCAGCGTCGTGGGGTCCAGGGCGTCGCGCAGGGCGTTGCCGAGGAGGCTGACCGCCAGCACGAACGCGGTCAGCAGACCCGCCGGGAAGAAGAACATCCACGGATACACCAGGGCCACGTCGGACGCGTCCGCGATCAGCGTGCCCAGGGAGACGTCCGGCGGCTGGACGCCGAAGCCGAAGTAGGAAAGACCGGCCTCGCTGACCACCGCCCCGGCCACCGTGACCGTCGCGTCGGTGATCAGGAACGAGGCCAGGTGCGGCAGCACGTGCCGCCAGATGATCCGCACCGGCCCCACCCCCATCAGCTGCGCCATCACCACGAACTGACGCTCCTTCAGCGAGCGGGTCATGCCGCGCACCGCCCGCGCGGTGACCATCCAGCCCAGCAGGGCGAGCAGCCCGGCCAGCGCCAGCCAGCCCCACCGCCGCAGCCGCGGGGCGAGCACCACGAGCACCAGGAAGCCGGGGAGCACCAGCAGCAGGTCCGCCACGAACATCAGCGAACGGTCCGTCCAGCCGCCGAAGTACCCGGCGCAGGCCCCCACCGCCGCCGCAAGAAAGGTGGCGACCGCGGCCACCAGCAATCCGATCAGCAGCGACTTCCGCAGCCCGTGCGCGACCTGGGCGAACACGTCCTGCCCGATCCGGTTGGTGCCCATCCAGTGCCGGGCGTCCGGCGGCTGCCGCAGCGCCGTGTAGTCGACGTCCGTGTAGGACCACCGGCACACGTACGGCCCCGCGACCGCGAGCACCACCAGGGCCAGCAGCAGCGCGAGCCCGTACAGCGCCCCCGGGTGCCCGGCCAGCCGCCGCAGCACCGCCCGCCCGCGCCGCCCCGCTCTCACGGCTGCCGCACCCGGGGATCGAGCAGCGCGTGCAGGACGTCCGCGACCAGCCCCGCCAGCAGGACGACGGCCGCGGCGAAGCCGTCGACCGCCACGACCGAGTTCACGTCCCCTTTCTCCACCGAGTCGATCAGCCAGCTGCCCATGCCGGG
Source organism: Streptomyces sp. NPDC054770 (assembly GCF_053611985.1). Classification (NCBI taxonomy): domain Bacteria; kingdom Bacillati; phylum Actinomycetota; class Actinomycetes; order Kitasatosporales; family Streptomycetaceae; genus Streptomyces; species Streptomyces sp. NPDC054770. The sequence goes on from NZ_JBSHBL010000088.1 coordinate 3,193, forward strand.
CCAGCCGAAGACCCGCTCGGTGAACACCGCCCCGGTGACCAGGGTGAGGACGCCGAAGGAGAAGAAGACCGTCATCGGCACCAGCGAGATCCGCAGCCCGTGCCGCAGCAGCGCGCGGCCCGGGGTCAGCCCCTTGGCACGGGCGGTGCGCAGATGGTCCGCGCCGAGCACGTCCAGGGTGGCGGCCCGCTGGTAGCGGCTGTACAGGGCGATCGCCGCGAGCGCCACGCAGAGCGCCGGGAGCACCAGATGGGCCGCCGTGTCCCGCAGGTGGACGCTCCAGTCGCCCTGCAGCCCGGGGGTGTGCTCGCCGGTGTACTTGACGACGTTGCCGCCCGCGGCCCGGTTGACCGCGAGCGCCCCGGTCTTCAGGAGCAGCGCCAGCACGAAGGTGGGCACGCACAGCACCGCGAAGGAGAACCCGGCCAGCGCCCGGTCGCCGAGCCCGCCGCGCCGGACCGCCGCCCACATCCCGGCCAGCGTGCCGACCGCCGTACCGGCCAGCGTGCCCACCAGCAGCAGCCGTACCGACACACCGATCCGGCGGCCGAACTCGGCGCTCACGGACTGGTCGTCGATGGTGCGGCCCAGGTCGCCGTGGACGGCGCGGTCCGCCCAGTGCGCGAAGCGCTCCGGCAGCGGGGCCCGGTCGTCCATGCCGAGCCGGGCCAGCTCGCGGTCGACGACCCGGGCCGGCGGCGGGGGCGTGCGGTCCTCGAAATACGCGCGTGGATCGAGCGCGGTCGAGGCGAGTGCGTAGGACAGGACCAGGGAGACGAGGAACAGGACCATGCAGCGGACCAGGCGCCTGGCGATCAGGAAGACCATGGAACTCCTGACGGGGCACGGACGGTGACGGCCCGGGCGGAGCGCGGGCGTCCGCCCGGGGAGGGAGTCTGCCTTCTCTTCATTTGAGGGAAACATCGTGATGTTAAGCTCCGGCGCCACAATTCGCAGGAAAGTCAAGGCAGTTGGCGGTTCCGCGACGCCGGAGAGGCTGGCAGGTGGAGCGATTACGGGGATGGCCCGGGTGGCTGGCCGTCTGGGCGCTCATCGTCCTCACGGCCACCGGATGCACCGCGTCCGACGGGCACGACGATTCCCGGCGCCAGGCACTGCCGACGTACGGCACCTACGACATCAACGCCCTGCCGTCCGGGGACCTCCGCTCCGGAGGGACCCTGACCCTGCCGATCACGCAGATGATCACCCAGTTCAACTTCAACCACGTCGACGGCGCCCTGGACGACGTGTGGACGATCGACACGATGACGGAGCCGCGGCTCTTCACCCGGGACGCCCAGGGCGTCCCCCGCATCGTCCGGGACTACCTGGTCTCCGCCACCGTCTCCACCGCCGGCTCGCGCCAGGTCGTCACCTACCGGCTGAACCCGAAGGCCCGCTGGTCCGACGGCCGGGCCCTGAGCTGGCGGGACTTCGCCGCCCAGTGGCACGCGGTGGGCGGCGGCGACGACCGGTACCTGGTCGCCGACCCGAGCGGCTACGACCGTATCGCCGACGTCCGCCAGGGCGCCGACGCCCATCAGATCGAGGTCACCTTCAAGAAGCCGTACGCCGACTGGCGCCGGCTCTTCACCCCGCTCTTCCCGGCCGTCGCCTACGACAGCCCGCGCCACTTCGACTCCGACTGGCAGGGGCGGCTCCCGGTCACCGCGGGCCCCTTCGAGCTCGCCTCCGTCGACCGTACGGCGCAGACCCTCACCCTCGTCCGCGACAACGCGTGGTGGGGCACCCGGCCCCGGCTCGACCGGATCGTCTTCCGCGTCCTGGACCCCGACGCCGCCCTCCAGGCCTTCCTCAACGGCGAGGTCGACGTCGTCAACGCGGCCACCAGCGAGGCCTACGCCCAGCTGGCGAAGGCGCCGGACACCGCCGTCCGGATCGGCTCCGCCTGGGACGAGGTGCACATCACGCTGAACGGCGCGAGCGGGCCGCTGGCCGACCGGGCGGTGCGAAGCGCCCTCCAGCAGGCCGTGGACCGCCCGGCGCTGGCCGAGGTCGCGGCCGCGGGCCTGCCGGTGAAGGTGCCGCTGCTCGGCAACCACTTCTACATGACCAACCAGCCCGGCTACGCCGACGACTCCGGCGCCTACGGCCGCTTCGACCTCAAGGCCGCCGAGCGCGCCCTCGACCGCGCGGGCTGGCACAGCCGGGGCGCCGGGCAGCCGCGGGTCAGGAACGGCCGCAGTCTCACCCTCCGCCTGGTGCTGAGCGAGGGCACCAACCGGCTCGGCGAGGACCTGGCCCAGCTCGTCCAGCAGATGCTCGCCCGGGCCGGCGTCCGCGTCGACATCGAGAAGGTGCCCGCCTCCGCCTACGGCCCGCAGTACCTGGACAAGGGCAACTTCGACCTCGCGATCTTCCGCTTCACCGGTCTGACGTACCCGAGCTCCGCCTACGCCATCTACCGGCGCCCGGCCGGCGGCCAGGTCTTCGAGAACTACGGCCGGGTCGGCTCGGCGAAGGTGGACCAACTCCTGGACGAGGCCGCGGGCACCCTCGACACCCGGACCGCCCAGCGCCTCTACAACGAGGCGGACACCGAGATCTGGCGCCTCGGCCACGACATCGAGCTCTACCAGCGCCCCCAGATCCTCGCCGTCCGCAAGGGCCTGGCCAACTACGGCGTCCCGGGCCTCGGCGACATCGACTTCACGAAGGTCGGCTGGCAGAAGTAAGCGTGGGGTGGCCGGGGGCGGGAGCGGGGGCCCGGAGCGCCTGCGCGGGAGGGGAGAGCCGACGGGGGGTGTGTGAGGCCGGGGACAGGGGTTGTCGCGAGGGGGCATCCAGGGGCGGCTATCGCTTTCTTTGGGGGTGGTGGCGGGTTGCAGGACCTGCGCGGGTGAGTGGGGGCTGATCGCGCAGTTCCCCGCGGCCCTGACGGAGCGCTGTCCGGCCGTGGCTCTCATCCAGCCGCGGGCAGTCGTGCCGCTGTGGCGGCACGGGTGGGCGCGGGCGGCACCCTGCCGGCGCCGGTAAGCGTCCCCCCAGCCCCCACCTTCGGCGCCCACCGGCGGAAGCGCGCGCACGGCGGCCCCGTGCGGAGCTGTCCGCACGGGGCCGTTTCGGTCGGGACGGTGGTGCCGGTCAGGCATGCGGTGTGCTCAGGGCTCTCTCGGCCGCCTGCTGGCGGACCATGTCGAAGCCGAGGGCGGCCGAGGCCAGGGTCACGTGGTGGTGCCAGCCGCGGAAGGAGCGGCCCTCGAAGTCGCCGAGGCCGAACTCCTCGTGCATCCGGCCCAGCGCCTCCCCGGCGAACCTGCGCAGCCGGGCCAGCAGCACCAGCTCCGCCAGCCGGCGGACCGGCAGGTTGGTCAGCCAGTAGGCCCGCGGCTGCGGCCGGCCGTAGGGCCAGTCCGCGAGGAGCATCCGCGGCCGCGGCGCCGTGGCCGGGCAGCCCTCGGGCGAGCGCTCGGCCCGCAGCAGCACCGGAACGGTCAGGAACTCCGAGTGCCACATGCGTTCGGTCACCGGGTCGTGCCAGGTCACCGACGTCCGCTCGGTGTGCCGGACGGCGTGCGCGGCGAGTTCGGCCAGGGTGCCGCCGGCGCCCCGGGCGGCGGCCCGGCCGCGGGGGAGGAGTACCGGCGTGTGCGGCGATGCCTGGACCACATAGCCGAGCCCGCGGGCCTCCAGGCCCCGTAACAGGGGGTCCGGGTCCCCGTCGCCGCGCCAGTCGGCCAGCACCGGCAGCGGTTCCAGGGACCACTCGTCGAGCATCTCGTCGAGTGCTTCCAGTACGTAGCTCCACCGCGGACGGCAGCGCTCCTGGTCCGGTAAGTGCGCCTGGCCGCGCAGGCCCTCGTCGCGGTCCCAGCGGGTCGGCAGCACCAGCCGCCAGTTCACCGGGACCCCGCCGGCGTGCCCCACCAGCGAGGTCGCCAGCGCCAGCTGGCAGTTGACGGTGCGTTCCTGGGAGGCCGCGTACTGGCGGGCCACGCCGACCGAGCGGTCGCCGTTCTTGGCGAAGACGACCTCGTCGACCGACCAGGCCTCGGCCCGGAAGGCCCGGACCATCTGTCCGGCCAGCCGGCCGCGCACCGGCGCGGACGCCCAGGGGCTCTGGTTCACGAACTGCTGGATCTGCTGCACCGCCCGCCGCCCCAGCACCTGTTCGGTGATCCGGGCGGGCGTCTTGCGGCCGGGCACGGCCAGCAGGCCGCGCAGGTACACCTCGCCCCAGCGCCGCTGGTCGGCCCGGGTGAACTGGCCGAACAGCTCGCCGCAGTAGGCAGGCAGGTCGTGGGCACCGGGCGGGGCACCCGGCGTACGGACGGACGGTAACGGGAGGGTGATGGTCGCGAGATCACTCATGGTTGCAGTCGTCACCACCATCCAACAGGAAGGCGTCCGTGGCGAGCAGCGCGTCCGCGACCTCCGGCAGGGCACAGCCCACGATCACGAAGTCGACGTCGAGCCCCGCCTTGGTGCGCTGGAACAGCAGCTCGTTGATGGCCGAGCGGCACATCTCGCTGGTCTCGCACAGGTGGAACTCCACCCGCGCCGGAGCGGCCGCCATGACCTCGGCCAGGATCCTGCGGAACTTGCCCAGTTCGGCGGCGTCGATCACACCGCGGCAACTGATGTGGGCGGTGCCGCCGTCGAACTCGCTGCGCATCCGCAGCCGCATCTGCGCGGGCTCCAGCTCCACCCGCACCCGCACCGGTTCGGTGCCCTGGGGCAGCCGTACGGTCAGGTCCTTGGCGTCGAAGTTCTGGTACGGCTGCCCGTCCACCCACACCCGGGTCAGCTCCGCGGAACCGGCCGGCAGCAGGTCCGGCGCCACCCGCAGCAGCCGCTCCGGGAGGTCGTCCGGGCACGGCCGGAAGTGCAGGGTCACCGGGTCGTTGCCGAGCAGCAGGCCGGTGTAGGTCGCCGACAGGTAGCACAGCTCCAGCGCGTGGTAACCCGCCATCGCGTGGCTGCCCTTGAGCCGCTCGGTGCCCAGCAGGTACGGGATGCCGTTGGCCAGGACGTTGAAGTAGACGCCGCCGTCCTCGTAGTCGAGGAAGTACGCGTTGTAGAACGACGCCGCCTCCCGGGCCAGCCGCAGGTGCTCGGGGTCGTCGGTGGTGCCGGCCAGGATGAGGTAGGCGAGGATCGCCTGCTCCTGCTGCCACCAGGCCTTGCGGTCGTGCCAGACCATGCGGTGGATGCCGCTGTCCGGGTCGGGCTGCCGCTCCACCACGTCGTACCAGCCGCTGCGCAGCCCGTCGCTGCCCACCGAGGGCATCAGCTCGGCGATCCGCTCCGCCGTGGTGCCGTACTCGGGCTTGTCGTGCAGGGCCTTGATGCGGGTCAGGTTCCAGGTGATCTTGAGGTTGTGGCCGACCACCGCGCGGTCCTGCTGCCAGCCCCAGGTGCGGTCCGGGCTCCAGTCGGCGTGGAACCGTTCCTGCACGAACGGGGAGTTGGGCTCGTCCGGGAACCGCTTGACGATCGTGTCCGCGGTCTCCTCCAGGAAGGCCGCGAAGTCCGAACGGCCGGTCGCCAGATAGGCGTTGATCAGGTACGCCGGGGCGTGGTCGCCGACGGAGTTCCAGTTCTTGCGGGACCGGTTGCGGCCCAGCGAGTCGGCGCCCGGGTCGAGGGCGATCGGGTCCAGGTGCGAGAAGAACCCGCCCTCGACCGGGTCGCGGAAGTACTTCTGGAACAGGGCGACCGTGCGGTCGATGTCGTTCAGGATCTTCGGGTCGCCGGTGATCCGGAAGGTCTGGGTGGGGCCGGCCAGCGCGTAGATCTGCTCGTACATCGGGATCGCGTCGTAGTCGTCCCCGAACTCCGAGGCGAAGACCGGCCGGTGGCCGTTCGGCGTGATGTCGATGCCGTGGTACCAGTAGGTGATCCCGTCCGCCTGGTCGTCCACCCGCATGTGCTCGCGCAGGTACTCGGTGCCGGACTGGGCCGCCTCCAGGAAGCGGTCCTCGCCGGTCAGCAGGTAGGCGGTGGCCAGCCCGTACACCAGCCGGGAGATGGTGTCGGTCTCCTGGCGCACGTCCTTGCCGTGGAACTCCGGTAAGTGGGTGCCGCTCAGGGTGAGGTGGGTGCGGAAGTTCCGCCAGTCGTACACCCCGTCCGGGAACTGCCCGCGCAGGTAGAAGTCGGCGATCGCGGCGGCCTGCTGCACCCACCAGTTCGGGTGCTCGAAGACGTACTGGCCGCGGCTCTCCTCCGGGAAGGTGATCTCCTTGGCGTCGAAGCGGGCGCCGCCCTCCCACTCGTAGAGGATCCCGTACGCGAACAGGAACCGGCCCTCGGCCAGCATGTCGACGGTGTCGGCCGTGGTGTCGTGGTAGGAGTCGCCGAGGTTGCGGACGATGCGGGAGACGGCGTTGTGGGTCAGGTGGACCGTGAACTCACGCCCGTCCGGGCTGCGCAGACCGAACATGCGCCTGGTGGGGCTGTAGTGGGTCACGTATCCCGCCAGGGTGTCGGAGGTGATACGTCGTCGGGAGAGTGCGCTCATCGTCGCGTGCCCTTCTCGTCGGGCAGGGCCGCCAGCAGCACGACGCTGCGGCCCTGGGCGTGATAGGTGGGACCGTCGACCGGCTCCTCCGCTCCGGGCGGGAGGATCTCGTAGGGGGCCGGCCGGGCCGTGTCCAGGACGCGGTGCCAGCGGTGGCCGGCGAGGACGGGCAGCTCGAAGTCGAGGCCCAGGTGGTACATGTTCAGGACCAGGTGCAGGTCCGGGTCACCGTCGAAACCGCCGTACGTGCAGGCCAGTACATGGGCGTCGGCGTTCTCCCAGCCCGGCTGGTGCAGTCGCGTGCCGTGCCAGGTGATGTCCGGCAGGAAGCGGGGGTTGAGCCGCTCCGAGAAGAACTGCGGCTCCCGGAAGGTGCGGTAGCGCTTGCGCAGCCCGATGACACCCCGGGTGAAATCGAGCGTCTCCCGCTCCGTGCCGGCCTGGTCCCAGTCCAGCCAGGAGAGCGGGCCGTCCTGGCAGTAGCCGTTGTTGTTGCCGGCCTGGCTGTTGCGGAACTCGTCACCGGCCAGCAGCATCGGCACGCCGCGGCTGAGCATCAGGATCGACAGCAGGTTCTTGACCTGCCGCACCCGCCGCGCCTCGACCTCGGGATCGTCCGTGGGCCCCTCGAAGCCGCAGTTCCAGCTGTAGTTCTCGTTCGCCCCGTCGGCGTTCGCCTCACCGTTGGCGTGGTTGTGCTTGGTGTCGTAGCTGACCAGGTCGTTGAGGGTGAAGCCGTCGTGGCAGGTCACGAAGTTGATGCTGTTGGTGGGCAGTTCCTCCTGCGGGGCGAACAGGTCGGCCGAGCCGCCGAGCCGGGAGGCGACCTCACCGGAGATGCCCGCGTCACCGCGCACGAACCGCCGTACGTCGTCCCGGAACGGGCCGTTCCACTGCGCCCAGCGCTTTCCGGGGAACCGGCCCACCTGGTAGAGCCCGCCGCCGTCCCACGGCTCCGCGATGATCTTCGTCTCGGCCAGGATCTGCGACAGCTCGATCGCCCACAGCGCGGGCGGCACCGCCATCTCGTAGCCCATCGGACCGCGGGACAGCTCCGAGGCGAGGTCGAAGCGGAAGCCGTCGACGTGGTGCTCGGAGACCCAGTACTCCAGCGACTCCAGGATGAACTTGGTGACGATGGGGTGGTTGGCGTTGACCGCGTTGCCGCACCCGGTGAAGTCCATGTAGTGGGAGCGGTCCTGCGGCCACAGGTGGTAGTAGGCCTCGTTCGCGGCGCCCCGGAAACTGATCGTCGGCCCGAACTCGTTGCCCTCGCTGGTGTGGTTGAAGACCACGTCGAGGATGACCTCGATGCCGGCCTTGTGGAACGCCTTCACCATGTCGCGGAACTCGGTGATGTGGGTGGCCAGATGGGGGCTCGCGCAGTAGCCGGTGTGCGGGGCGAAGAACCCGTACGGGTCGTAGCCCCAGTAGTTGCGCAGCGGGGTCCCGTCCGGTCCGGTACGCAGCACCTGGGTCTCGTCGAAGTCGAAGACCGGCAGCAACTCCACCGCGGTGACGCCGAGTTCCTTCAGGTGCGGGATCTTGTCGATGACGGCCGAGAAGGTCCCCGGGTGGTCCGCACCGGAGGTCGGCGAGGCGGTGAAGCCGCGGACGTGCATCTCGTAGACGACGGTGTCGGCCATCGGGGTGCGCAGCGGGGTGTCGCCCTCCCAGTCGTAGTCGTCCAGGTCGACCACCAGGCTGCGCATGGAGTGCTCGACGTTGTCCCCGGGGCCGATCGCGCGGGTCCGCTCCCAGCGGCTGTTGACGTTGGCGCGGGCGTAGGGGTCGAGCAGCACCTTGCGCTGGTCGAAGCGGCTGCCTCCGGAGACCGGGTCGCGCGGCCCCTCCATGCGGTAGGCGTAGACCTGGCCGGCGCCGAGGCCCTGCACATGGCAGTGCCAGAAGTGGAAGCTGCGGTGCCGCTCGGGGTGCAGCCGGATGGTCCGGTAGGGCTGCGGGCTGTCGCAGTGCTCGAACAGCAGCAGGTCGACACGGGTGGCGTGCTCGGAGAAGACCGAGAAGTTGACCCCGTCGGCGTCGACGGTGCTGCCCAGCGGCTGCGGGTGGCCCGGGGTGACGCCGGGCTGGGGGACGTCGGAGGCGTCGGCCCCGGTGTCGTGGTCGGCGGGCAGGGGCATGTACGTGTTCGTGGCATCCGTCGTCGTGGCGTCGGCCGGTGTGGCATCGGCCGGTGCGGTGGCGGTCGTCGTGGTGACGGCCGGCTGGTCCTGGGCCTCGGTCGAGACGCTCATACGAACACCGCCCTCGTCCCGGCCGGGGCGTCGGCGCGCAGCCCGGCGAAGAGCTCGTCCCAGGGCACGGGGCCGGAGGCCGGACCGGACTCGCTGCGCATCTCGAACGTCACGCCGCGCGCCGCGGGCGAGTCGATCGCCCGCACGCAGGCCTCGGCGACGTGCGCGCGGGCCACGTATCCGTCGCCCACGTCGCCCTGCTCCAGGTGCAGCACGCCGTGTCCGGGCTCGTCGGTCAGCCAGCCCGGCCGGATCACCGTGTAGGGCAGGCCGGAGGAGCGGACCGCGTCCTCGCCGGCCAGCCGCCAGTCCAGCATCCGGCCGTAGGCGTTCATGGGGTGGTCGCGGCGGGTGACGTGCCGCTGGCTGACCAGCACGAAGTGCCGGTCGGTCAAGGTGTCGCCCAGGACGTCCAGGACGTGCCGGACACCGCCGTGCAGGGTCGACTCCGGGCTGTCCGGGCCGGCGGCGTCGGTGCCCGGCTCCACGGCGTAGACGACGGCGCCGCACCCGTGCAGGGGAATGCGGAGCGTGGCCGGGTCGCGTACGTCGGCCGTGAAGTACTGCGCCTGCGCGGGCATGTGCCGCCGGGCGCGCTGGGTGCTGCGGCCGATGACCCGGACGGTCTCGCCCCGGGCCAGCAACTGCCGGGTGACGAGCCGGCCGACGCGGCCGGTCCCTCCTATGACTGCGATCGGGCTGTCCATCGTGTCCATCGAGAAAACTCCCCAGGGCGGTAGCCGAGCCGGACGTATGGGGTGCGGGAAGGAGCGTGGGCGGATGCGCAGGTGCCTAGGTGTGTGCCGGGTCCGGTCAGATCCAGCGCAGGATGTCGTCGGAGCTGGTCAGATGGGTGCCGGTGGGCAGACCGGTGACGGCTGGCACCCGCAGCCGCGGATAGACGCTCACCCCCGAGAGCCGGGTGCCGGGACGCAGGTCGGCGGCCTCCCCGATCGCGGAGTGGACGAGCCGGACGGGGTTGTCGCGCGCGGAGTGCACCTGCGCCATGGGCCCCACGTACGAGTCGGTGATCCGGGCGTACGGTCCGACGACGGCGCCGTCGCCGATCGCCGTCCGGCTGAGCCGGGCCCCCTCGTCGATGTCGACGTCGTCACCGACGTCCGTGTACCGCAGCTTCACCCCGGGGCCGATCTCGGCGTTGCGCCCGATGCGCACGGCGGGTCCCACCACCACGCTGCCCTCGGCGATCTTCTGGGCGAGGGTGGTGCCGGTCGCGCTGTCCTTGGTGCGCAGGCTCGACTCGTGGATCCAGTACGGCGGGTCGGTGCTCACCGGCGCGCCCATGGCCCGGCTCATCCAGCGGTAGTGGCCGCGCAGCACGTCGCCGAGGGTGGTCAGGTAGTCCGGGATGCTGCCGAGGTCGCCGAGCCGGTCGATGGGCGCGGCCGCGACCGGCAGCCCCCGCCGGACCAGCCAGGGCAGCAGGTCGCCGCCCCAGTCGAGGCGCTGCTGGGCGAGCCGGATCATCTCGGGGGTGCGGGCCGCCAGCCGCAGGCGGCCGCAGTCGACCAGGTACATGCCCGCGTTGGTCGGCAGGGTGAAGCCGGTGCCCGGCAACGATGTCTCGGGGAAGAGACGGTGGACGTGGTCGAGGTCGGGTTTCTCCAGGAAGCCCGAGACGGTGCCGTCCGCGGCCGTCCGCATCACCCCGTACTTGCCGGCGATCTCCTCGGCCGTACGGCCGACCGACGCGACGGTCACCACGGCGTCGGCGGCGTGGTGCGCGTCGGTCAGCCGGGGGAGCGAGAACTCGAAGACGGAGTCGACCGGCAGCACCAGGGCGCGGCCGGTGAGGTCCCACCGTTCGAGGTTGTGCAGGGTGGCGGCGCCCGAGCCGACGTTGTAGCGGTCCAGCCGGGCCCGGGAGTAGTGGATCTCGACGCCGAACCGCTCGCCGGTGCCGAGCACGAGCTTGATCTGGCTGTGGTTCTCGGCGCCCTGGGCGACCACGTAGAAGCGGCGGATGCCCTGGTCCCGGCAGTTCTCGACGAGCCATTCGATGACCGGCCGGCCGGCGAACGGGATCAGCGCCTTGCTGCGGATGTAGTCCGAGGAGGCGAGGGTGAGCGGCTTGGCACGTTCGCCCCGGCCTCCGGCCAGGATTATCCCTAACGTCTCGTCCCCCATGACTGCGCTGCCTCCTCGGCCGACGAATCAACGCCATTCAGTCAACTGAGGCTGTCATTGGGAGTCAAGTAAAATGTAAAGAAAATGGGCGGGGAAGAGCCGTGCCGGACCCTGACGGACCTTTGGATCATGGCTCTGAGCTGGGAATGTATGAGTCGGGTATCGATTGACTCACGGAGTCAATGGGCTAGTCATCCCGACAGTCATGTCACTCGCGTGGGCGGGTCACTTCAGCTCGTCGGGGCAGGGTGTGCCCCGCGGCAGCTGGTACGGCGCGGCCAGCCGGTACGTCCCGGCCCGCGGGGCCAGCAGCATCGTCCACTGGTCCCCCTTGGCGTCCTCCGGCGTCTCCGCCAGGCAGCCGTTGACGTTGGTGTACGTCTTCGGACTGCCGTCGGACCGGTGCTTGGAGGCCTCGGTCTCCTGCGGCGGCTTCAGGCTCTTGCCGTCCGCGTCGACGATGCTCAGCCAGGGCGAGTACGGGATCCGGATCAGGATGCGGCCGGCCTTGCGGACCTCGATGGTCAGCTCGCCCTGCTCGGCGCTGTCCACCACCGCGTTGGGCTCCGCAAGGGGCACCGGATCGGTCACCCGGAACAGCTGCCAGTTGGCGTCGCCCCAGATCTGCTTCAGGTACGGCATCCCGCGCTGCACCAGCGCCCGCTCCCGCTCCCCGCCGTCGCCGTCGGGCTCGTCCTTCGGCAGCACCACGAAGTGCACGGCCCAGCGCTGGAGCCACTCGTGGTAGTTCGCGGAGTTCAGGGTGTCGTCGTAGAAGAGCGGGTTGCGCTCCATGTCGGCCTGGCGGTTCCAGCCGCGGGCCAGGTTGACGTACGGCGCGAGCGCGGAGGCCTCGCGGTGCGAGCGGGCCGGGACCACCTCGACGCGGCCCTTCTCGGCGCCGACCTGCTGGAGCTGGTGGACGAGCGGGGCGAGCTCACGGGCCCAGGACGCGGCCGGGGTCGTGTGGAGGATGTCGTCGACCGACTTGAAGCCGATCCAGCCGACGAAACCGAGGAAGGCGAGGACCGTGACGTAGTACTTGCGCGAGCGCGGGACCGTGTACGGCAGGGCCGCGATCAGCGTCGCGCCGGCGAACAGCATCGGCAGCCGCGAGATGTTGGAGCCGATCTGCGAGCTGACCAGCCACACCAGCACCACGCTGAGGCTGTACACGGCGGCCGTCAGCCGGACCGTCTTCCACTCCTTGGGGACCAGGAAGAGGCAGAGCAGCCCGTACGCCAGCGGCATGATCACCGAGCCGAAGCCCATCGGCTGGGTGCCGGAGAACGGGAACAGCCAGGCGGAGACCGCCACCACGGCCGCGGGCGCCAGGCCGAGCGCCCAGGCGCCCGGCCGCCGCTTCTGGAGGAACAGCGCGACCGCGACGAAGCCGACGAAGAGCCCGGCCACCGGGGACGACATCGTGGCGAGGGCCGCGAACGGGGACGCGACCAGTGCCTTCGCCCACCGTTTGTGGCGCCAGCGGTACGGCCAGCAGAACACCGCCCCGACCGAGGCCAGCGCGAACACCGTGCCGAGACCGAAGGTGACCCGCCCGGAGATGGCGTTGCACAGCAGCGCGAAGACCCCGGCGAGCGCGGCCCACAGGGGGTTCTTCACCGCGCGGCTGCGGATCAGGAGCAGGGTCAGCAGACCGGCCGAGACCGTGCCGGCGATCATCATCGTGGTGCGGACGCCGAGCACCGACATCAGATACGGCGACACCATGCTGTACGACACCGGGTGCATCCCGCCGTACCAGGCGAGGTTGTACGCCGAGTCCGGGTGCCGGCCGACGAACTCGGCCCAGGCGTCCTGCGCCGCGAGATCGCCGCCGCTGTTCGCGAACGTGAAGAACCAGAGGATGTGCAGGAGGCCGGCCAGGGCCGTGACCGACAGCACCGGGTGACGCAGCAGCCGCAGCCGCAGCGGCTCGGCGGCCCGCCGCAGCCGGTCGCCGACCTTGCGCTCGGTACCGTCGCCGCCCTTACGCTCCGTGCGGTCGGCCTCTGCCGGCGGCAGGGCTATTCGCGGCCCGGATACCGGGCCCGGATCGGCGTTGTCGGCGCGTGTCGGCTCCGCTGTGGCCACCTGAAGGCACTCCCCGTGTCCCGTCTTCTGTTCTCGGCCGTGTTCCACGGTGTTACCGGCCGCTTCTCGTCCAGTTCGCGGTCGTGTCCCGGCGACCGGCGACCTGCCCCGATTCGCGACGCTAGCACGCACCCCGCCGCGGGGCCCTGGGGTGGGCCGCCATCGGCGGGGTGCAGTGACGGAATGCCGGTTATGGGTCAGCCGATGCGGGTCAGCTTGGCCGCGAACCCGGGCTCGGCGAGGTCCTTCTCCAGGGCGACCGGAATCTGGACGGCGGAACCGGAACCGTCACCCACGGTGAGGGTGCCGACCTTGGTGCCGGCCTTCGCGGTGTGCGGCACGTCGTCCGCCTGGAACGACAGCTTCACCCTCAGCTTCGACCAGCCGACGGCCGTGACGTCCTTCGTCGCCACCACCGGGGTGCGGCCGCCGAGCCCGTCGTCCACGTACCCGACGACTTCGCCCTTCTTGTAGATCGTCGCCGACTTCAGCGCGCCCTGGGCGGCCCGGATCAGCGCGTCGCCGGCGTTGAGGGCGGCCTTGAGGATGCTGTTGCCGTTGCTGGCGTCGGCCGGCTGCCGGATCACCGCGCCGATGATCGTGCGGGTCTCGCCGTTCACGTCCTTCTTCGCGGCGAAGACCAGGTTGCCGAGGGCGGAGGTGGTGGTGCCGGTCTTGATGCCGACGACGTTGTTCTGGCCGACCAGCTGGTTCCAGTTGCCGTGGTTGACGCCCTTGTAGTCGTCGTACGACATCATCGCGGCGACCTCGCGGAAGGCCGGCTCGCTCGCCATGGCGGCCTTCGCCAGCTTCACCTGGTCCACGGCGGTGGACACCGTGGAGTTCGTGAGCCCCGACGGGTCCGTGTACGTCGTGTTGGTCATGCCGAGCTTCTTCGCGGTGGCGTTCATCTTCGCCACGAACGACTTCTCGGAACCCGCGTCCCAGCGCGCCAGCAGCCGCGCCACGTTGTTGGCGGAGGCGATCAGGATGCTCTCCAGCGCCTCGCGCTGGGTGATCGAGTCGCCGGCCGTCACGTCGACGGTCGACTCCTGGCCGGCGTTCGCCTGGTCCTGGGCCGCCTGGTCGATCTTGATCTTCGGGCCGGCGGCGCCGCTCTTCAGGGGGTGGTCGCGCAGGATGATGTACGCGGTCATCACCTTGGCGACGCTCGCGATCGGCACCGGCTTCTGGTCGCCGGAGGAGCCGAACGTGCCGATGCCCTGGACGTCGAGGGCCGCCTGGCCGTCGGCCGGCCAGGGGATGTCCACCGCGCTGCCGTCGAAGGTGTACGTGTCCTTCGCGGAGAGGGAGAGGGTGGGCTGGGGGAGCGGACGCAGGGTCTGTATGACCGCAAAGATGATCAGGACGAGGATGACCAGGGGCGTCCAGATCTTGACCCGGCGGAAGAGGGTCCGGACCGGGGTCTCCGGCGGCGGGGGCGTGTTGGTCAGCTCGGCGAGCAGGTCCAGCGGGGGCTTCGGGGGGAGCGGCTGCTGGGTGGTGCGCTCGGGGCCGATCTGGGGCAGGACGGTGGTGCGGGTGGTGGAGGCGGCCTCGGGCTTGGGGCCCTTCCCTATGTCCGACTTGAGAGCGACGAACCTGCTGGTGCGCTCGGCGTCGGCCTCGGGGGTCTTGGGCTTCGGCTGCGACTCGGGCTGCGGCTTGGGCTGCGGCTTGGGCTGCGGCTTGGGCTTGGTGTCGCCGCCCAGCTTGAGCATGGTGGTGGGCTGGTCGACCTGCGGGGGGCGGGGGGCCTTGAGCATGGTCGTGGGCTGATCGACGGCAGCCGCGGGCTCGGCCTCGGCTTCGCCTTCGGCACCACCCGATTTCCCACCCGCACCACCCGTGCGGCCATCGTCGTCGGCCGCGGGTGGCCCCTGCGGTCCCTCCCCGCCGTCGGCGTCCGCGGGTCCGCCCGCCGCCTTCGGTTCGTCCTCGGGCGCTGCGTCTTCGGGTTCGGCAGTCGCCTTCGGCTTGTCCTCGGGCGCTGCGTCTTCGGGTTCGGCAGTCGCCTTCGGCTTGTCCTCGGGTGAGGCGTCTTCGGGTTCGGCCGTCGCCTTCGGCTTGTCCTCGGGTGAGGCGTCCTCGGGTTCGGCTGTGTTGGCCTCGGGTTCGGGCTTGGTGTCCTCGGGTTCGGTGGCGGGTGCCGACTCGGCCTGGGGGGTGGTGTCTTGGGGGTCGGCGGTCGCCTCGGGCTGCTCGGCGGGCTTGGCGTCCTCGGGCTCGGTTGTCGCCTTCGGTTCGTCTTCCGGCGCTGCGTCCTCGGGTTCGGGCTTGGAGTCCTCGGGCTCGGCGGAGGGCGCCGACTCGCCCTGGGGCGTGGCGTCTTGGGGTTCGGCGGGCTCGTCCGCCGGCTCCGGGTCGTCCTCGGGGTCCGGGATGGTCGTTGCCTCAGGCGCCGTAGCGGTCCTGGGGGCGTCCTCCGGGGGTTCCGGGGTCTCCTGCCGCTCCTCGGGCGTCTCAGGGCCCTCCTCGGGCTCCGTAGCCGCCTCGGGGGCCTCCGGGGCGGCGTCCTGCTCGGCGTCGCCCGTGCGTACCCACGCCGCCACCGCGTCGCGGAGCTTCGCGTCGTCCTTGTCGGTCCCGTCGGCCGGCGCCGTCTTCCGGTCCCGTACCGAGAAGATCCGGGTCGCGGTGTCCACGCCGCCGGCGGTCTCCTTCTCGGCGGCCACCGCCACTCGCGGGTCGCGTGCTTCGGGAACCGTTCCCTCGTTCCCCGACGTCGGTTCTTCCGACGACTCGCGCTGCTTCGACCTGTCGGGGGACTCGCCCGCCACCGATGCCTCCTCCACGCTTCGCACGTTTCCGTGCGCTGTCCGAACCATGTACCAGTGTCCTGTGTGCGGGCTTAGCCCCTGCGGTAGACGAGAACGACATACCTACCGGTTCCCTTACGAACCGGTCACGCACCCTCGACAGACCAATGTGAGAGGGGTCACCCTGTCATTCATCCACGCGGGGAGGCATGGATGGGCAGGAGCCGCAGAACACTTCCGGAGGAGCTTCTGCTGCTGGCACTGGACCCGGCCACGGGTACCACTGCACAGCCGCAGTCGCTCGACCTCGGTCTGGCCGGAGCACAGCTAGTAGAGCTGGCGCTGGCCGGACGGATAGCCCCAGACGGGGATCGTATCGCCGTGGTGCAGCCACGGCCGACTGGAGATCCGACTTTGGACTGTGCGTTGGAGTTGCTGCGACGGCGTGGCGCTCCCGTACGGGCTGTTCACTGGATCGGCGGGCCGCGTCTGGGCCTTCGCCAGATCTATCTCGCGCATCTGGAGCGGTGCGGCATGGTTGCCGCCGTAGCGGGCCAGATGTGCGGGGTGCTGCCGACCACTCGGTACCAGGCGACGGACAACGCCGTCACCCGGGAGATCCGTGGCCGGCTGGATTCGGCGATCCGTACCGGCGTACCGCCGGACCCGCGGACCGCAGCGCTCGCCGCCCTGGCCCACGCGGTCGGTCTCGGCAAGCACCTGTATCCGGGCAACGAGGGACGGTCCTCTCGTTCCCGGCTGCGGGACCTGATCCGGCACGACCCGATGGGCGGGCTCGTGGCCCACGCCGTCATGGACGTGCAGAGCGGTGCGGCTGCCCAGCCGCGCCGCAACCCCGCCGCCCCCGCCGGGCGGCAGGCCGGACCAGGCGCCAGGCCCGGTGCGCCGGAACCCGCACGCGGTGTTCCGATGCAGCCGCGCCGCGGCGCGATGGCACGCGCCGTGGTGCACTGAGCCGCAGTTCCACGGCGGCGACAGCCGACGGCAACACAGCACCCCTGAGACCCGGTTCGGGAGCCGCTGGTCCGAGCGGGGCGGTGAAGGCGTACGCAGTACGCGCCTCCACCGCCCCGCTCGGCATTTCCGTCCGGAGAATCCGGAACGCGCCCGAACTGACGCGTACGCGCCGCATATCCGCTGTTTCCCAGCGGTAGGAAGCACCTTGGTGGCAGTCTGCTCAACAGCAGATACGCAAAGTGGTAGTTACAGGCAGGCAGCCGGAGGTGCACGTCCCGTGGCGTCCAATGTCAATCCCACCGTCAGGCGACGCCGGCTGGGCCAGGAGCTGCGCAGGCTCCGCGAGCTCAAGGG
Organism: Streptomyces sp. NPDC054770; assembly: GCF_053611985.1. Classification (NCBI taxonomy): domain Bacteria; kingdom Bacillati; phylum Actinomycetota; class Actinomycetes; order Kitasatosporales; family Streptomycetaceae; genus Streptomyces; species Streptomyces sp. NPDC054770. The sequence continues at coordinate 20,271 of NZ_JBSHBL010000088.1, forward strand.
CATGACGGCGGAGGAAGTGGCGGAGCGGTTGCTCGTTTCGCAGTCGAAGATCAGCCGGCTGGAGAACGGGCGCCGGAGCATCAGCCAGCGCGACGTCCGCGACCTGTGCGGGGTGTACGAGGTCGAGGACCAGCGGGTCGTCGAGTCCCTGATGGAGATGGCCAGGGATTCGCGGCAGCAAGGATGGTGGCACGCGTTCGGGGACATCCCGTACAGCGTCTACATCGGTCTGGAGACGGACGCCGAGTCGCTGCGGGTGTACGAACCCCAGCTGGTCACCGGCCTGTTGCAGACCCGGGCGTACGCCGAGGCCCTGGTGCAGGGCGCGTTGCCGGAGACCTCCGCCGCCGACATCGAGAAGCGGGTCCAGGTCCGGATGCGGCGACAGGAACGTATCACCGCCGAGCACAACCCCCTTCGGCTCTGGGTGGTGCTCGACGAGGCCGCGCTGCGCCGGCTCGTCGGCAACCGGCTCGTGATGCGCGAGCAGCTGGAGTACCTCCTCGAGATGTCCCAGCAGCCGCACATCACCGTCCAGGTGCTGCCCTTCGAGTGCGGCGCCCATCCCGGCCTCAACGGGCAGTACGCGATCCTGGAGTTCGCCGACGCGGCCGACTCCAGCGTCGTCTACCTGGAGGGCGTGACCAGCGACCTCTACCTGGAGAAGGCCCACGACGTGCAGAAGTACGCCGTGATGTACGAGCACCTGCGCGCCCAGTCGCTGAACGTCGAGCAGTCCCGGCAGTTCATCGCCGACGCGGCGAAGGAGTACGCCCGCTGAGGAAGTGGCGGACTGTACACCGGTGCCACGGTCCAGGGGAAGTCTCCAGGGGAATATGCCATCCGGACGAGTGAACGGGTACTCCAGGCGAGGAAGTTGGCTAGTAGCGTCGATCACGCCAACCGGTCAGCAAGGTTGGCGTGATTCGCACTACAGCAAGCACCACAGCAATCTCGCAACAGGAGTGGACATGGCACTGCTTCAGGGCGCCACGGAGACGTGGACGAAGTCCTCCTATTCCGCAGGGAACGGGGCGTGCGTCGAGGTCAAGTCGCCGACGACCGCGGGACTCGCCGTACGCGACTCCAAGGTCGAGGAGGGCCCGGTCCTCGCATTCCCGGCCGGCGCGTGGAACGCCTTCGTGACCTCGGTCAAGGCGTAAGGGGGCATTCGCTGACCCACGCCCACGCTCCCGACTACGACAACTGCACAAGCGTTACCCAGAGCCCTCTCGACCAGCCCGCCGTCCTTGCCGAGGGGGCTCGGCTTGTGCCCGTCGGCGGTCACCTCACGGGGAAGGCCACATCGCAGACCGGGTCCTCGGGTCCGGCCGCGTCCCAGTCCGCGAAGTAGACCTCCCGGCACGGGCCGTCGTACTCCAGGCTCTCCCGCCCCTCCAGACCCTCCCGGCCGGCGATCCACCGCTCCACCGCCTCGAAGGCCGCCAGGATCTGCGGATGCGCCACCTGCGCCTTGCTGATCCGCGTGTACGCCAGCGTGCGCGCCGGCTCCACCCGCACCGCCGTCTCCCAGGCCCGCCCGTGCCGCCCGGCCCAGGCCCGGGCCGCCGCCTCGTCCGCCACCGGGACACAGGCCTCGGCCGGTCCGTCGCTCTCCATGGACACCTCGGCGTGGTACACCACGAAGGGCGCCCCGGCCACGCCCCCGCACTCCCGGGCCGCCGCCTCCAGCCGCCCCAGCGAGGCGCCGATCCAGGCCGGCAACTCGTCCGCCAGCGTGTGCCGGGTCTCGGTGATCACCACCTGCGCCGGCACCTCGACCGTCTCCACCACGAACGTCCCGTACATCTGCGTACTCCCTCCGGACAGCCGGTCACGGAGGTATGCGGCGAGCGTCCGCTGCCCGGCGACCCGCGCCTCGACGTCCGCCCAGTAGCCGGTCAGCAGCCCGGCGGCGGTGTCACCGTCGGCCGCCTCCGCCGCCTCGACCACCTCGGCGATCCGGGCCAGCGGCATGTCCAGCTGGCGCAGCAGCGCCACCAGCCGGGCGCGCTCGACCTGGCCGGCGCGGTAGTAGCGGTAACCGCTCGCCTCGTCGACGTGCGCCGGGGCCAGCAGCCCCAGGCGGTCGTAGATGCGCAGCGCCTTCGCCGAGAGCCGGGACCGCGCGGCGAACGCGCCGATCGTGAGCAGCTCCTCGTCCACGATGTCCACGGCGTCCTCCACGGCCACATCCTCCGTCACCGGGCGGAACCGTTCCGCCCGGTGACCAGGAGGTTCGTCCCTGCCCCAGGGGCAAGGTCAACCCGCGACCGGCCCCGCGGTCAGGCGAGGGCGGCCTCCACCGCGGCCACGACCTCCGCCGACTCCGGCTCGGTCTGCGGCGCGAACCGGGCGACGACCTGCCCGTCCCGGCCGATCAGGAACTTCTCGAAGTTCCAGCGGATGTCCCCGGTGTGCCCCTCGCCGTCGGCGAACCCGACCAGACGGTCGTAGAGCGGGTGCCGGCCCTCCCCGTTCACCTCGACCTTCTCGGTCAGCGGGAAGGTCACGCCGTACGTCGCCGAGCAGAACTCGGCGATCTCCTCGGCGCTGCCGGGCTCCTGGCCCATGAACTGGTTGCAGGGCACCCCGAGCACGGTGAAGCCCTGCGCCGCGTACCGCTCCTGGAGCTTCTCCAGGCCGTTGTACTGCGGGGTCAGACCGCACTTGGAGGCCACGTTGACAATGAGCACGGCCTTGCCGCCGTAGCCCGGCAGATCGGCCGAGCCGCCCTGCAGCGCATCGATCTCCACGTCGAGCACGGACCCGTTGTTCTCAGAAGTCGTCATAAGCGGATGCTAACGCCGCTCGGTGGCGGACCGGGTTCCGGCCTCGACCAGCACGTCCCCGGCCGCCGTCCGCACGTACAGCACCGACCGCCCGGCCCGCCGCCGCTCCACCAGACCGGCATCGAGAAGGACCTTGAGGTGACGCCCGACGGAACCGAGGCCCTGGCCGGTCACCGCCGTCAGATGGGTGGTGCTCATGGGGGCGTCCAGCAGCACCAGCACCCCGGCGCGCGCGCCGCCCAGCAGCGCGCTGAGGCCGGTCGGAACCGTCCGCCCTGCGGGGTCCGCGAGCGCGCCGGCGCACGGGTAGACCAGCGCGTAGCGGTCCGGCTCCTCCCAGGAGACCCAGCCGTTCTTCGGCGTGACCGGGACGAGGAGGAGGTCGGCGCCGGAGATCTCGCGGGGCGGGTACTCGTGCAGATTGACCTGGAGCCGGTTGTCCCCGAGCCAGCGGGTCCGCCCCGGCCGCACCGAGTCCAGCACCTCGGCCCAGCCGCCCCGGCTCACCCGCGTGGTCCGGGCCACGACATCCGCCTCCAGGATCCGCCGCCGGCGCGCCCAGTACGGCCGTACGGTCTCCTCCCACACGTACGTCAGCAGATCCGCCGCCCGCCCGGGCAGGTCGTCGCGGTCCAGGGCGGCGGGGAGCGGACCGTCGCGGGCCACCCGCAGCTGCGCCCGGGCCGGGGCGGGCGGCGCCGACCGCACCCGGGCGATGCCCTCCGCGGCGCTCTCGCCGTCCCGGGGTGTGGGGGTGAGGAAGTCCGCGGTCCAGACCCGGCCGAGCCCGGCGCGGACGAGCAGCGCGGTGACGGGGTCGGCGGCGAGGCGGGCGCGGTAGCCGGGGAGGTGGTCGTCCAGCCAGCGGCGCTCACCGGGGTGGGCGGCGGTGCCGGCGTGCAGCAGCCGCAGACTCGCGAAGGTCTCGGCGAAGGGGGAGACCACGAACCGGCTACGGGCCAACGTGTCGGCGTTGAGCTGCCACCAGCCCAAGAGGGTCTCCCTGTTGTTAGAGCTTCTCGCGCCGGTTAAGGCATCGTGCGGGCGCGGGCGGCCTCGCGCCGGTTAGAGCATCTCGCGGCTGCTGGGGGCTTCGCGCCGGTGAGAGCATCGCGCGACTGCTGGGGGCTTCGCGTCCGTTAGAACGTCTCGCGCCCGCAAGGACCCCCGCCCCCGCGACAACCTTTCGCGCACCCGAGAAACAATAACGCCGGCCGCCCCGCCCCCCGAGACTCCCGACCATGCCCAGCTACCAAGCCCTCTTCCGCACCCCGGAGTTCACCCCGCTCTTCCTCGGCGCGGCCGCCCAGAACGCGGCCGGGACCGTCGGCGGGCTCGCCCTCGGCACGCTCGTCTACCGCAGCACCGGCTCGCCCCTCCTCTCCGCGCTGAGCATGTTCGGCCCCTCGCTCGCCCAGGTGCTGGGCGCGACCTTCCTGCTCTCCGGCGCCGACCGGCTGCCCCCGCGCACCACCCTCGCCGTGATCTCCCTCGCCTTCGCCGTCGGCACGGCCGGCATGGCGCTGCCCGGCCTCCCGGCGGGCGCGCTGCTCACCCTCGTCCTCCTCCTCGGCCTGGTGTCCGCGCTCGGCGGCGGGGTCCGCTGGGGGCTGCTGAACGAGATCCTCACCAAGGACGGCTATCTGCCCGGGCGTTCGCTGTTCAACATGATGAGCGGGCTGGTGCAGATCGCCGGTTACGCCACCGGCGGTGCCCTGCTGGCCGCCGTGTCCCCGCGCACCTGTCTGCTGCTCGCCGCGGCCCTGTACCTGGCCTCCGCCCTGGCCCTCCGCCTCGGCCTGAGCGCCCGCCCGCCCCGCTCCGCCGGCCGCCCCTCCGTCGCCGCGACCTGGCACACCAACGCCCTGCTGTGGTCCGCCCGCCCGCGCCGCCTCACCTACCTCGGCCTGTGGCTGCCCAACGGCCTGGTCGTCGGCTGCGAGTCGCTGTACGTGTCGTACGCCCCGAACGCGGCCGGCACCCTCTTCGCCTGCGCGGCGCTCGGCATGCTGGCCGGTGACGTGACGGTCGGCCGGCTGCTCCCGCCCGCCGTCCGCAGCCGGATGGCGACCCCGCTCCTGCTGCTCCTGGCCACCCCCTACCTGCTGTTCGCCGCGCAGCCGCCGCTCGCCCTGGCGGCCGGCTGCGCCGCCGTCGCCTCGGTCGGCTTCGGAGCGAGCCTGGTCCAGCAGGAGCGGCTGATGAACCTGACCCCCGACGAACTCAGCGGCCACGCCCTGGGGTTGCACTCGGCGGGCATGCTCACCATGCAGGGCGTCGGCGCCGTGCTGGCGGGCTCGGTGGCTCAACTCACCTCGCCCGCCCGCGCGATGACCCTGGTCGCGGCCGCGTCCCTCGCGGTGACGCTGTCACTGGCTACGGCCGCTCGACGGGGGCGGAAGGCGCCGGCGCCGGCTCCGGCGCGGCCGTGAGCTCCGCGGCCGGCCCGAACTTGTCGGCGACGGCGGCGATCTGCTCGATCCCGGCCTTCAGGCCCGTGCCGAGCTCGTCCGCCGCCGTCCGCTCGTTCTTCTCGACCTCCTGGTCGAGCCGCTTGGTCGCCCGCTCGAAGTAGCGCAGCAGCTCCACCGGGAAGGGCATGACGAGCGTGGAGTTCTTCTCGGCGGCGACCTCGACGACGGTCTGCAGGAGGCGCAGCTGCATCGCCTCCGGGGTCTCCGACATGATCTTGGAGGCGTTGGCGAGCTGCTGCGCGGCCTGGAACTCACCGTCCGCGGTGATGACCCGGGCCCGCCGCTCCCGCTCGGCCTCGGCCTGCCGGGACATGGACCGCTTCAGCGACTCCGGGAGCTGTACGTCCTTGATCTCGACGCGGTCGATGTGGATGCCCCACTGCGCGGCCGGGCTGTCGATCATCAGGGCGAGCCCCTCGTGCAGCCGCTCCCGGTCGGTCAGCAGGTCGTCCAGGTCGCTCTTTCCGATGATGGAACGGAGCGAGGACTGGGCGACCTGCCCGACGGCGAAGACGTAGTCCTGCACCTCGATGGCCGCGCGGATCGGGTCGGTGACCCGGAAGTAGACGACGGCGTCCACCTTCACCGACACGTTGTCCTTGGTGATGCCCTCCTGCGTCGGCACCGGCATGGTGACCACCTGCGTGTTCACCTTGCGCATCCGGTCGACGAAGGGGATGAGGAAGGTGATCCCCGGCCGCCGGAACTCCGGCAGCGCCCTGCCCAGGCGGAACACCACCCCACGCTCGACCTGGTTGACCACCCGCATCCCGCTGCGCAGCACGAGCAGGGCCGCCACGACCACCAGTACGACCCCTACAACGGCGCCGTCCATGGGCACACTCCATTCTCGACGTGATCCGGACAAGAAACCGGACAAGGATGAGGACACGTCCCGGCCTTCCGGGGATGCGGGTGCCGGCGTCAGGAGTGCGTAAAGAAACCGGTGCCCGGGAGAGTTGGGGAATCATGGGGGGGGCGAGGCGACGGCGGGGGAGGCAGCGTGAGCGCGACGGGCGAGTCGGTCTTCATCAGTTACGCCGGACCGGACCGGGTCTGGGCGGAGTGGGTGGCCTGGCATCTGCATGACGCCGGGCTCCGGGTCGTGCTGGACGTGTGGGACTGGTCGGCCGGCGACAACTTCGTGGCGCGCACGGACGAGGCGCTGGACGGCGCCGCCGCGGTGGTGGCCCTGTTCTCCCGGCACTACTTCGACGCGTCGCGGTGGACCCGGCAGGAGTGGGCGTCGGTCGTGGCCCGGCGCGAGCGTCTGGTCCCGCTGGTGATCGAGCCGCTCGACGACACCGACGTCCCCGCCCTGCTGGCCCCGCTGATCCGCAGGAACCTCCACGGCCTGGACGAGCAGCAGGCCCGCGCCGCCCTGCTCGACGCGGTCGCCGGCGCCAGGGGCCCGCGCAGCAGACCCACCTTCCCCGGCGGCCCCTCGTCCCAGTCCCAGTCCCAGTCCCAGTCCCAGTCCCCGGCTCCCGGCGTCCCCGGCCACCGCCCGCCCCTGCCGGGCACCTCACGGCTCCCCGAGCCACCCCTGTTCTCCTCCCCCGAGGAAAGAGCGCGGGCCCGCGACCTGGCCAGGGCGCCCCGCTCCCACCCGCATGGGCTATGATCAATACAGAGCTGGCCGATCCAATCGGGGTCGCCCGGTACTGCGTTGGTGGTCCAAGGAAAGACGCTCCGCTTCCTGCGGGGAAATGCAGGTGCAAGGCCTGCCCGGCGCTCCGAAGACGAGGCCCGTCCACCCGGTGGACGGGCCTCGCGCTTTCCCCGTCAGCTCTCCGGTCCCCACCGCTCCGGCCCCCCGCCCCGCCAGTCGATCCACGGCGCCTCCGCGACATCCGCCGGGTCGATCTCCAGCCCGGCACGGCGAAGGAACTCGGCGACGTCGGCCACGTTGTGGGCCAGCCCGAGGATCTCGCCGTCCACCCGCACCCGCCGGCCGCCCGTCGGCGACGGCGGATGCACGATCACCCGTATCGGTCCGGACATGCCTTCAGGATCATCCGGGACGTACGGTCCCGCACTCCAGCCCGTCATCCGAGGCCTCTCAGTTCCCTGCCCTGTCCGATCGTCCGAGGGCACGCAGCTCCCACCACGCGGCGGAGCTCGGGCGCCGTTGCTGCCAGTAGGGATGGAAGAACACCTCGGCCGACAGCCGGTACAGCCGCCGGCGCAGCTCGGTACGCCCGGGCCGCGCGGCGAGCTGCCGGTAGGTGGCGCTCCATTCCTGCTGCGCCCGGGCCAGGTCCGCGGGAAACGATCGCATGACCGGATTCAATCACGTGTTCGATTTTTGGGTCGAGCCCGTCGAGCCCGTCGGAGCCGTCGAAGAGGGACCGGCCGCCGAACGACAGACGGCGCGTCCACCCCCGCAAGGGTGAACGCGCCGGTCTGTCGTGCCTAGTCGACGTCGACCGGGCCGTCGTCCGACTTCCGGCTCTTGCTGGTGGGCAGCTGGAGCAGGCCGCTGCCCTCGCTGTCCCCGGAGCGGCGGCCGTCGGGGCGCTGCCCGTCGGAGTCCGAGCCGCTCAGGTTCTGCCGCACCGAGTCGAGGATCGTCAGCCCCTGGGAGACCAGGCCGGCGGCGATCTCGCCCAGGCCGTCCGCGCCGTTGAGGACGTTGACGTTGGCACCGGCGAGGCCGCCGGCGGCCTCCTTGACGATCTGCGGGAGCTGGTCGATCAGCATCCGGTCGAGCGCGACCCGGTCGTACGAGGCGGCCGCCTCCGCCTGGATCTTCATCCGCTGCGCCTCGGCGGCCGCGAGGATCCTGACCCGCTCGGCCTCGGCCTCGGCGGGCTTCACGACCTCGGCCACCAGCTGCTGCTGGCGCAGCTTGGCCTGGCGCAGGGCCAGCTCCGTCTGGGCGGCGAGCACCTCCTGCTGGGCGTGCGCCTGTGCCAGCGGTCCGGCCTGCGCGGCCTGCGCCTGCGCGCGGTCCACCTCGGCCGAGTACTCGGCCCTGACGATCGCGGTCTGGCGGGCGTACTCGGCCTGGTTGCGGGCCGCCACCTGCTCCGCCTCGACCGAGGCCTGGGTGGCCTGCGCCTGGGCGATCTGGGCCTGCCGCTGGATGGCCGCCTTGTGCGGGGCGGACATCGCGTCGATGTAGCCGGTGTCGCCGTCGTCGATGGACTGGATCTGCAGCGAGTCGACGATCAGGCCGATCTTCGCCATCTCCGTCTTCGAGGTGTCCAGCACCTCCGCGGCGAGCTTCTGCCGCTCCGTGACGATCTCCTCGACCGTCATCGAGCCGATGATGGCCCGCAGGTGACCGGCGAAGATCCGGCCGGTGAGCACCGACATCTGCTCCTGGTCGGAGAGGAAGCGCTGACCGGCGTTGATGATGCTCTCGTGGTCGTTGCCGACCTTGAAGGCGATGACCGCGCGGACGTGCAACGCGATGCCCTGCTTGGTCACGCAGGTCTCGGTGACCTCGGACTCGCACATGGAAAGGGTGAGGAACCGGACCTTCCGGAAGACCGGCAGCACGAACTTCCCGTGCCCCGTGACCACTCGGAACGGCGCGCCCCCCAGTCCCCGCCTGCCCCCCGAGATCAACATCGCCTCGTCGGGAGCGGGTACGCGGTATCCGAACATTCCTGTTACTCCTCAGCCGGCCTCGGCACTGTCGCCGAGCGCGTCCAATGGATCCACCCACTCGATGACGCCGACCTCGCGGCATCCCCGTGATTCGATCACGAGCACCGTCGCACCGACGGGCAGGGGCTCCTCCGACCAGGCGAGGAACGTCTCCGAGCCGCCTCTGACCCGCACCAGGACTTCGCCGGGGCCGGTGGCACCGCGGGTTCCTATGATCACTGTCCCCATGCAGCCGATCACGGCCTCGTCCTGCGGCATCACCGGCCGTCCCCTTCCTCCACCTGGCCCCATGATTCCGACGATAGACCCGTTCTGTGCGGGACCCAACGGTCAGGGGAGGTCGTCCTGCACCACGGCCGGCCACTGAGCCGCGCTCCGGGGCCCGTACGCCCGTAGGTCCGTAGGTCCGTAGGTCCGAGGCGCCCTCGGCCGGGGGCGCCTCGGAATCGGATCGGAAGCGGTTGGCGGGTACCGGCGGAAGCGGCCGGGGTGGTGTCGTGGACAGCGGTGAGGCCGGGCGAAGCGGCGCGCGGCGCGGCCGGCGGGATGATGCCGCGAAGGGGGAGCCGAGAGATGCGGAGCAGCCCGCCGGTCCGGGGGACACGTCCGAGCCGCCGCCCGGCCCCACCTTCGCCGTCAGTCCGCCGCGGGCAGCCCGAGCACCAGGTCCTCGAAGCGCCTCTCCACCGGGGCCAGATCGGTCCGGGCCAGCTCCTGGGGCAGGATGACGATCCGGAGCTCGGGCGTCAGGGCGGGGTGGTGACGGCAGGCGTCGATGAACGAGTCCACGATCAGGGCGGCCAGCTGGCCCCGGTCCAGGTCGGTGACGCGGGCGAGGCCGGAGCCGATCAGCGGCACGGCGACCGGCTTGAACAGGCCGTTCACCGCCACCGAGGCCCACAGGTGCGCCAGGCTCAGCCGCAGGTCGTGGTGGCTGGACCTGGCCACCAGGTCGTTGCCGAGCCGCGAGTAGGCGGTGGCGAACACCCGCCGGCCGTCGACCGGTACGACCACGGTCGTACCCACCGGATACCGGACCCGCCGGCCCAGCGGCTTGGTCCGTACGCTCTCGGTGCCCGCTGCCTTCACTGCCCGCAGCCCCGCCCGCAGCCGGTCGTCCAGCAGCCGTCGCCGCCCGGCGAACAGCCGGTCCACGAGCTGGCTCTGCAGGCTCTCGCGGCTGATCACCAGGTCTTCGGCGGTCTCCGTGTCGAAGGTGTCGGAGAACCCGACCACCAGGTTGCAGTCCACCTGGTCGAACAGGTCGCCGCGGACCAGCACCACATCGGCCCGCTGGTCGGGCAACGGCACCCGGTGCCGCAGCAGTTCGGCCCCGTGCCGGGCGCGCAGCTCCGCGCGCAGCGCGTCCAGGACCCGCGCGGCCTCGGCGTCGTCGGGATGCTCGTGGGCGATCAGCTCGGCGACCGGCAGGGCGAGTTCGGGCCGCCCCAAGTCGGTCTGCACGCGGACCAGTTCACGGCGGGCGGTGTCCTGGAGGGTGGTCAGGCGGCGCACGGAGGGCATCGCGAACCCCTCGCCGTCGACCTCGGCCAGCGGCCGGCCGCGCACCAGGGACAGCGCCTCGGCCAGCCGGTGCGCCGCGGTGGCCGGCGGTGCGAGCAGGGCGCCGCTGACGATCGCGGTGAACCTCGCGCTGTCCAGTTCCTCGGGCCGCAGCACCAGGCGGTAGGCGGTCTCCGGGCCCTGCACGGTGACCCGCTGCTCGGTGCGCAGGACCTGCGTGCCCACGCTGTCCTGGCCGGGGGCCAGCGCCCGCCGCAGTTCCAGGACCCGTTTCTGGACCTCGTTGCGGTTGCGCTGGTCCAGGTGGCGCGGCTCGTCCGCGAGCCCCCACACGTCGCGGCGCAGCTGCCGTACCGGGACCGCCTCGCCCTCGGCCGCCACCAGGCGGACCAGCAGCCGTACCGTCAGCGGCGTCAGCCGGACCGGGACCCCGTCGACCTCGAGCTGGACCGGGCCCAGTACCTTCACCCGGATTCTTGCTCTCGCACCGGCCATCCGCGTCGCCCCCCGGCGGTTCTGCGTCACTCTGCGTCAGCCATAAGTGACTGAAAGATTATCATGATGCCTTGGGGAATCCATGAGTTCGGGTGATTCCGGTGGACTGGACCCGATACGGCACCCGCGGGGCGCGCGGCGGGCCCGGCAGGTCTTCGTGCGCGACACGATGGTGGCGTTCGGCGGGCTGTCCGCCGTGTCCCAGGTGGTGGGCCCGTTCGTGCCGCACAGCGCCTCCGGCGCGGTCGTCGGTCTGTCGGTGGGAGCCTGCCTGGGCTGGGGGCTGCTGCGGTCCCGCCCGGCGGCCCGGGTACGGCAGGTGTTCCGGCGGCCCGACATGACGGTGGTCGTCGAGACCGGCGACGTGTTCGACCAGCCGGCCCATCTCGTCGTCGGGTTCTGCGACACCTTCGACACCCTGTCGGCCGGCGGCCGGGTCATCAACGGCGACAGCGTGCAGGCACAACTCCTCGACCGCCGGTACGGCGGCGACGTCGACCGCCTGGACGCGGAGCTGGGCGCGGCGCTCGCCGCCGCCCGGCCGGTGGCGCGGGAGGAGCGGGCGGACAAGCCGCTCGGCAAGCTCGACCGCTACCCGGTCGGCACGGTGGCGGTGCTGGGCACCCGGCCGCGGCTGGTGTTCGGCGTGGCCTACAGCCGGATCGGCAACGACTACGTGGCCGCCTCCGGCGTGGAGGACCTGTGGCGGGGCCTGGGCGGGCTGTGGGACGCGCTGCGGGTCCACGCCCAACTGGAGCGGGTGGCCATGCCGTTGGTCGGCTCCGGGCTCGCGCGGCTCGGCCACCTCGACCGGGACAGCCTGCTCCGGCTGATCCTGATGTCCTTCGTGGCCCGCTCCCGCGAGGCCGCGATCTGCCGTGAACTGCACCTGGTCGTACGGCCCGGGGAACTGGACGGCATCGACATGCGCGAACTGGCCGCGTTCCTGGCGGCCCTGGCCTCGGACCCGGAGCGGTAGCGCACCGGTAGGCAGAGGGAAGGGCGGAAGGCCCGCGGCCCCCCGCCCCCCTGCCGTGCCGTCCGTCCGTCAGGCCAGTCGGCGGTAGGCCGCCAGATTCTCGAAGTGCGAGGTGTCACGCCAGTCCGGCCGGGTGTCGTCGAGATCGCACTCGGCGCCCTTGAGCCGTTCGACGATCTTCGAGACGGCGGTCTCGGAACCGTCGAAGCGGATCACGTTGCGGCCCCCGAGGTCCGCGGCCGGCCGCACCTGGCCGACCTCCACGATGATCGTCCGCTCCGGGTAGGCCATCAGCGCCATGCCGAGCTCGATCAGCACGTTCTGGCGCGGTTGACCGGTCAACTGGGTCTCGTACGAAGGCTCGTTGTCGCCCAGCAGGCGCGGATGGAGCTTGGCGACGTCGTCCGGGGTGAGCAGCACGAGCGCCGCCTGCGCCTGCGACAGTGCCTTCTCGATGACCTCGCCGAGGAACGGCGCGGTCCCCCCGGTGGCCCGGACCAGCCGCTCCCACTCCAGCGGGCGCAGGTCGAGCCGGCGCAGCAGCCCGAACATCGCCGTGCGGACCTCCTCGTCGCGGCCGTGCACGACGAAGACACTGCGACGGCGGCCGTGCTCCGCGCGCGCCGCCTCCCGCTCGGCGGACCGCTGTTCGGCGGACCGCTGCTCGGCGGACTGCCGGTCCTGCGGCGGGGTGTTGTGGACGTTGTACCCGAAGCCGCTGTTCTCGCCGCCGAAGACGTTCTGGTTGTTGTCGCCGAAGGTGTGGCCCTGGCTCATGGTCACTTCCCCGCCTTCCCCGATGAACCGCCCTCCGGCGGCTGGTAGTTGTACCCGAAGTTGCTGTTCTCGCCGCCGAAGACGTTCTGGCTGTTGTCGCCCAGCAGGATGTTGGTCTGCGCGCGGTCGTGCTCGACGAGGTCCACGTCGTGCTCGTCGAGGAACGCGCGGACGTTCTGCAGCAGCCGGCGCTCGATGATCTGCATGTACTTCACCGCGTCGGACTGCTGGAAGAAGTGGTGGAACGTCTCGCTGGTGGCCAGCTCCCGGACGCTCGCCAGGGCACCGCAGTTGAGCCAGCGGTTGACGTAACGGCCGAGCCGGAACTCGCTGGTGTCCGCCGCCCGGTCCGCCAGCAGCACGGCCATCGCGGCCCGCTTGGCCCTGCGGTCCCGCCAGGGCCGGACCCAGCGGAGTGTCCACGTCGGCAGGAACCGCTCCGGGACCAGCCACAGCGGCCACACGCACAGCGCGATCCACCAGCGCACCAGGGCCGTGAACATGTCCCACGCCACCCGCACCGCCAGCCGCCGGTCGACGGCGGCGGGCAACTGGTCCACGAGGTGGAAGTCCTCCACGAGCGGCCCGAGCACATAGGTGTAGAACTCGGTGTGCAGCGTGTTGCCCTTGATGTCGAACCCGACGAAGACCGAGGTCACCAGCTCCTCGTTCCAGGACCCGACGCGCACGCACAGGTACTCGCGGGCCGCGTCGTAGTCCTCCCGCCAGTGGATGCCGGGCAGGTCGTCGACGCTGGGCAGCTGGGACCAGCCGGCGCCCCTGGAGCGGTCGTTGGTGCGGATCGCGGTGGTGAAGCGGCGCTGCTCGACGGTCAGTCCTTCGATCCGCTCGTCGGGCCGGGCCTCGTCGCGCAGGTCGGCGTTGAGCCGGGCGGCGACCTCGCTGGTGATCTCGTGCACGCTGAACGGGACGACCTGCCGGCGCTCGACGGTGTCGAGATCGGGCGGTTCGCCGTCCGCGCTCTTGCGCGCCATGATCCGGGTCTTCGGAGCGCCGAGCAGCAACTGCGCGTTGGCCCAGTCGCGCAGCGGCAGGCCCGCGCCGACGAAGGGCCGGTAGCCGCCGTAGAAGACCAGTCCGCTGCGGCTCGCCTGCTCGTGGTCGATCTTGCGGGCGAGTGCGTCGGTCAGCCTGGCGTGCGACGGGCAGCCGCCGTCGAAGCCGCCGTCGGGGCCGCTCTCCCGCACCCGGGTCATCAGGATGTGCAGGGTGGCGATCCGGCGCAGATAGGCCGCCGCCCACGGCACCCAGCACAGCAGGACGACGCCGAGGAACGGGTTCAGCACCCCGTTGCTCAGCAGCAGGAGGACCGCGAAGTCCAGGCCGGCCGCGACCCCCCACTGGATGCGGCGCAGCCGGCGCGCGGCGAGGGCGTGGGCGAGGACCGACACGGCGTCGTAGCCGTAGGAGGGCGCGACGACCCGGAAACGCCGGTGGAGCAGTTCCCGGATGACGGCGCGCCGGTAGCCGGGGTCGAGGTAGGTGCCCGCGGACAGCAGCCGGGTCGCTCTGGTCCGCGCGTACGCGCGCCGCTCCGGCGGCTCCTGCGGCGCCGGTCCCGGCGGACGGGGATCAAGTACTTGTGTGGCCATGGTGGTTCAGCGCTCCGCTCGTGCGGGCGCACCCCGGCGGGCACGCCCCGGTGGGTGTCAGCCGGTCTGGGTGGCCGTGCCGCTGGTGATCACGCCGTCCTGGACGGTGTAGGTGGCGTCGTACGACTTCGACGTGCCGTCGGTCTGCAGCGCCTCGATGGTCACCTGCACCTCGTCGCCCGCCACGTCCACGACGTCGACGGTGTCCTGCCGGGTGGTGGCGTAGCCCGAGACGAAGCTGCCGTAGCTGGAGTCGAGGTTCTTGCCGCCGAGGTTCCAGGCGGTCCGGTAGTCGCGGGCGGAGATCGCCGCGAAGTAGGCGGTGACGACATCGCCCGGCCCGCCGGTCGGGCTCGCGCTCGGGGTGTCGGTGGCGGTGTCCGTCGGGTAGGCGTCGTAGCCGTCGGTGGCGGTCGCCGCGGGGGTGCCGGTGTCGCCGTACGGCCATGCGGACGCCGTCGTCGGGTCGGCGTAGGCCGGCTGGCCGGCGGTGCCACCGCTGTCGTCCGAGCCGGAGGCGCCCGAGCCGAAGAAGCCGGAACCGGAGCCGGACGACCCCGATGACCCCGACGACCCGGACGAGCCGCCGGCCAGGCCGCCGATCAGGGCCACGAGCACGGCGAGCAGCAGGGGGGTGGCGATGACCACGAGCCCCCAGGTGCGGGCGGGGCCGCCCGGCGGTATCAGGCCGGGGGGCTGGTAGGAGGGCGGTGCGCGGTGGGAGGACAGCGGGTCGGGACGCTCGGCGGGCGGCGTCAGCCCTGGGTCGGCCATGGGGTTCTCCAGCGGTCACGGCAGTGCACCGCACCCGCCCCCGGCCGGCCTCGCGGCGGGCCCGTACGCGACGGACCTGCCCGGGGCCGACCGTGAACAGCGGGACGCGGCAAGGTGGTTGACGCTTCCGATGCGACCAGCGCCACCGCTTCCGTGACCAGAACCGAGCTGCTTCCGATCCGCTTCCGGCCCCCCTCCGCCACCCCACGGCCCCCTCATTCACCGCCCGGCCCGCCACCCGCGCCCCAGCCGCTGACCGCCCCCGGCCCACCGCCACGACATCACCGAATCCGGCCACCGGACCACCGGCCCTCCACGGGAGCCCGCTCCCCGCCGAAGGCGCTCCCTTGTCGATGCCGGACGCGGACGCGGATGACGATGCGGATGTCAGGCCGGCCGAAGCACTATGTTCACCGCCCGGTAGGAGTAGCCGTCCTGATTGCAGCGAGGGGCCTCCCACTGGAGATCCACACGCTGTCCCGGCGACAGCGTGTAGAGGCCCTTCTGGAGGTGGGAACAGTGGCCCCAGCAACCGCCCGGTGTCTCAGGAGAGTCGAGCACCCCCCACCCTTCCTCGCCGTGCCACTCACGGACAGCCGCAGTCACCATGCGGCGACTCTACGGGCGCCGGGGGCGGGACAGGCCATGGGGCAACTCGCTGTCGTCCATGCACAGGGCTCCGCGACGGTAGTCACCGCCGTACCACCCAGACCTCGACAGCGATGTTCGCCAGGATCCACAGCGAGGCGACCGCGAGGATCGAGCGGTTGACCAACCGGGACCGGCGCCGCACCACGGCGGCGATCTGTTCCGCGTTCCTGCCGTCAGCGCGCGGGTAGTCCCGCCACCGGCCTGTCGCAACCCAGACTGCCGCCAGGCCCAGGGCGATCCAGACCGTCCACTGTCCCTCCGCGTAGCCCAATCGGTACGCCGTCACCTGCCGTCTCCTCCCCGTCGGCGGAGGCAGACCCTACCGTGGCGGCGCGACCCCACTTCGGGGGTGCCGCCACCAGGGCGGGGCACAGACGACCTGACGGCATGACCATCAGCAGCGCGAGGCTAGGCGCCGGGCTGATCCGTGGTCTCGGCGACCGGGGCCGCGAACATGGCGCCGAGGTTGTTCCACGTGAAGCCGCTCTGCCAGTCCGGCTCACCGGCCGCCCAGTCGAGCAGTGCCTGACCGGCCTTCTCCCGGTCGGTGGTGAGGGTCTGGTAGTGCTCCGCGGGGACGCCGTCCCGGTACTCCAACTGGTAGGTGTCGTTGTCCCGGAACAGCACCTGGATGTACCAGTCACCCTCGACGTCCTCGTCCTGCCGCTCAAGGATCAGATGGCCGCCCTGTCGAAGGTCCGCGAGCATCGCGGCCATCGCCGGCTCCGAGGGGTTCTTCAGCACGTGGCCCTGGTTGTTCGTCGCTATCAGCATGGGCAGAGCATGCCGGAAGGGTCTGACAACGACGGCTCTCAGGAAGCTTCTGCGCCACCCGGCTGCACGACAGACGGCCGACGACCTTTGCGTTCCGGTGACGGGAGTTGCGCCGCTGACCCCGTCTGGCCGATCTACCACGATTGGGTGAATCCACCAGTTAAGCGGCAAACGCCCGTCATCTCCACATGTCACACATCTTGTTTTCAGCAGCAGACGCCTCAGGGGGACCCGTGAACAACCAGCAGCCGCAGCAGCCGTACGGGCAGCCGCCGAAAAAGGGACCCGGTGCGGGGAAGGCCATGGGTCTCGGCTGCCTCGGCCTCGTCGGCCTGACCGTCGTCCTTGGCATCGCCGCCGCGGCCGTCAGCGGCGGCGGCTCGAACGGCTCCGGCAGCAGTACCTCGAAGTCCGGGTCCACCACCACGACCCGCAACAGGACGGCCGCCGGTGCCAAGGACGACAGCAAGAAGGCCGGCGCCCCGAAGACCGCCGTCTTCAAGGTCTGGGGGACCGCCCCGGCCGGAGTGCTGGGCGGTCTCGACATCAACTACGGCTCCGACAGCGACACCCGCAAGGGCGTGTTCGAGGACGGCAGGTTCGAGGCCGCCCTGCCCCTCGAGAAGGGGGCGATGTACTACACGCTCAACGCCCAGCTGCAGGGTTCGGGGGACATCAACTGCAGCGTGACCGTGGACGGGCAGACGAAGTCCGGGCACGCGTCGGGCGGCTACAACATCTGCGACGCCCAGCTCAGCAGCGACTTCACCGGCGGCTGGCGGTAGGGGCGACCGCGGATTCCCGCCCGCTCCGCCCATCCTCGAACCGACCGAACACCCCAGGGGGAGCCATGACCGCCGCCGGCCCACCGCCGATGCCGTCGTACGGCCCGACACGACCGGTGAAGAAGTCCCGCACCGACCTGATCAGCACTGCCTCGGCGGGCACCGGTCTGTCCGTGGAGATCATCGACGTCACAGCCCGCGGAGGATGAGGTGGGGCCCCGAATCGACCGACAGGGCCCCTGACCGAGCCGCTCCGGGATGTCCTTCGGCCGGGCAGCCGGACCCGCGGCAGGACGATCTCCTCGGGCGGCTCGACATGGCGGTCGCCCCGCGGCCTCACGCGGCCGAAGCGGGCAACGACTCGGAGGTCGTGCGAGCTCCCGGCCCGGGGCCGGCACCGGCCCCTGTGTCGCTCTCCGCGCCGGGTCCCCGGTCAGGAGCCGCTTCCGGTAACTGGTCCGGTGCTGCCGCGATCGCCGCAGAGCCCATCATGATCAGGGCGAAGCTCCACAGGCCCATCGTCACGATGATGCCGATGTGCAGGGCCAGATCGAGCCCGAACGCCATGCGCCGCCAGCGCGTCGGGCTGAGCAGGAACACCGCGATGACGATCTCCACGAGGATGGCGCCCCACGACATCCCCGCCACCACGAGGGAGTTGTCCGACATCCACAGCAGGAGCGGCTTCAGCGGGCCCGCCGCGCCGAACAGGGGGCTGCGCAGGATGTAGAACTCGGCCGAGCCGTTCAGCCAGTCCGGGACACCCCACTTGCTGACACCGCTCTGCATGTAGAGGATCGCCAGCTGGAGCCGCACTCCGAGGAAGGCGGCGAACGCCATGCCCCTTGATCCCGGGTGCAGTTGCGTGACCGGCCGGCCCCAGTGCCACACCCGGTCGTCGGCGAGGCCCATCGGGATGATCAACAGGCAGACGATCCGCGCGATGGCCTCACCGCCGTCGGGCAGCGAGATGCTGACGCCGATGGAGAAGGTGACCCACGCATGCGGAAGCACGGTCCAGCGTGGCCGGTAGCCCGATGCGACGAGCAGCAGCAGCGCCACCATCACCCAGCGCCGCCACTCCTGCCCGATGGCGTCGCCGCCCAGGCAGTACGCGGACACGGCTCGTACCCCACCGCACTGCGGAGGCGCCCCCTGGTCGATGACCGGCGGCATCAGATAGGCGGGCGGGGTCAGCGCAAGCGTCAGGACGTGCGCCAGGGCGATGACCGTGCGGCCCCAGCCGAACCAGACGCTGCGCGGGTCGAAGCGGCGCGCTGCGTGCTCCAGTACGTCGAGCGGGTTCACCGGCCGCGCTCCTTCGCGTGGCAGCGCACCCGTATGTGGACGGTGTCCTGGACACGGGTGGTGTCCTTCGTGAAGTTCCGGTACGCCCACGGCGTCGGCCGCTGCTCGGCGAGCACCAGGTCGCCGCAGAGCGTCGGGGTGGGCGAGTCGTTGTCGACGCTACGGACCGGGCGGCCGAACGCGGCCTGGAGGCACGGGGTGATCTGCTGCTCCGGGCAGGCGTCCCAGTGGGCCACATAGCGGGCGAGGCCGGCGAGTTCGGGCCCCTGGGCGCGCTGCTCGCGGCTGAGCCCGAAGTAGTTCGACGGCTTGACCTGGGGGGTCTTGAGCAGGCTCGGGTAGCCGTGGCCACTGTCGCGGTAGGCGTAGAGGTCGATGCTCTGCGGGCTCTTGGTGAAGAACGCCCAGCCTTGCGGGGCGGTGATGGTGAACGCGCTCTTCAGGCCGCCCATCCAGGAGCGGGTGAGCACATTGCCGGGCATGGCGAAGAAGATCGTCAGCAGGAAGAAGGCGAGTACGGCGGTACCCGTCGCACGGAAGGCACGCCGGCATGCGGCGGCTTCCAGCGCGTCGGTGTCAAGGGCGGTCATCCGGGGTTCCTCCACGGTGGGGTGCCGGTGCCGAAGCCACGGGGCTCCGGCACCGGCCGCTCACTTGGTGCCCAGCCGGGCCTGGGTCAGAAGGCGTTCACCACGCTCGCGGCAATCGACTCCTGGGTGAACTGCGACTGGTCGTCGTTGTGCGCGTAGGCGACCACGGTGACGACGCCCACCTCGGCGACGGCCGCGACGGTCGTGGCGACGGTCCCGGTCTGGACGAGCGCGTTGTCCGTCCACACGAACCACGAGCCGTTCGGGTTGACGGCGGTGCCCTTGGTCGCGGCGAGCTGCTTCACGTCGGATCCGTACGTCTTGAGGGCGGCCTGCACCTGGTACGGGTTGCCGCTCTGCAGGCCCTCGGTGACGACCGTGTGGTACGTGGGGTCGACCTTGGTGAGGGCTCCGGTCAGCTCGTCGACGGCCTGGCTGGTTGCCGAGCGGGGCTTCTCGCCCAGCGCCTTGAGGGTGGCAGGGTGCTGCTGCGCGATCCGGCCGGTGCCGAAGGCGAGCAGCGAGGTGACGTCCTTGTCGGTGTACGTGGGCGCGGTGGCATGGTGCTGCTGCGTGTCCGCGAGGGCCGGGCCGATGCCGATGCCGATGCCGACCGCGGCAAGGGCGCCGACGGCGATCGCGTAACGCGCGTTCTTGCGCATGATGAATTCCCTCCACGAAAAAATGGGATGCTTACTCGCTTTCGAGTACTGCGGGGTCGTTTCTCTGCACATCGACCCCTTGCAGTCGATGAGGAGGCTATGAAGCGGAAAGCGCCCCACGCAAGGATTCAGCCGCGTCTCCGGTGGTAGATACTCTGCGTGATGCAGAAAAATATGGAACTCGTGGACGAGCGTTACTCGTGGTTTGCTCCGGCTCAGTTGTGGAAGCTGGCCGCTCCACTTGTACCTGCGCCGGTGCGGCGCCCGCAGGGCGGCGGATCGGCTCCGGCCGACAGTGAATCCGTCTTCGCCGCCATCGCGTTCGTGGTGGTCACGGGTTCGCCCTGGAGGGAATTACCCAGAATATTCGGTGTGTCCTGGCAGACCGCGCACCGGAGATTCGGACAATGGGCGGAAAGCGGGCTCTGGTGGGAACTGCTGCAGGCGGCGGCGCGTACGGGTGTCCGGACCGTGCAGTACGAGTGGGCCGAAAAACTCTATCGAGAATCCGGAGCAAGAGGTTCCTTTTCGGCCATGCGATAACCACCTAAGACAATCTCCACTCTTAAAGGGTGGGTAATCTATCTTTGATGGTTTCTTGACTCTCCGGAACGGGGGCGGGCCGGGACGGAAAAAAGAAAAGGGAGGGGGTTGTGTCAC